>JAHEMN010000099.1 GCA_024643645.1 Chitinophagaceae bacterium | reverse complement strand
CTTTGTATTACATTTACACCAGATGCCCTTCCTTGTAAGGCATCTTCAGTTCTAACTGGTCGTAACTTTTCAATATCTCCACTTTTAATAGTAGAAATAGCGCCTGAAACATTTGTTACTTTTTGAGTACCATAACCAGTTACAACAACTTCATTAAGTTGAACCGCAGCACTCTCTTCCAATAAGATCACAATACCCGATCTTTCATCAGATACTGTATATTCAAACACATTCAAACCAGCATAACTGATCTCAAGTTTTGAACCCTTTTTAGGAACTGTAATTGTAAAATTTCCATTTGCATCGGTTAAAGTAGAGGTGCTTGTCCCCTTAACAAATACTGTAGCAGCTACCAGTGGTTCTCCTGTAGTTTTGTTTTTTACCTGACCGGAAATTGAAAAATTTTGAGCATTTAATTGAACAATAAGTCCAAACAGAAATACTATGCACAATTGTGCCTTTTTAAGTTTCATATGCAATCGTTTTAGTAAATTTTAAGACCTAGAATAATTTTTCTAAGTTAAGCGTCAATACAACATATAACCAAATAAAAGGCCTCATCAATACTACATCTTAAAATATAAATCATTGATTTTCAATAAATTTAAACTACATCAATACTACATCAAAAAGAATTTTACTACATTCACATTCTAAATTTCTATTTTTTAAGTGAAAACGATTATTGTTTTATTACTTTTTCCAATAACCCTTTTTGCACAAAATACGATTGGGCTTCCTGAAGTATTAAATTATAACAAACAAACATATAATGCTGGTCTTCAAAACTGGGATTTTGAACAGGATATTAATGGGATAATATATATAGCAAACAATGAAGGGTTATTAAGTTTTGATGGAACATTTTGGAAACTGAATCCATTGCCTAATAAAACAATTGTGAGATCAGTTAAGATAGATTCGGACGGTAAAATTTATGTAGGCGGTCAAGGTGAATTTGGATTCTTTTCCCCGGCTCCTAATGGTAATCTGGTATATAATTCCTTAATTCAATCAATTCCTGCCAAAGACCGCAATTTTGGTGATGTCTGGGATATCATATCATTTAAAAACAATATCTACTTCCGTACAGATTTCAAGCTATTTAAATTATCAAATCAGTCATTTAATGTATACCAGTCACCAGACCAATGGTATTACCTCGGAATTGCAAATGACAGATTATTTGCACATGACAGCAAAGCAGGTTTATTAGTATTTGATGATAACAATTGGAAACCACTTTCTCAAAAAAATGAATTACCCGTAGATGATCCTGTTACTGCAATTCTTCAAGCCGGTGAAGACTCCTGCATGATTACCACATTAAAATCGGGACTTTTTATATTAAACAATGACCGGATCACTAAATTAAATAGCCTTAATACAACCCGATTTATTAGTGAAAGAATTTATGCTGCCGTTTCAATAAATAATAAAAGAGTGGCACTTGCAACCAATAATAATGGAGTTTTTATTACCGATTTTTCCGGAAATATCATTCAAAGCTTTTCAATGATCGAAGGATTACAAAACAATAATGTACTTAGTATTTTTTTGGATCAACAAAGTAATCTTTGGCTAGGCCTTGATAATGGTATTGATTTTATAGCATATAATAGCGCAATAAAAAAATTAACGCCCAGCTTTCAAAATGGATCAGGCTATACTGCAGCTATTTTCGATAATCAATTGTACACCGGCACATCGAATGGCTTATTCGGTGTTAAATTACAACCTGAAAATGATCTGAGTTTTAGCAAAGGAACATTTACTTCAATTGAAAATACAAAAGGACAAGCCTGGAATTTAACCGAAATAAATAATCAATTATTACTGGGACATCATGAAGGAGTTTTTCAGATTAAAAACAGTACTGCAATTCCGATAACAACTAAAACCGGTTTTTGGAATTTTATTCCCACATCAAGAATTTTCCCCACACCTCAGTTAATTGCTGGCAATTATAATGGCTTGATGTATTTCAACTATGTAAATGGATCATTCATTCCTTCTGAAGTAATACCAAATTTCAAAGAATCATCCCGCTTTGTAACGATAGATAATACCGGCGATATATGGGTATCTCATCCATACCAGGGCATTTACAAAATCTATAAAACAGTTAACGGCAATTATCTTGTAAAAGAATATACCGACAAAAATGGCTTGCCATCAAAACTGAATAATCATATCTATAAAATAAAAAACGAAGTAGTTGTAGCCACAGAAAAGGGGATATATATCTATAATGATAAAAAAGAGGTTTTTGAATTTTCAGCGTATTACAAAAACATCTTTGGCAATCAAAGTATCAGGTATCTGAAAGAAGATCCTGCAGGTAACATCTGGTTTGTTCATGATAAAACATTGGGTGTTGTTGATTTTACTGAAAAAGAACCTGTTATTTTATACATTAATGAAGTGAAAGAAAAAATGCTGAGTGGTTTTGAATTTATTTATCCAGTAAACCTTCAAAATATTTTTTTAGGTGGTGAAAAAGGATTTTTTCATATCAATTACGAAAAATATAAAGCTTCCAAGCCAATACTTAAAGTTCAAATTAGGAATGTAATTATTACCAATAATAAAGACAGTACACTTTTTGGAGGATACTTTAATACTGTTAATGAAACACCGGTACAATTACCGGATCAAATTCCTTCCATTAATCACCAATGGAAATCAATACGATTCAGATACTCTTCGCCACAATTTGGTTATCAATCTAATCTGGAATACAGTTATATGTTAGAAGGATTTGAAAAAAAATGGTCAGATTGGACGAAAAGAACTGACAAAGAATACACCAATCTTTCTGCAGGAAAATATTTATTCAAAGTTAAGGTAAGGAACAATCTCGGTAATGAATCAGAGTTAACAGCTTATAGTTTTAAAATCCTTCCACCCTGGTATCAAACCCAATGGATGTTTATTATTTATATCTTATTATTCATCAGTGCTGTTTATATTTTATATAAATGGCAAAAGAAAAAATTCAAAGAACAACAAATAAAATATGAAGAAGAACAAAAAAGGATTTTATATATACATAATCTTGAAAAAAGCAAATCAGAAAGTGAACTGATGAATTTGCAGAATGAAAAACTGGAATCGGAGATCAATTATAAGAATTCAGAGTTAGCTTCTTCTGCAATGCATCTTGTGAAAAAAGGAGAGCTGCTTACAAAAATAAAGAGTGAGCTTTCACAAGTAATAAAAGCGATCCAGAATCCACATGCAAAAGAAGAAATAAATAAGCTTGTAAAATCATTGAAAGATGATGAAAAAGTAGACGATGATTGGGAAAACTTTTCAAAACATTTTGATAAAGTGCATAGTGATTTTTTAGTAGCGGTAAAAGAGAAGTATCCGGACATAACACCAAGTGAACTTAAACTTTGTGCTTATTTACGAATGAATCTTACTTCAAAGGAAATTGCACAACTAATGAATATATCAGTGAGAGGTGTTGAAATAAGTCGTTACCGTTTACGCAAAAAACTAGGGATCAGTTCTGATGTAAATCTTTTCGACCATCTTATAACGATCGGTAATAATAAAAATTTTGAGTAAAATCCAATATATATATAACAGTTCTGCTTAAATCTATTTTCAATTCTTTTCACACCTTAATTTTAGTTACTTTTTTATCTATCTTCAAATCATGCTTGTAAAAACATTTGGTAGTGCTGTATATGGTGTTGAAGCAATTACTATTACTGTAGAAGTGAATTGGCTAACAACAGGAAAAGACCCTATGATCGTTGGCTTACCTGACAATGCAGTAAAAGAAAGCCTGCACAGAGTAGAGAGTACTTTCAAAACAAATGGTTACAACATGCCACGGACCAAAGTGGTAGTCAATCTTGCCCCTGCTGATATAAAAAAAAGCGGAACACCCTTTGATCTTCCAATAGCATTAGGCATACTCGCAGCATCAGGTCAAATTGAAAACGCAGAAGCCCTAAGCAAATATGTTATTATGGGTGAGCTGGCACTGGATGGAGAGATACGTTCTATAAAAGGTGCATTACCCATTTCAATTCAGGCAAGAAAAGAAGGATTCAAAGGTCTGATCATTCCAAAAGCTAATGCTAAAGAAGCAGGGATGGTTAACAACCTTGCTGTCTATGGTATCAATACCATTAAAGAAGTGATTGATTTTTTTGAAAATGACGAATCTGGGCTTGAACCAATTGTTATAAATACCAGAGAAGAATTTGCTCATTCACAATCAGATTTTGAAATTGATTTTGTTGATGTAAAAGGTCAGGAAAATATAAAGAGAGCTTTGGAAATAGCTGCTGCCGGAGGTCATAATGCTATTTTAATTGGCCCGCCCGGTGCAGGCAAAACAATGCTGGCAAAAAGATTACCAACTATACTTCCACCACTTTCATTACAGGAGGCATTAGAAACAACCAAGATTCATTCTGTTGCAGGTAAATTACCAGAGAATTCCACTTTAGTTTCTAAAAGACCTTTTCGTTCGCCACATCATACTATAAGCGATGTGGCTTTGGTTGGTGGCGGTGGCAATCCCCAACCCGGTGAAATTTCATTAGCCCATAATGGCGTTTTATTTTTGGATGAACTGCCTGAATTTAAAAGAACAGTATTGGAAGTGATGCGGCAACCAATGGAAGAAAGAAAGGTTACTATTTCCCGTGCAAAAGTTGCAGTTGATTTTCCTGCATCATTTATGTTGATGGCAAGTATGAACCCATGTCCTTGCGGATTTTACAATCACCCGGAAAGAGAATGCACCTGCCCTCCCGGAGCAGTTCAAAAATATTTAAATAAAATATCAGGACCACTGCTGGACAGGATCGATTTGCATGTAGAAGTTACTCCTGTTGCATTCAGCGAATTGTCATCCATTAAACCTCAGGAAAACTCAGCCACCATACGAGAGAGAGTGATTGCTGCAAGAGACAAACAAGCGGAACGATATAAGAACAATCCCGGAATTTATTGCAATGCACAGATCAGTAGTAAAATGCTGAAAGAAATTTGTGTCATTAACCAGGTGGGTGCTACTCTTCTTAAAACAGCAATGGAAAAATTGAATTTGTCTGCCAGAGCCTATGACAGGATATTGAAAGTATCCAGAACAATTGCAGATCTCTCATTAAGTGATGATATTAAGCCTGAACACCTTGCAGAAGCCATTCAATACAGAAGCCTTGACAGAGAAGGCTGGGCTGGCTGATCGAAATTGATAGTATATTACTATTACTTTATTACTTTCGAATTCCAAACATGAAAGATCACGGTTTTATAGAGCAATTGATACGTAAAGGAATTGATGCGAAAGAAAAAGTCAATACCGAATTTCATATGCTGAATCATGAGCAGCTAAACTGGAAACCATTAGACAACCTTTGGAGTATTAATCAATGCCTGGAACATCTGATCATATCTGATGGATTACGAAATACTGCAATAGAAAAAAAGATCAGGCAAAACTTCAAAACGAATATCTGGGAAAATATTAATCCCCTTCGGGATTTTTGGGGTACGGTATTAGTCGCTCAAACAAATGAGCATATGAAGAAAAAGGTTAAAGCTCCCAGAATTTTTCAACCATCAACCGAAGAAATCGGAATTGAGATCTTTAGCAGATTTAATGATCATATTGACAACCTGATAGATCATATTAAAATTTGTATAGATGCAGATCTCGACAAAGTACATGTTACCTCTCCAATATCCGGGTTTGTGAGTTATAGTTTAAGAAATGCTATGACTATCATTATTGGGCATGAACGAAGACATATTAAGCAGGCAACTCGTGTAAAAAAATTATCGGGTTTCCCATCATAGAAATATAATGATTTTCATATAATAGGCTGAATTTCGATTATTATTGTTTCTTTTTGTACAATTTCTGCTAAGTTGTCATTTTTTCAGAAAAATGTACAATGTTTGCACATTGATTTGACTTTTACTCTCTCTTAAAGAATATTATGAAAATATTACTTCGTTATCTCAAACCTCATAAATGGCTTGTAGTATTGGTACTTTTTTTATCAGCTATAAATATCAGCTTCTCCTTAATTGATCCTATCATCTTTGGTAAATTAATTGACCTGGGTTATAAATATTATGATAATAGCACAGCTTATCAACCATTCTGGTGGGGATTTGCCGGACCCTTGTTAACCTTATTAGGCGCCTCTATAGGCGTAGCAATGGTGAGTAGAATAGCCAAGGCGTTTCAGGATTATTTTTTAAACGTAGTAACACAGAAATTTGGGGCTACAGTTTTTACAGAAGGCTTACAACATGCCATGGGTCTACCCTACCAGGAATTTGAAGATCAGCGAAGTGGTGAAACATTAGGTATACTGCAAAAAGTAAGATTGGATACAGAAAAATTTGTTGCCTCTTTTGTCAATGTTTTATTTCCGGTAATAATAGGAATTCTCTTTGTAGCAATTTTTGCATTTCAGATACATCCGTTATTACCACTGATCTATTTTGGAGGAATATTCCTGTTAACGATCATTTCTAACCTCCTTAGTAAGAAGATAAAGACGGTACAAAAAGTAATTGTTGCAGAGACAACTTCACTGGCAGGTTCTACTACAGAATCACTTCGTAATATTGAGTTGGTAAAAAGTTTAGGCCTCACCAGACAGGAAGTGAAAAGGCTGAATAAAAACACTTTCAAAATTCTCGGACTGGAATTAAAAAAAGTTCGCAGGCTTCGTAGCATCAGTTTTATACAGGGAACATTTGTAAATACACTGCGCCAGGTTATTTTATTTTTATTAATGTGGATGATATTCCGTAAAGAAATGCAGGCATGGGAACTGGCCACCATGCAAATATTTTCATTTTTTGTTTTTGGACCTTTACAGGAGATTGGAAACATTATCCTTACCTACAGGGAAGCACAAGCATCTTTAGAGAATTTTGAAGCTTTAATGAAAAAAGAACCAGAACCTCGATCTCCCAATCCAAAACATTTAGGAAATATAGCGACATTAGAATTTGAAAATGTCGGTTTTAAACATCGAACAGCTTCACAAAAAGCGATCAATGAAATTAGTTTTAAAGTAAACACCGGTGAAACTATAGCTTTTGTAGGCCCATCCGGTTCAGGTAAAACTACACTCATGAAATTGCTGGTGGGATTGTACCGTCCTCAACAAGGAAGAATTTTATACAATAGTATTGATGAAAATAATATTGACTTTGAAGATTTGCGTAACCAGATTGGTTTTGTAACCCAGGACACTCAATTATTTTCAGGCACTATCCGTGAAAATCTGATTTTTGTAAATCCAGAAGCCACTGATGCTGAAGTATTAGATGCATTGAATAAAGCTGCCTGTGCTAATTTATTAGCCAGGGCTGAAAAAGGATTGGAAACAATGATCGGAGAAGGTGGGTTAAAATTATCAGGCGGAGAAAAGCAACGGCTTTCCATTGCCAGAGCATTACTACGAAAACCTAAATTACTTTTATTCGATGAAGCAACCTCTGCATTGGATTCATTAACAGAAGAAGAAATAACAGATACGATTCGTGAAATTTCAGGAGATGGCAAACAGATCACTATATTAATAGCACACAGACTTTCTACAATAATGCATGCGGATAGAATTTATGTATTAGAAAGAGGAGATGTTGTAGAGACAGGTAACCACGAAAAACTGTTGGATGAAAAAGGTTTATATTATGCAATGTGGCGCCAGCAGATCGGTGAAAGAAAATCTAAAATATACGTAGCATAAAATTATGGGACTATTATCATTTTTAGGATTCGGGAAAAGTTCAATAAAAGATGCCTTACAAAAAGGAGCAATTATTATTGATGTACGGCATGTAAATGAATATGACCAGGGTCGTGTACCGGAATCAATCAACATTCCGCTCAATCTTATTCCTTCAAATATTCTACGAATAAAAGGGATGGAACGGCCTGTAATATTATGTTGTGCTTCGGGGAACAGAAGCGGACAGGCGTTAAAGATCTTAAAAGCAAATGGAATAAAAGATGTTTACAATGGTGGAAGCTGGATGAGTGTATTGAAAGCAGTGAAAGAGCTATAACACTACTTCCCTTTTTTATCTTTTGTAAACATGGTAGTTATAAAATTCTCATTGTCCAGTTCTTCCATATCGCTTAATTCCCATTCCAACGCTTTTGTACTTTGAGAGATCTCCAATAAAGAAATTATTAAAGAAGCTAATAAGCTTATCAGGCTGATCGCAAATACATAGCTGTTAAGTATTGTCCATTGCTTATACACTCCATACATTGTAATTACACAGCATAAAAAACTAAAAACACCAAGTGCCTGCATTTGCCGCACCATATTAATCCTTAACCTGAGGATCTTAATTTGTTTTAGTAAAAGATTATTCCTTTCACCCCGGACATATTCATCATGTAATTTTCTTATCAGATTTGCCAGTGCAAGATACCGGTTAGTATATGCCAGTAGCAATAAACTGATAGCAGGAAATAATAGTGCAGGTGTATTAAAGTTGATCTCCATTTTGGACTTGTTTCAATTAAAATAAAAATGAAAATGGCAGAAGCAATATGTAAATATACAATTCAAAACTTCTACTTCTTCGAAAACTCCAATGGAATATTAACTTTCAAAGAGAAATTACGACCGACATTAAATACTCCCATTCTTCCCGTTACATTATTTTCCGCAGTATATTTTAGTCTGCTCAAATGACTTTGATAAGCTACATCAGTAATATTGGTAACACCGATGTAAATACTGAATAAACTCTTCTTCTCATTTACAATATCAGCACCAATTCCTGCATTTAACAAAGTATAGCCAATTGTAACAGTTTCGGTGCCGAAACCTGTGAAAGGATTATTTTGATTAAACGCATTATCCAATTCAATACTTGTATAAAAATTACGGATCGACTTTCCCATTTTTTTAAAATCTGCTTTTAGTTCACTGGTTAGTCTGGCAGCCGGTATCAATGGAATATTTTCACTTCCATCTATGGAATTATCAAATTTACCTCTGACATAAGAAAATGTATTTTCAAAATGAAGCCAATCTAAGGGATGCGGATGAATATCTATTGAGGCTTCCAATCCATATAGTTTTGCATCCTGTTGGTTGAATTTAAATGCAGGTATCAGATCACCATCAACAAATACGAGGGAATCACCTCCGCTGTTAGATTCAAGCTTACGATAAAATATAAAATCATTCATGCGGTTATAAAAAGCACTCACATCAATACTGAAATGTTCATAATTAAAATTAATTCCCGCATCTATTTGCATGCTTATCTCTGATTTTAAATTTTGATCTCCGTACTCATAACGATTGGTTCCTTCATGAGCACCATTACTTGCTAATTCAGCCAATGTAGGTGATCGAAAGCCTTTTGCGATATTTGCCTTAAAAGTTAGCCGTTCTGTAGCTTCTATACTTACACCGGCACTTCCTGTAATATTTGCAAATGACCGGGTGAATGAATTAAACTTTATTGTATTACCCTCTTTAAATTCTTTAGAATTGACCGTTCGGTTGTCAAACCGAATTCCACCACTAATTGTAGCTTTTTTAAATAAGCGTTGAGCAAATACAAATCCACCTATATCAAATAGATTGTATTCAGGTATAAGTGTTTCTTCTCCTTTATTTCTGTTTGACTGTTCCATTCCATTTAATCCAATCGTTGTATGCCACTCTTTTAATTCCGGTAACTGCCATTGCAGATTATAATTAAATGTCTTCAAATCAAAGTAAAGACTCTTCTCCGTGGGAATTTCAGGATTACCAAATTCCTGTCGTTGATTGTTCTGGAAAGCCAGATTGATTTTCAACCTGCTTTTGTTTATTGCAAAATTATTATCACTAACTATTTTATTATGTTGTACCCTTTGTTTCGGGACAAATAAATTACGGGTATCAAGATCAGACTTCGTTGCAATCCTTTCCAGTGGAGAACCGGCATATAATAAAAATTTCCCGGTGACATTATCCCTTTCTCCTTCTATCATTCCAAGTTCCTGATCAAAACGACTTAAAATTAAATGGCTGTAGCCCCAGCTTTTATTTATGCCGATATAGCCACCAATATTTTTTTCGGTGAAACCTGAATTCAATACTTTGCCGTCATATTTATTCTGATAGTTACCTGCCGATTTATATGTGCCATACAAATTCCAGTTCAACCCATTTTTATTTCCAGCCAGGTTACCATTTATTGCAAAGAGTCCGTTGTTGCTTTGATAGTTTGAAATAATATTCCCTTTCAATGTTCCCTCTGCAACCGGAACATTAGTTATAAAATTGATAACACCTGCCAGTGCATCGCTTCCATACATTAATGAAGCAGGACCTTTTACAACTTCAGCTCTGGCTACACTCATTTCGTCAATTTCTGTACCATGTTCATCACCCCATTGCTGTCCTTCCTGCCGTACTCCTTCATTTACAATAACAACACGGTTTCCGCCTAAACCACGGATATATGGTTTGGAAATAGCCGGACCAGTTGACAATTGCGATACACCGGGTATATGTGTCAACGCATCTATAATATTTGTAGAAGGTGTTTGTAATAATACCAGTTTACGAATAGAAACGACAGGCACCGGAGATTTTCGGATACTGGTGGCACCGGCAACTCCTGTAACAACTACACCCAGGTTTTCAACTACCACACCGGATAATGCAAAATCCCTTTGCATTGAACTGTTTATTTCTAAATGGACAACTAGTGTACTATAACCGGCATGCGATATTTCAACTACATGATGGCCTTCGGGAATATTATTCAAAAAATATTTTCCGTTTGCATCTGCGACTGTTCCAATTCTGTCATCAGCAAGATAAACTGAAGTGCCTGGCAAAGGCTCACCTGTTTTAGCATCTGTAATTTTTCCTGAAAGACTTACTTTTTCTGCATTAAAAATTGCTGACAGATTTTGTTGAGAATTGAAATTTGATTGGGCATTCAGAATATTAAACGCCGGTATTATAATAAGTAAAATAATTAGCAGCTTCTTCATTTGATATTTATTATTGATTCGGCTGAATAAAACAGCCTGCAGGTACATTTAAATAATTAAGTAGATAAAATTTGAATCTATAAAAGATCTTGATATCAATACTTAACAAAAAGGTGGGCCTCTACCATTGATCTGAAAGTAGACAGCTGAGTAATATGGATATAAAAATGAAATTTCTTGTTTCTGTGTTTGCCCGGTATAAACTGACAAAATAGTCGGTGGAAGTATATCACCATCTTTTGCAAATACATAATCACAAACAGAACAAACAAAATTATTAGTTGTGATAACGAATCCGCTTTCATGAGATTTGGATACTACTTTTTCATGATGGTGAATAGTTTTTTCTACATGAATAAAAATCAAAAGCCCTGACAGTAATACAGCTATTGATTTTTTAAAATTG
>JAHEMN010000228.1 GCA_024643645.1 Chitinophagaceae bacterium | reverse complement strand
AATTTAATCTAAATGAATCCGCAGATTTAGTTCGAAGATCAAAATTGGTAATCTCTCATGATACAGGATTGCAATACATAGCCTGTGCCTTCAATAAACAAGTGTTAGCAATCTGGGGCGGCACATCGCCAAAATTAGCAGTTGAACCATATTATGGCGAACATTTTATAAAACAACAAGCTACTCCGGTGTTTGAGAATATTTGTCTAAACCTGCCTTGCCAGCCTTGTAGTAAGTATGGTACAAATAAATGTCCCAAAGGTCATTTTAATTGTATGGAAAAATTAGATGTTGAAGAAGTAGCGAAAAAAGCTATGCAGCGGATATAATCTTTTTGCGATTATTTAATAATCTGAATTCTTAGAATTAGATAAACCAATCTGGGAAATAGCAATAACTTTAATAAAAAGCCTTTGTGTAAATTTCTATCCATAACCTTATTGTTTTTCTTTATAGCTCAACCTGGTAATTCTCAATCAAGCAATACAAGTATTGATTCATTTCGTATTCATACTGATATTAAAGTAACAGTTGATCAGCCCATAAGATTTAAAGCGAATAAAGAAACGATTATTACTTTTTATGCTTTGCCAAATGGCAATACAACCGAACAAACAATGGGAAAGCGAATGAATGGTGCTGATGATTGGCACTTCGACATTCAACATATCAAGGCGCAAACAAGTTTTATCAGGTACCAGTTAAAAAATAAAAACTTTGTGGTTATTTATCTGGCAAATGATCTGAAAAGCTGGCCTGCCTGGAAGCAAAGCCATTTAAATTACAAAGAACTAATACCACATATTGTAGATTCTTTAGCTGGATTAATAACCGGAAAAAAGAAAAGCATTTATTTAAATGGGCATAGCGGTGGAGGGAGTTTTATTTTTGGGTATTTAGCCGGAATAAAGCTGATTCCAAAATCTATAAAGCGTATCAGTTTTCTTGATAGTGATTATGGCTATGATAGTTTGTACTATGAAAAATTTTTAAATTGGTTAAGTCAAACCAAAGGAACTGCCCTAAATATCTTTGCTTATAATGATAGCATTGCATTGTATAATGGCAAACCAATCGTTTCACCAACTGGAGGCACCTGGTATCGAAGTCATTTGTTTTTAACCCATCTCAGGAATGATTATAATTTTTTAAAAACAACAACTGATAGTTTGATTATTTATAAAAATGAGGATAAACGAATTCAATTTTATTTTAAGAAAAATCTTAATCGGGGAATCTATCACACACAACAAGTTGAATTAAATGGATTTATACATTCTATATTATGTGGAACTAAATACGATTCTAAAAAATATAAATATTATGGAATAAGAGCTTATACGGCTTTCATTGAATAGTTTATAACTCATATCTTAGTCCGGTGGCGAACACATAGGTAGTACTTGGGGCATTGCCCGCCGGAAAACGATCATGTAAATAATTCCATTTTACTTCCAGACCTAAATGTGCTGTTGCTTTTACTTGAAATGAAAGTTGGTTCAAAATTCTGTTATCGCTTATTTTTTTGAGTAATGGCTGAAAATAAGTAGTGCTGATTAATTCTATATTATCTTTTGGCAGCCATGTTAATGAGAAATAACTGCTATTGCGAATATCACTGTGATTAATTGTTGGTATCGTTCTTTCTTTTTCTCTTTCATACATAAATAAACAACCTGCGTACAGTCTGAATTTTTCTTTACTGATAAGTTTAAATCTTGGACCGGTGCCAAAAAGCAATCTCGAATCAATTTGCGTAATAATATTATTCTGGTATTGACCAAATACTTCCCAGCGAAGCCAGTCGTTTACTTTCTTATTATACCGTACATGCAGCAAGTCATCAGATACAAACCTATCGTTGCCAATTTTCAAAAATCCAAGATTGCCAAGTATAAACCAGATGCCGCTGTTTCGGCTTGTTTTATATTGAAGATGTGCATCCAGGTTTAATTGAAAAATTTTAGCAGTATTTTGAGTCAATGAAATAGCTGCTCCCATTCCACCTTTCCAGCCAATTGTGTCTGATTGCATTCTGGCACTTTCAATATTAACAATTTGTGATGAGGCTGATAGTATTGAATTCATCAGCAAAAGCATCAGAAAATATTTTTTCATAAAAAGTAATTCAATTGTATTTGGTTTGAAATAAAACAGGAAAATATTTTCTTAGTTTAGCCTGTTGACGATCGGAGATGTTTTCGTAATAATCTTTATATTTCTGGATACATAAATCCGTTAATGCTTTTTGCTGACCAGCTTTAATCTCCTTTATTATAACATCTACAACCAACTCATCAATATTTTTACTGGCTTTTGTAAACAGGATTTGATCATACATTTTACCTGTTCCTAAATAGCTTTTATAAAGACGCTGATGAATATATAAAGCAAGATTGTCACTCGTTAAAGTATCACGGCCTATAGATATAATGCCTCTTTCATCAACTATAATATGAATTGTTTTTTTAGATAATGGTGAAGTCTGAGGGCTTAAAGTGGCATGACTATTCAACGAGATAAAGAGAATGGAATTGAATAGGAATAAGCGTATCATTTGTTAGAATTGCCGTAAGGTTTAACTAAAGTTACTCTACTATTTTTAATTAACCATCAAAACAAAATAGATAATTCTGGATAATTTATATTTTTATTTCACTTAGTTCAAGCCATCGAAATTCTTTTTCATCAATTTCTTTTGTAATTTCTCCAATCCGAATGGAAAGTATTTGTAACTCATCAAATGGTGTTTTGCCATTGTTTAGCTTCTCAGTTACTTGCTCTTTTTCTTTTGTAAGGTCCTCAATTTCTTTTTCAAGTAATTCAAACTCTCTTTTTTCCTTAAATGAAAACTGCCTTTTTTGATTTTTTTCAGGTTGAGTGGTTTCAATAGCAACTTCTTGTTTTACATCTTTACCCGAAACAAATGAACCTTTACTATCAGGCGGTAGTACACCATTAACAATTGTATCCCGGTATAATGTATAGTTTCCAGGAAAATCTTTTATCTCACCCTCTCCTTGAAATACAAATAAGTGATCTACCAACCGGTCCATAAAATAACGA
>JAHEMN010000098.1 GCA_024643645.1 Chitinophagaceae bacterium | reverse complement strand
ATTTTTCCAAAATAAATTTATCACTGCACCGGTTAATGCTGATCCGGTTGACGGTCGGCTACCTCTTACCTCTCTCAATCTGTCCACTATTGCATCTTTCACCCTGAGATTAGCGAACATGCTATTATTGATCGTAGGATTATTTACATTACTGGTTATTGAAAAATAACCGGGATCGGGTATAATCTCCTCCCATGGATAATCTGCCAATTGTTTATAAATTTCATCTGCATCATTAGCTTTAAAACTTTTAAGGGTATATAGAACCTGGCTGGCACATCGCAGATTAAGATTTAATTTTATACAGTCAGTAATAGTTCCTGTTATTCGTACACCAGTAATAAAAGTTGAATCAATGGGGAATCCTAAACTTTTAATTTCATTTTCTAAATATATTGCAATTCGTTTATGGCAGGTAATTATTATTTCTGACTTTTCTTTAAATAAATTCATAAGATCACAAAGTTAGAGGCATTGTATCATGCTGTACTAAATATTTTGAATTGGAAATCAAAAACAATAATTTGCATTGAGCATATCGGCATCACCGGATTAATATTAAAAGTTCCATGTCATATAAAAAACTACTTGATCAATTACGTAATAAGACATTTATTCAATTAAAATCTTCTCCGATACATGGAATTGGAGTTTTTGCAATTGACACAATTCCAAAAGGCTGTCGGGAAATATTCTCTCAGGATCAGGGCAATTGGATTAAAGTACCAATAAAAGAAGTTGAAGAATTGCCACAGCATTCAAGAGCATTAATAGAAACATATTGCCTCTTTGATGAGGAGAATTACTTTGTTCCGGAATATGGATTTAATATAATTGACCCTGTTATCTATCTCAATCATTCATCTGAGCCTAATATAAAATCCATTAATGATGGTGAACAATTTGAAGCACTTCGTGAAATTAAAATCGGCGAGGAACTTATGGTAAATTATGGTGATCTTGTTGATGGAATGGATGATTATAAATAATAAAAAATCTTTAACGCAGTATATAATTTACGCCGCCAATGACTTGCTCAATGGAGCCGGATTTTAAACTTCCCTGGTATCCACGCAGGTCATTGGCTGTATACCATATGTAATTTACTGAGCCGATACTTTTTACTTTTCCCTGGATTGATTTATCATCAAATGTGGTAAAATATGTAATTTGATTTGCTCCTACAGATTTTAATTTGCCTTTTATAGCATCATTATCAAATGTAGAATAATATGTAAAATTGGTAGTTCCGGCATATTTTAATTTCCCTTCATACGCAGCATTCTCATAATTAGTATAATAATCAAGATATGTTCTGCCTAATGATTTAATCTTACCCCTTTTCGTTTCTATTTCGAATGGTCCATAATAAGTAATAAAGCAAGTGCCAATACTTTTTACTTTGCCTCTATTTAATGAATCTCCCTCTGCACCATAATATTCAACTCTACCCATATAAGGTTGTAGTTTTCCCGGAAAATAATTATAAGGTCCTTTTTCCCACAGATTTCCCCATTCAATAATATTTCCTTGCTCAGAAATTCTGATGATTATTTTCTGATCAGTTGTAAAAGAAAAGAACGAAAGGTTTGAGCCATTAGCATATTTTATCTGACTCAATTCCTGAGCATTTGATATTTGAGACAAAATCAAAAACGATACAATAAAACAGTACTTTTTCATCTTACGGCGATTAGTATCTAAAGTTATTAAAAAAAGAGCAAGAAGTACATTATGTTTTATACATTAAATAGGAGGGCAAATATTAAAAAAGAGTATTATTTGGAACTTAAAAATTCAACCAATTTTCGAAGTACAATATTTTACTTGCTGAATCAACTACCTTCGGCGCAAAATTGATAATGAAACTAGAAGATATAATAAAAGAAAGAAGTGAAGGCAGTTGTGAGCTTTGTAAAAGCAGCGAAGAAATAAAAATGTATGAAGTTTCTTCGCCTAATGGTACTACACAGGAAAATTGCATAATTCTTTGTTCAAAATGTATTGCTCAAATCGATAAAAAAGAGGAATTGGATAGCAAGCATTGGTTATGCCTTTCAGAATCTATGTGGAATGAAGTACCGGGTGTTCAGGTTATAGCTTGGCGAATGCTCAACCGCTTACGTAATGAAAGCTGGGCTATGGATAACCTGGATATGCTATACCTTGATGAGGAAAAATTAGAATGGGCAAAAACAACAGGTGATCATGAAAATGACAGTTCTGTTGATCTGCACAAAGATTGTAACGGACATGTATTGCAAAATGGTGATTCAGTTGTATTGATCAAATCTTTAGATGTAAAAGGATCTACAATTAATGCAAAATTGGGGACAGTTGTTAGAAATATTCGTTTAGTTGATAATAATACTGAACAGATAGAAGGCAGAATTGAAAGCCAGGTAATAGTGATCCTTACAAAATATGTGAGAAGGCAGCATTGAATATAATTCTCCGCTGAAATTTTTTAAAACACAGCGGAGATCAAAAATTAAGCTTTAGGATTGTCTGCCCATACAGTCGTTTCTTCCCAGGTTTCAATATCGTTTTGTAATTCAGTTATTTTATTGCGGGTACCTTTTAGTGCTCCCACGCCTAATAACAGACGTACCGGAGGATTTTCTGTTTCAACTACTTTTATAATTGCTTTTGCAGCTCTGACCGGATCTCCTGCTTGATTTCCGCTTAAACCCCGGATCGTTGACTGATTTGCATGAGCAGTTTCCTTATAATCATCAATAATGATCTTTGAATTATTGGCAGATCTGCCAGCCCAATCTGTACGGAAACCACTTGGCGCTATTACTGTTACTTTAATTCCAAGTGGTGCAACTTCTTTTGCCAAAGCTTCTGAATAACCTGTAACTGCGAATTTGGTAGCATTATAATAACCTACTCCCGGAAAAGCCACGATCCCTCCTACCGAAGAGATGTTAATGATATTACCACTTTTTTGGGATCGCATAATTGGTAATACTTCTTTTGTAACATTTGTTAATCCGAAAAAATTGATCTCAAACATCCGGCGAATTTGCTCTTCTTCACTCTCCTCAATTGCACCAAAATATCCAATGCCTGCATTATTAACTAATACATCAATACGGCCAAATTTTTCAATAGCTTTTTGTACTGCTTCTTTTACCTGCTCTTTTATTGTAACATCCAGTATTACTCCAATTGATGTTTCAGGATATTTATCAACTATATCTTTTATATCTTTTGAATTACGGGCAGTTACTACTACAGAGTCACCATTTAATAATACTTCTTCTGAAAGATATCTTCCAAAGCCGGTTGAACAACCGGTAATAAACCAAACCTTACTCATTATATTTTATTTAAGAATTTAGCCAAAAGTAAAAATATACTAGTTTAAATCTTTACGGTTTTAGAAATTGATTTAGAAAATTAATATGAGAAAATTTAAAGAAAAAAATATGATCGTCACTTAGCAGTATTGATCATTGGTCTAAAACCACCCATTAATAAAGCGTCTGGACTATTCGGATCTGCAACAGATGAATCATTTTGAACGATCAAGCTGCTTATTAAGTAATTCGATTTCTGGGTTTGATTTCTAAACTATTGTCTACATCCATTTAGTCAGGTATACATTAAACTCCTGCCGTAGCTCATTCACTATTTTTTCAAATTGATTGATATCATCTTCCAATTTCAAATGTTCATCTGTAATATGGTCATTTACTTTACCTGCATGTTCTTTTGCTACTTCAAAAGCATTATGTGAATGTTCATTTACAATATGCTTCAATTCATCAATATTATTACGCTGAACTATAAACTGATTTTGAAAATGTTCAACTCCTGCTCTTGCATCCAGACTTGTATTCTTAGCGTTTACCTCCTCAAGTCTTTTTTCCAGGATACCAATTTCAGTTTTATAGAAGTCTAACTTTTTTAGCCACTCACTATGAACAGCTCCATAGTTGGCTGCATCATTATAACTCATATCAGAAAATTTAATTGATTATCAAAATATAATGTCAAATCAAATATGAGCTTTTCTTTTATTTTCTATCATGATCACAGTCAAATTAAAAAGTGACCATACTCATATTTGTACAATTGACAAAATTATCAGGCTTAAAAAATAGCTGAATGAAACTGAAAGAAAAAATTGTAACTAGTCTTCGAACACCCGGAGCTTATTTTTAAGAAATTCAATTTCCTGTTGGAGCAGATTAATGCGTTGTAATAAATGCGTTATTGTCTCAATTCCTTCAACATTGATATCTAATTCATGATACAGACGTACTATCTTTTCTAATTGTTCAAGTTGGTCAGTATATATAAAAGATTCTTTTTCTTTCATTGTTATTTCGATCAATCCGGCCTGATGAATCGATTTAACAAACGAGAACTTAATTTTATGACTGGCGCAAAACGCTTTTACCGGTATCAATTTATCCTTTTGCATACAGTGATTTTTAAATTATGATTCTGAAAGTTTCCTGAACAGTTCTTTTTGTTTCTCTGTTAAATTAGTAGGGAGTTTTATGAGCCATGTAACATATAAATCACCAAACTGATTCTCTTTCTTGTATATAGGGAAACCTTTCCCTTTTAACCTGATCTTTGTTCCATTCTGTGTTTCAGGTGCTATCTTAAGTTTTATTTTGCCATTCAATGTATTAATAATTTTTTCTCCTCCCAGCATGGCAGTATATAGATCTATTTCTTCTGTTATATACAGATCATTTCCTAGACGTTTAAATCTTGAATCATTTGGAATCACAAAAGTAATATAGAGATCACCGGAAGGTCCGCCATTACTACCCTGCCCTCCATAGCCTTTTAGTTTTATTTTTTGTCCGTTTTCAACACCTGCGGGTATTGTTATCCGAATATTCTTCCCATTAACAGTAACTACTTTTTTATGTGTAACAGCGGCTTCCTGAAGGCTTATTTCTAATTCTGCATTATAATCCTGTCCTTTGTATTTGGTTCTGCTTCTTGTACCGCCACCCCCGAACATAGAATTAAAAAAGTCTGAAAAATCTCCTTCAGAAAAGCTGCCACCGAACGAATCGTCACCACTATAAGATCTTCTTTGCTGTGATTGTCTGGCCTTTTCAAATTCTTCAGCATGCTGCCAGTCTTTGCCATACTTATCATATTTCTTTCTTTTGTCAGGATCACCCAAAACCTCATTTGCTTCATTGACTTCTTGAAATTTTTTATGTGCAGTCTTGTCATTTGGATTCAGGTCAGGATGTAATTTTCTTGCAAGTTTGCGGTAAGCTTTTTTTATCTCTTCTGTAGAAGCATTTTTTGAAACACCCAAGATCTTATAATAGTCTACAAATTCCATCCCACTAAGATTATTTTTTTAAGCACTGAGTTAAACACCGGCTAAAAGTTCTTTAGCTTTTTGCAGGTCTTTTGAAAAGACTTTTACTTTAACACCGCCTAAAGGACTTAATCCAACAACATTTTCATCATGCAGGAACGACTCAATACCTGCTTCTTTAAGTTTGATCTGAATAGCACCAGCTTCAACCGAGTCATTGAAGGTGCCAAGAACTTCTACTGATTCTCCACTGTGATGAGTATCCATAAATTTAGTTTTTATAAAGATACACCAAAGATTAGTGTTGATCTTTCAGTTATATATCTATTACTTTTTGATCAGGGCAATGAATCTTTTAATGTAACCCAGGTTTGTTGCAACCCTACTACTTTTATCAACGCATTAAAAACTTTGGCATTGTCCGGATGTAAACGAATACAACCATGTGAGGCCCTTGTACCAAGTTTTGAAAAATTACCAGGTGTAGTGCCATGAATTGCATAGCCACCTCTCACAAAAACGGCATATGGCATATTTCCTAAACCTTGATAATTACCTCCCGGAAATTTACGGGAAGTATACTTTGTAAATATTGGTCCTCTTGGTCGTTGATTTAAATTCGGAGTTTCATATTTTCCTTTTAACCCAGTAGAAACTTTAAATGTATCCTTTAATTCGCCCAAGATGTACAGATATAAAAGTTGTTTTGACTTATCTATTTCCACATATAAAATACAATCTTTTCCTTTGCATTCAACTGTATCAGGGTTATCCTGATTTACTAAAAATGAATCTAATGCAATCATATTTTCTTTAATAATTGCTTTTTCCATTTCACTAAACCCGGCACCTTTTTCTATTCCTCTTTGTACCGAATCAAGATATTCCATTAATACAGCATCCCTTTTCCAGATCGTATCTATTTTCACAAGCAATGAATCTAATGAATCAACGCCAGGCGTAAATAATTCCTCGTCAAATAAATTAACAGTATCAGGGATTGTAGTTGTATCATTTGCGATCAGTGAATCACGGAATGATTCATATTTAAAGTTTTCCAGCATTCTTTTTTTCCTTACTGCATTGCAGGAAGAAATGGAGAAAATGATCAATCCAACTAAAAGAGAAAAAATGCCATATCTAATTATCTTTCTATTTTTCATTTTTAAAATTTCATAGTATATCATTGATTCAAATTTAATAATTCGTATTTCCCGATAAACTGATGTAAATCAGTTCAAATACCAATATTGATTATGTTGAGGAAACTATTATACCTGCCAAAAAATTGAACTTCTACTTACATTTCAAAACTGCCACAATCAAAAATTTTAACATTGCAGGGATAGAAACAGATCTACGATTAAACTATTGTATCTATTAACTGTTATTTATACTCAATGTTTATGCGGAGTTTGTTAAATTTACTTACCTTAAAATAAAAAGTCATGATCAGGCAAATTTTAGTTTTTGTTTCAATATCAATACTTTCAATAAATACCTATGGTTGTGGGGCAAATAATAACGTACCGGATAAATCTTCAATTGACACTACAAAATTCCCTCCGGTAGAAACGAAAGCTGCGAATACTAATTATAAACCTGCTTTAAAAGGACAGACCAGAGTTGCAGGAGTAAAAACAGTAACTCCTTATAAAGTTGAACTGATCGCTAAAAATCTGGGTCGCCCCTGGGCTGTTGTACCAATGCCCGATGGACGGTTATTGATAACTGAGAAAACCGGTTATATGCAAATTCAAGGCCCCAGTGGAAATCTGGTTACAAAAATTACTGGTTTTCCTGATGTAGATGCTGCCGGCCAGGGAGGTATGCTGGATGTAGCACTTGATCCTTCATTTGTAAAAAATAAAACGATCTATTGGTCTTATTCAGAGAAATACGGATCAGGAAACCTTATGGCTGTGGCAAAAGGTCAATTAAATGAAACAGAAGGAAAAATAGAAAATCCGGTTGTGATTTTTCGTGCCACACCGGCATTGAACAGCAGATTGCACTTCGGCTCAAGATTGATATTTGATAAGAATGAAAATTTATTTGTGAGTACCGGAGAACGTTCCATTTTGGAAGGAAGAAAACAAGCACAATGGCTTAACTCCGGATTAGGAAAGATCTTTAGAATTACAAAAAATGGTAAGCCAGCACCTGGAAATCCATTCATAGGAAAACCTGATGCAATGCCTGAGATCTATGCTTATGGAATTCGTAATGCTCAAAGCCTTGATATACATCCGGTAACGGGTGAATTATGGGAAGCAGAATTCGGACCCAGAGGTGGGGATGAACTTAATATCATTAAACCCGGAAAAAATTATGGTTGGCCTACAATTACCTATGGAATTGAATACGCAGGACCAAAAGTTGGTGATGGCATACAACAACAAAATGGAATGGAGCAACCTGTTTATTACTGGGATCCGGTTCTATCTCCCAGTGGTATGGCTTTTTATAAGGGAAATAATATTCCGGAGTGGAAAAATAACTTATTCATAGGTGGACTGAATAGTGCTCACATAGCAAGGTTAGTTATCGTTAATAATAAAGTGGTTGGAGAAGAAAGGCTTTTGGAAGATAAAAAAGAGAGATTCAGAGATGTTGCATATGTTAATGGTATGCTTTATACCGTAACTGATAATGGTAACATGTATCGTATCAGTAAGAAATAATTTTTTTATTCAGTCACACTTTGTTGAGGGATTGATATTTTCCTTCGTAGTAGACATTATTGGATGCAAAACACCATCACTTGATCTTTCATAATTTATTATCCATATGCTATCGTAATCTTTTTTATTCCATTTCAGTTCTTGTTTTGTAATACCCAGATTTCTGGCAACCGAAGCTATGTTTTTACTATTCCAAACAACCAATACAGTTCCCTTTTTTAATAATATATCTGCAGCAATAGCAACTGAATCCGTTTCTGTGAATTTTGTATTAATGAGAAGCCCATATTTTACAGCAAGCGGTATGATTGTTTGAAACATCCGAATAGAATTTGCTGTTCTGCCATTCATTATCATTGGAACATATATATAATCTGGCACCCCAAAAAGTGATGTAATTACTTTAGGCAACTCTTTAGATCTGTTATAACCCTTGCAGGAAAGATTAAAACCTGACTCCGGTTTTTCTCCATGTCGAATAATAATTACTCTCAATGAATTACTATCCCTTAATGATTGAGCAAAACAAGATGAAGCTGACAAACAAAGAAATAAAGTAAATAATAAGAAGTGAACACACCTTTCTTTCATGATATGATTTAATACCTAAATTACAGTAAAGTTATATTGAATTAATGAAGTATTTAATTTGAAGCTATTCACTAAGCATTTCCATAATCTTTGAACTAATTAATTCAGAAGAATATGACTATTTCTAAAAACTTAACTGTTGTACCTTTTTTAAATAATCATACTGCAGGTCTTCATGCATTGATGATATTGTTTTGTTTATTTTCTTTATCTGATTTAAATAAATATTATTTAAGACAGGATTAGTCAGATGAGAAAAATCTGCATCTTTCATTTTTGTACAAAAATGAATCAATAATTCAGTAGCTACTAAATCAGATCCGCTGTATCGAATGAATTTATTCGTTATGCGTAAAACTTTTCTCAAAGTCTTTTTGATAAAATAGACATTACTGGTATTGATGGAATCAAATTGAGTATCAATTTCAAGCTTCACACTATTGATATAAGCTTCAATATCATGAGCTTCGAATAATAAGTAAGTAAGCAGTTCTTTATTTTCTTTTTTAAACCTGGCAAGCCTGAGGCATAACTCAAGCAGCCTGGTGGGTTGTTCATTTTTAAGTTCCAGTTTTATTTCTTGTATAGTTGCCGTTTTCATTTAGCTAAAATACAGGAAGTAGTTTAGTGAAAGGAGATTCTTATACTTTAATCATCCTCATTATTACGTTCCCCTCCCTTTTTGAATATGGAGAAATTGTTATCACCAAATTTATAACTGAAAGTAAGACGTATATTTCTTATTCTTCTTCTATAATATGATTCCTGGTAAAATGTTTCAGTATCATATATGGTACCATATCGGTTAGAATTGAAAAGATCATTAACAGCAAATGTTAATGTGCCTTTTTTATTTTTAAACAGATCTTTTCTCATGGCAATATCTACCTGATATTGTGGCTGACGTACTCCCTGTGGAATAACTTCCCTTGATTCATATTCTCCAGTGAACTGGAAGCTCATATTATTGAAAAACGACTCTTTCTTAGTTTTAATCTTATAATTAGCGATCAATTTTGTTTCCCAGTTAAATCCCTCATTGCTCAGATCAAGATCTTTTACATTCGCTTTTACCGTTCTGTATTGCAGGTTTAAAGACGGTGTAATATCAAAGTTTTCACTAAATTTTTGCTGTACAGTAAATTCTGCTCCATAACGATTGGTCGTACTTGCATTAATAAAAGTGTTGAGAATTGCATTAGGATCAACTGCTGCATTATTAAGCTGCTCATATTGAGCAACCGAAATTGTATCACTATACCTTGTTATATCATCCGGATTATTTCTAAAATATAATGAAACCAAAAAATTACCTTTTTTATAATCCCTGTTATAATTAAACTCATACGAATTTACAAATTCGGGTCTTAACTGAGGATTTCCTTGTCTTAAATTTGAAGGATCATTAATATCAATAAAAGGATTTAATTGCCAAAACCTTGGACGTCTGATACGCCGTGTATAATTTATTTGCAACTGATCGACATCTGTAATTTGTTTACTTAAAAAGGCACTCGGAAATAATGCATTCCAGATATTCTTTAACCCATCAGGATATTCATAACCGAATTTGTAGGCACTATCGACCAGTTCACCCTTAAAATTTGACAATTCTGCTCTTAAACCAATCTGATATGAAATCTTATCTTTTTTTCCTGCATAAGTAACGTATGCTGCATTTACTCTTTCTGTATAATTATAGTTATTACTAAGTGGCAATTTCACATCCTGTCCATTGTCAATTGCAAAAGCATCATACTTACTACTAAATTTATTATAATAACTTCTGAAACCAGTTTCGAATTTGTAATCCTTTTTTATCGGATTTGAATAATCAACCTGGAAAGTAACCTGATCATTGTTATTATTTCCATTATTCTTAACAACTGTTGGCGGTTCAGATAAATTTCCATCCGGTAAGTAGAATGAATTATTGATCCATGAGTTTTCTGAACCTGGACCATAGTCATAATTGATATCGGCAGTTAACTCTTTCCCTACCTTCGGAAATGTATGTTTA
The DNA here is from genome assembly GCA_024643645.1 of Chitinophagaceae bacterium. Lineage (GTDB taxonomy): Bacteria > Bacteroidota > Bacteroidia > Chitinophagales > Chitinophagaceae > JJ008. Next base: position 1,019 of record JAHEMN010000098.1, on the reverse strand, counting down.
TAATTGATCCCGGTTCTTGATCTTTTATACTCAGAGTGCCCTTCTGCAGTTCTCTTTCCGTAATATTCCAATACTTTATTGCTGTTCAGATATTCCTGATCCTGTGTTTCATTGTTTCCATATTCGCCTTTTGAAATATTTTGGGTAATACCCAATGTATTACGATTGTCAATAAAATAATCAATTCCGAAACGGAAAGCATAGGACTCCCTTGTTCTGTCATTATAAGTTATCTGATTAAAGTAATTTGTTGTTGTTCCATTGGCTTTGTTCTCTCTGTTTGTTTTTCCTTTTGCTATACCTCCAGATCGATTATAGCTTCCACTTGCGAAAACATTAAATTTCCCCTCCCGCAGGTTCAAATTCAAGTTGGAATTATATAGCTGAGGTGTACCAACCCCTGCAGATACAACGCCATTAAAACCAATTCGCTTATTTTTCTTTAGTATTATGTTGATGATACCTGCAGAACTGGAAGCATCATATTTCGCTGATGGATTAGTGATCAATTCAACCCGATCAATATTATCTGCCGGTATCTGATCTAATGTCAAAATTGTGGGTCTACCGTCTATAAAAATTTGTGGATTACTTTTCCGTAATTCAACATTGCCATCAATATCTACAGATAAGGTTGGTATGTTACGCATAATGTCTACGGCTGTACCGCCCACAGATGTAATACTTTTATCAACATTGAAGATTTTACGATCTACGCCTAATTGCAATGCTGGTTTTACAGAAGTGATAGTTACTTCACTTAACATTTCAATATCTTCAACCAATGTTATATTACCTAGATCAAGAGTAATATTCTCAGAACCTGAATTACCAAATTTTACATCCCGGACTTCTTGTTTATAACCAATAGCCGATAATTGCAGTTTATAACGACTACCAGGGATCAGTTTCGGAAATCGAAAATCACCATTATTCAATGATAGCATGCCATTAATAAAACTATCTGGTAAATTTTTTCTGATCAATGATAATTGTACAGAAACAGCTTCTAAACCTTT
>JAHEMN010000227.1 GCA_024643645.1 Chitinophagaceae bacterium | reverse complement strand
TATCCAATCCTTCACAAAATGCTTTTATATAAAGCCCCGTACCTCCTACCAATATAACATCATCATGTTCTTTAAATAATTCTTCAACCTTTTTTAATGAATATTGTTCAAAACTGACTGCCGTAAGATCTTCTTGTATAGAATGTGATGCAATAAAATGATGCTTCACTGTATTTAATTCTTTTTCAGTAGGCCTTGCCACACCAATATTCAATTCTTTATAACACTGACGACTGTCTGCAGAAATGATTTCAGTTTTAAAAAGTTTTGCCAATTCTATCGCCACTGCTGTTTTTCCAACAGCAGTTGGTCCGGTAATAACAATAACTCTTTTATTTTTTGACATTTCCATCAACGTATTAAAAACCCCGGTTGTAAGGCCGGGGTTAAAACATCAGTTCTATATTATTTTCAAATTTCCTCTTCTTCTTCTCCGGCTACTTCATCTTCAACTCCTGAATCTTCTCCATCCTCATCTTTTTCACCAAATCCATTACCAGCTTGTGTCAGGTCATATTTTTCTTCTATATCTGCGAATTTTTCACCCAATAAACCTTTAGTACCATATTGGCTTGGTGCTATTCCTTCAACCCTTGAAACAGAAGGATAAGTAACTTTTGGATTTTCTTCCTTTGCAACATTTATCAACTCAAGATGGAAAGTCCATCCTTTATTAAAATCATAAACATAAATAAATCTTTGGTTAGGATCCCGGATCTCTGAGCCAATTGTTGTCTCAGCCATAATCATTGGAGGAGCTTTATATTCTACATCTTCATAAAGTTCTAATGAAATTTGCCTTCCTCTCTGCCAGTGATCATTACTACGAAAAAAAGTAGCCTGGTGTTTACTGTCAAATTCATAAGACTTCAATATAGTCTCATGCAAAAGTTGAAAAGACTGATTATGACGAATCACAACATCTCTGTATATACTTTCATCTTCTTCAAAGTAAACTCTGAATTTTAAAATAGCCATTAGCAAATTTAAGAATTAAGATTTAATAACCTTTAAACCCATTTCTTTTCCTTTTTCCAGCATAAAATTATATGCGGCTTCATAGGAATTAGCAATCTCACCATCTAACATAGCATCTTTTAAAGCATCTTTAATTATACCTACTTGTTTAGAAGGGGGTAAACCAAATGTCTCCATAATTTTTTCGCCAGTGATCGGTGGCTGCCAGTTTCTTATATGATCTTTTTCCTCTACCTCCTTACATCTTTGACGAACCAACTGAAAATTTTCGAGAAATCTTTTTACTTTTTGTTTATTTTTTGAAGTAATATCTGCCTCACAAAGCATCATCAACGAATCAATATCATCTCCTGCATCAAATAATAAACGACGTACTGCTGAGTCTGTAATATTTTCTTTTGTAAGGCTGATTGGCCGTAGATGCAACTCTACCAATTTTCGTACAAGTCGCATTTTTTCATTTTGCGGCAACTTTAATTTAATAAAAATCTTTGGTACCATCCTCCCTCCTACAACTTCATGTCCATGAAAAGTCCATCCGTGCCCCTCTTCAAACTTTTTTGTCAAGGGCTTTGCAATATCATGTAAGATAGCCGCCCATCTTAACCACAAGTCATTTGTATTAACAGATAAATTATCTAAAACTTGTAAAGTATGATAGAAATTATCTTTGTGTCCAAGCCCATCTTTATATTCTGCACCAGCGAGTTCAACCATTGATGGAAATATGATCTTTAATAATCCACTTTGATACAACAGATCGAATCCAATTGATGGTTTAGGTGAAAGAATAATTTTATTCAATTCATCCGTTATACGTTCCTGTGAAATTATTTTAATCCGATTTGCACTATCAATAATTCCCTGCCAGGTATTTTCTTCAATAGTAAAATTTAATTGTGTGGCAAAACGAATAGCTCTCATCATTCTTAGCGGATCATCACTAAATGTTCTAATTGAATCCAATGGCGTTCGAATAATTTTATTTTTCAAATCTTCCACACCATTAAATGGATCTATCAATTGACCGTAATTTTCGGTTTTTAAACTAATTGCTAATGTATTGATAGTAAAATCCCTTCTATTTTGATCTTCTGATACAGTACCCGGCTCTACTTCAGGTTTTCTTGAATCAAATGAATAGCTCTCTTTTCGGGCCCCAACAAATTCTATATCAAAGTCATCCTGAATCTTAATATGAGCTGTTCCAAAATTCTTAAATACATCTACCTGCGGAACAGGATGAAATTGTTTTGCAACTTCTTTTGCCAGTTCAATCCCATCTCCTACACAAACAAAATCTGCATCTTTTGTTTCCCGCTGTAAAAGTTTGTCTCTTACAAATCCACCAATCAAATAAGATTCCATTCCCAATGCATTAGCAGCATTGGCAACTTTTTCTATGATCAGCAATTCATTTTCTGTGCAAGAAATATCCATAAACGTTGCAAAGATAACTTAAGAATAATGAGGTTGAAAGATGACTTCAGGGTCTTATTACTACAACAGAACCATTTTCCCATTTAATTACAGATGATGGGACTGCTACCGTATCATCATCCTGCCGATACCTGACAATATAATTTACACCAATTTTTATTTCCTCGGTGATCTCACTATATATTTTTGGCGTAGGCTGCCCTGCTATATTAGCAGAAGTGGAAACAATAGGCTTACGGAATCGTTTAATCAGATGTCTGCAAAAAACCTCATTACAAATACGAATAGCAATACTGCCATCTTTACTTGTAAGATTTTCTGCAAATCCTATGGCGCCATCATATATTACTGTTGTTGGCTTATTTGTAGTTTCTAAATAATCAAACACCTGAAGATCCGGAGCAGCTACATATTTTAACAAATCTCTTTCATCAGCCAGTAAAACGATCATTGCTTTATTATCCGGTCTTTGTTTCAGATTATAAATTTTTTCTACTGCTTCAGCATTTGTTGCATCACAACCAATTCCCCATACCGTATCTGTTGGGTAAAGTATCAAACCACCACCCTGTAATGTTCTCATGCATTCTTCAATATCTTTTTCAAAATTTACCATACACTTTTATAAATATTCATCATATTAGTTGCATAAATTTCAGGGGTGGATTTTAATGCCTGTACCCACCCTTTTT
>JAHEMN010000011.1:8765-44751 GCA_024643645.1 Chitinophagaceae bacterium | reverse complement strand
GAATTCATTCAGCATTGTTTTGTTGTTGATATTATTACACAACACCATCTGGGTTACCTGGTAAATAAATCTACACCTGATGTGGAATGTTTTGGAGTGTATGTTTTAAATCTTGCAACTAATAAAATAGAAAAGATCCTTTCCAAGATCACTCTGCTGGCAACCGGAGGAAACGGGCAGGTGTATCGAACAACTACAAATCCTTCAATTGCCACTGGTGATGGCGTATCGATGGTATACCGTGCAAAAGGCAGGGTTGAAAATATGGAGTTTATTCAATTTCACCCAACAGCATTATTTGAGGCTGGTGCCAGTGGCCATGCATTTTTAATTACTGAAGCTGTGAGAGGTGATGGTGGTATACTTCGTAACAAACATGGTGAGGCTTTTATGGAAAAATACCATGATCTGAAAGATCTTGCTCCAAGAGATATTGTGGCAAGGGCTATAGATAGTGAAATGAAGATCAATGGTACGGAGCATGTATGGTTGGATTGCAGGCATTTTGATAAAGAAAAATTTATAGAACACTTTCCTAATATTTATGAAAAATGTTTATCAATAGGAATTGATATTACAAAGCAAATGATACCAGTGGCGCCTGCTGCACATTATAGTTGCGGTGGAATAAAAACCAATGAGTGGGGCAGAAGTTCTATTAAGAATTTATATGCTTGTGGGGAATGTTCCTCTACTGGTTTGCATGGTGCCAACCGGCTTGCCAGTAATTCATTGCTGGAAGCAATGGTTTTTGCCCATCGTTGTTTTTTGGATAGCACTTCTGTTTTAGCTGAATCTTTTACATCCTCTTTTGTGAACTGGGAAAGTATTGAAAACCAGATACCGGATTGGAATGCTAAGGGAACATCAGAACCAAAAGAAATGATCTTGATCACACAAAGCCTGAAGGAATTGCAATTGCTGATGAGTGATTATGTTGGTATTGTACGTAATAATATCCGTTTACAAAGAGCTATGCGACGATTAGATCTTCTATGGGAAGAAACAGAAAGATTATATGAAAGCACTACCGTTTCTCCGCAATTATTAGAACTGCGAAATATGATCACTGTAGGTTATTTGATTGTAAAAGGAGCCAGCTTCCGTAAAGAAAGCAGGGGATTGCATTTTAATACTGATTATCCTGCTAAAAGCAACCTTGTGCAGAACATAGTATTGTAGTTTTTATATTTGCACACTATGTATTATATAGTTTATGGATTATTGTGGTTATTATCACTCATTCCTTTCAGATTATTATATATTATCTCAGATGTAATTTATAGCATCGTTTTTTATGTATTTAAATATAGAAGGGATATTGTCATCAAAAACCTGTTGATTGCTTTTCCGGAAAAGACCGCAAAAGAAAGGCTTAAAATTTCAAAACAGTTTTACCATAATTTGATTGATACTTTTCTTGAATCGATAAAGTTTATCACCATCTCTGAAAAACAAATTAAAAAAAGGAGTTCATGCGATTTTGAGTTGATCAATGAGCTTTCTGCAAAAGGATACAATGTGCATATAATGGCGGGACACCAGTTTAATTGGGAGTTTGGTAATTTATTAGCTGCAATGAGTTTGGATGCTCCTTTTGTTGGTATTTATATGCCGATAGCCAATAAACATCTCGATCGTATATTCTATAACTTTAGAAAACGATATGGTACCATCCTGATCTCTGCGACTGATTTTAAGAATAATATTAGTCATGATGCTTTTTCAAAACAATATTCATTAGGGCTAGCAGCAGATCAAAACCCGGGTGATCCTTCAAACGGTTATTGGATGAATTTTTTTGGCAAACCAGTACCATTCGTTACCGGCCCTGCAAAGGGTGCTGTAAAAAATAATACAGCAGTTGTTATAATAGGGTTTTATAAATTAAAAAGAGGTTATTACCATTTTTCTACAAAATTATTAACTGAAAACGGATCTTCATTTACACCTGAAAAGTTAACATTACTCTATAAGAATTCATTAGAAGATATTATCAAAGAAGATCCTGCAAATTATCTTTGGAGTCATCGTCGTTGGAAATTTGAATGGAAACCAGAGTATGGTAAAATTATTGGATAAGACGAGGAGACTTTAACATTTTAAATTTGGAATAAGCAACGGTTTTTGAGCTATCCCATATCATTTTTTCTTTATTTCCTTTTTCATATTTTAGCGTTTCATAACCTTATTAATTTTAATTCTTTCGTCATGTCAGTTACACCTACAATATTCTGGCCTCATAGTGAACACTGGTCAGTTAAGATCCCATTACAAACTCCTCATTACCGTATGCCGGTTATGAATGATAAAGGGTATGTAATAATGAAAACACTGGATATCTCTCATATTGATCCGAAAGAATGGGAAGGATTAACTTATATGGATTGGAAAAGCGGAGGAGATACCAACTTTGCACCTTTAGCTTCCTGCGATGGTACAAATGAATGCAAAGGATTTTGGGAAAATGGAAAAACAGATAAGGGTGCCATCTTTACTCCCAATTCTGCATTGTGTCCAAACCTGATGGCATATATAAAATCGATACCTGCAAATTTTGGAAGAGTAAGGATAATTAGATTGGAACCTCAAACTCATGATCAGGCAATTCGTTCTGTTCATCGGGATGATAATAACCGGTTGAACCCTGAAGATGAAGGTTGGGTTGTAAGAATGTGGATCGAGCTAACTGATAATGCTGATAGTTACATGCTTTTATATGATAGTGATGAGAACAATCTTCCTATAAAAGAATCGGAGGCAAGAGTACCTATGCCAAAGGGAGCACATTTTGTAGTGGATTCACAACGTTTGTGGCATGTAGGTGTACATAATGGAACCAAGCCAAGGTATGCTGCTATTATTAGTTGCGAAAGTTCACCTAAACTAAATGAATGGATCAGTTCTAAATTATAAAAAGTTTAAAGACTAAAAAGCCCTGTTAATATAAAGTCATTAACAGGGCTTTTTTTATTTATTAATTTTCAATGTTTAATTCAATAAACTTGTTTCTTTAATGATCTCTGCTTTTTCTTGTTCTTTTATTTTCCCCCAACCGCCTTCAATATTTTTTAAATTATGAATGCCTTGTCTTTTTAAGAGAGAAGAAGCAATAACGCTGCGATATCCACCGGCGCAATGTATATAAAGGTTTTGTGTTTCTTCCAGGTTGGCCATACTTGCAGGATCGGTCAATTCTATTAAAGGTATGTTTATGGCATTCTTTAAATGTCCATCTGCATATTCAGTGGTACGTCTTACATCAATTATAACAAGATTTGTATCATATGGTATATCCATCATTAATTCATCTGCTTCAATATCAATAATCATATCGATTTCCTCTCCGGCATTCTTCCAGTTTTCAAATCCTCCCTCTAAATATCCTTTTACATTATCAAATCCTACTCTTGCAAGCCTGACAATCGTTTCTTTTTCTTTTCCTGTTTCTGTTACTAAAAGAATTGGCGATTCAAAAGGTAAGATACTGCCAGCCCATTCTGCAAAACGTCCTTCTAGGCCAATACTAATGGAACCGGGAATAAATCCTTGAGAAAAAAGATTTGCATTTCTTGTATCTAAAATAATTGTGTCTTCTGTTGTGCTAGCTTTAAAGTCATTTACTGATAATCCGGTTAATCCTTTCAGCAATACACTGTCAAGACTATCATACCCTTCTTTATTGATCTTTGCATTTATAGGAAAATAAGTTGGCGGAGCTTCAATACCATCTGTAACCTTTTTTATAAAATCTTCTCTTGTTGTTGCTTTCAGTGCATAATTATTCTCTTTTTCTTCGCCTATTGTACTGTGTGTACTTGGCCCAAGATTCTTTCCGCAAGAACTGCCAGGCCCATGTGCAGGATAAACAAGTACATTATCTGCCAACGGGAAAAGTTTTGCATGAATACTATCATACAACATGCCTGCCAGATCATTCATGGTTATTTCATTTCCTTTTTGTGCAAGGTCAGGTCGGCCAACATCCCCTACAAATAAAGTGTCACCTGTAAATACGCAATGATTTTTTCCTGTAGGATCCTTTAATAAATAGCAACTGGATTCCAACGTATGGCCGGGAGTATGTAACACTTCTATAGTTATATCGCCAAGAGAGAAAACTTCTCCATCCTTTGCAATATGAACCGGAAAATTTGTTTTAGTATTCGGGCCATAGATGATTGGTGCATCAGTAGCTTTACTTAGATCGAGATGACCACTAACAAAGTCTGCATGAAAATGTGTTTCAAAAATATATTTGATCCTGGCTTTTCTTTCTGTAGCAAGTTCAAGATAAGTATCAATATCCCTTAATGGATCAATAATAGCTGCTTCACCTTTGCTTTCAATATAGTATGCCGCTTCACTAAGGCAACTGGTATATAATTGTTTTATAAACATATGATCAATAATTATTAAAACTATTATAATAATAGATAACGGAGTAAGTATTGTCGGACTGATGAGGACAGTTAATGAAGTAGATTGTCAATAAATTCATTTAACTCATCAAGCCTTTCATAATTAACAGTGTAATAAATGTATTTCCCATCTCTGCTCGTTTTAACAAATCCGGCTTTTCGTAATATAGCAAGATGTTGTGAGGCAACAGATTGTTCCAGTCTTAGATGAACATATAACTCAGTTACAGTTATTTTTCCTTGTTCATCTATTAATTTTAAAATTTGCTGACGCAATTTGTGATTGATTGCTCTCAGAACTAAAGCTGCTTTCTTTATACGTAAGACTTCTATTTTCAATACATTATTACTACTTGAATTTTGATTCAAAGTCAAAGGTGAATTATTCATAGACTGTAAAATTAGAAAAAGATGCGAACTTATTTTTTACTGTTTAACCTAAAAAGTACATTTTAGTTCAGTTCTCTTATAATTTTGACGAAAATCCTATTGTTTTAGACCTAAGTTGAATAAAATTCTTTTACATACAACGGTTCTGAATAGGCAATATCTGCGAATTTCTTTTTTCTGAACCGGTCGATCGCCAAAGTTGATAGATGTGAAGCATCTGCAATATGATCGCTGTAATCTATTTGTTTGCTAACTAAAACTGATTGAAATTTCTTATGTCCATCGCCACAAAAAAGGATCTTATGATCTGCTAAATACTCCTGAAAACTATTTTCAGAAATTATCAATGCATGTGGGGCTTTTATTTCATTCAACTCTTTATCATATACAGCAGTGAAAATTTCCATTCTTCTGGCATCTATTGCCGGGCAAATAAGATCTTCTGCTTCATTTTTTACTGCAGAAGCAAGCATCTCTGTGGTTTTAATAGTGATCAATGGAATTTTTAAAGCATAACAAAGACCTTTAGCTGAAGATAATCCGATCCTTAGCCCAGTATATGAACCTGGTCCTATACTAACTGCTACAGCTTCTAATTGTGATATTGAACAACCAGCTTTTTCCAATGAGTCCTTAATTGTCTGGTGAAGCCATGCAGCATGTCCATGTTGCTGTTTATTAATTGTCAATACAATTGATTCATCATTTTTTGATATACAAACCGAAGCAACTGAAAGTGCTGTGTCAATATTTAAAATAAAACTCATGCCTGGACTGCTTCATTTTTTAATAATTCGCAAGGGCTATATCTGGATTGATCCTGCGAAAGTTTTGATAATAACTCATAGATGTTTTTTAAGCCAATTTTTTGGCTCCATTCAAAAGGTCCATAAGGATATTTGGTACCAAGTTTCATAGCAATATCAATCTCATTCTTTCCTGTAACCTCATCTTCTAAAGTAAAATAAGCTTCATTTATCAGCATGCTGATAACCCTGGCTGAAATAAACCCGATTATATCCGGGGTCCATTCAATGGTCTTATTAAATTGAGAAAAAACTGCTTCAACATTATCTTTTAAATGATCTGATTTGCAGCTTGCTTCTATCAGATTTCTGCTGAGAAATGTAGGCCAGCCATTAATTCTAATAAAATTTTCTGGTAATGAAGACAGGGTAATATTTACAGCATTCACAATAATAATTTTAGCTGAAAATTCTTTTAATATTGAAATCCGTTCAATAGAATTATCGAATAAAAGATCAATGTAACAATCAGCATCTGATATTTTGGAAGGATGGACAAGCCATACTATCGATTGAATATCCTTTTCTACTGTAGCAAGGAGTTCGTTTTTTAATATTTCGTCTGATATTACAACTATCTTCATGGGAATTTTTTGCAAAGAAAACATTTAAAGCTAAATGAGTTTTCTTAAAAAGGAAACTTTATCTAATTCAATGATAATGAAGGGGTTTTGAAAGAGTTCAAAACTGTCTAAAACAATTTCTACTGTGTAGAAAAAAAACCTAATTTTAGGCCCGTTTTAGAATAAATAGATGAATTATTAAGCATAGATGGTAGCTTTTTACTTAGAATTATCCCGCCTTTGGTTAATTCAGGTTTCTACACTCCCGTATTATGTATAAGTGAGAATTAGTAAGCATGCAGATGAAAACGGATTAATTTTTAACTCTTTTCCTATTCATTTTTTAATGCCAAACACAATGTTAATAGTAATGTGTTTTGACACAAACAATTTATAATAAATCGTTACTCTCATTTCTTAAATAATAATTTTAATATTAAAATTTTACAATTGAAAAAGTTATTCCTCTCCGCTATTATCACTTTTATTGTTGTCTCTACCTGGGGCCAGGTAGTCAATAATGCAGATAAAGGTGTTGCATTAAAATATATAGCGGAAAATAAATCCGCTATTGGTATTAATGACAATGATCTGAATAATCTTGTTATTTCAAGTACCTATACAGATCAATCTACAGGTATTACAATGATATACCTGCAACAAACATTTAAAGGTATTCCGGTTTTTAATCAAATGCTGGTAGTAGCATTTAAAGAAGGCAAATTGATCTCAAATACCGGGAAGATGATGAACCAATTGGAAAACCTTACACAAGGAAGATCCGAAGTTCCATCATTAACTGCGGAGAATGCAGTGAAACAAGCCTTTCTTGAGCAAAAGTTATCTGCCCCTATCGTTATTGCAAAAAGCAGAACTGAAGCCGGCAGAAAAGTTGATTTTGGAAAGCCTTCGGGTGTAACTGAAGATGTGACGGCTGAATTATTTTGGTTCCCAATCGAAAATGGAAATGAATTATCTGTAAAATTAGGATGGCAGATCCAGGTTGCTCCGGAAAAAACAGACGATGTCTGGCACATAAGGGTGGATGCTTCAACGGGTAAGATCATTGATAAAATCAATGTGGTAATTTTTGAAAGTTTTGAGGCGAAGCATAGTGATCATTCTATGAATATTGGTCAATCAGATTTTAAACATCAAACTAATTTTGATAATAAAAACAAAAATAACAATATACCCCCAAGTACTAATTTAGTAGGTACTGCTAATTATTTAGTGATACCTTATCCCTACGAGGCTCCTTCTTTTTCTCCTGCAGCAATTCGTACTAATCCATGGAATGATGCGCCGGGTAATGCTACATCTTTAGGCTGGCATAATGATGGTGTATCAGATTATACCACATCAAGAGGAAATAATGTTTGGGCATCAGAAGACACTATTGGTTCTAATTTAAATACAGGATTACCTGCAACATCTACAACTTCCCCTGATCCGCTGAACTTTGTGTTCACTCCAAACTATAATGTTGAACCAAGTAGAAATCTGACAATGCAACAGTTTTGTATCACAAATCTTTTCTACTGGAATAATATAACACATAATATTACCTACCAATATGGATTCAATGAATTAGCAGGTAATTATCAACAAAATAACCAGGGAAGAGGAGGTGCAGGTAATGATTATGTAATGGCTTTGGCACAAAGCGGTGCAGCAGGGCATATCGGAAATAATGCAAATTTTTTACCGACAAATGATGGTACAAAAGGTAGAATGAGGATGTATCTTTTTGATTCAGTCGCCAATACATCTTTAATAGTGAATTCACCGGGGGCGATTTCAGGTAGCTATTTAGCAATTGAAAGTAATTTCAGTACAGCGAATAAATTAATTAATGTTGGCCCTGTAACTGGACAAGTTGTTTATTATAATGATGATGCAGGCGGAACTACGCATTATGCATGTGGTGCACCGGTTAATTCTGTAGCTGGTAAGATAGCACTTATTGATAGAGGATTTGGAGGAACAGTTTGTACGGCAACCGTTCCATTTGTTGATAAAGTTAAAAATGCTCAAACTGCAGGTGCAATAGCAGTAATAATGGTAAATAATGTTACGGGTAATCCAATAATAATGGGAGGAGCGGATAACACCATTACGATACCGGCAGTTATGATTTCACAAAATGATGGTGCTGTTTTTGCGGCACAATTGAATAATAATGTAAATGTCACTTTAAGTGGAACACAAACTTCAGCACTGGATGGTGATCTAGACGCAGGAATAATAGTTCATGAATATACACATGGAATTTCAAACCGCTTAACCGGTGGTCCAAACACAGCAAGTTGTCTTCAAAATGCTGAGCGAGGTGGAGAAGGCTGGAGCGATTATTATGCTTTAATGCTAACCACTGACTGGAATAATGTAAATGTTGGATCAGGTAGTATACCAAGACCTGTAGGTACATATGTTATTGGACAATCAAATAGCGGAAGCGGAATAAGAAATTATCCATACACAACAAATATGGCATTAAATCCATTGACCTATGCTCACATGGGTGTTAATGGAGCACCTTGGTTATTCAGTACCGGAGTAGAAGTGCATAATATCGGAGAAATTTGGTGTGCAGCTCTTTGGGAAATGACCTGGGCAATTATTCAGCAGGAAAATAATATAAATACTAATTTATATAATTTCTCTTTGGGGAATAATGGAGGTAACAGTATCGCATTAAAATTGGTGATGGAGGGTATGAAGTTACAACCTTGTAGCCCCGGATATATAGATGCAAGAAATGCTATTTTAACTGCAGATATGAACTTATATGGTGGCCGTCATCAATGTGCAATATGGACAGCTTTTGCAAAAAGAGGAATGGGGTATAGTGCCTTGCAGGGAAGTTCTGGAAGTGCAACTGACCAAACAGCAGCATTTGATCTACCTCCGGCACCATCAATTACAACTCAGCCAATGGATCTAACTGTTAATCCAGGAGACAATGCAAGTTTTATTGTTGTATCTCCTGCTCCTAGTAATGGTGCATATAAGCTCTATAAATGGCAGGTAAGTACAAATGGTGGTGCTACATGGAATGATCTTGTACCTGCTGAAACAGGAGCAACATTGAACCTTATTTCAGTTGTACCTGCAATGAATGGCAATAAGTATCGTTGTATAATAACACAAGGTTGTAATACAACAACTTCATCTGTTGCAACATTAACTGTATTCTTACCAAACGGGTTTACTTTTAATAACCCTGCACCAGCTACAGCTACTTGTCCGGCGCCAGCTAGTATGGATATCGTTTTAGGAACAACTTCTGTTGGCGGATTTACAAATCCAATTACCGTTTCTTCAACACCACCACCAGCCGGAACTACAGTAAGCTTTATACCATCTAATACAGTAACTCCGGGAAATAGTGTAACTGTAAGGTTGAATAGTACTAATACTTTAATAGCAGGTTCTTATACCTTAACTATTACCGGTGTTGCAAGTGGAGCCACCAACCAGACTAGAGATATTGTTTATACAATAAATCCTGGTGTTGGACCAACTATTTCTTCGCAACCTGCTCCACAAACCTTGTGTGAAGGTGGTAATGCCAACTTTACAATAACTTCTGCCGGTGCTACTGCATTTCAATGGCAAGTGAGTACGAACGGTGGATCTACCTGGACAAATATAAATGGAGCAATGGCTGCTTCTTATACAATTACAGGTGTTACTGCAGTTATGAATAATAACCTGTATCGTTGCGTTGCTTCAACATTATGTGGGACTACCAATTCGAATTCAGCATTATTAACTGTACAAACTGCACCATCTATTACTGCACATCCTCAGAGTGCTAATTTATGCACTGGAGGAAATGCTTTATTTACAGTTACTGCTACTGGTTCAAATCTGACTTATCAATGGCAATTAAGTACTTCTGGTTGCTCAGGGCCATGGTCAAATATTGCAGGTGCAACTTCTAATTCTTATACATTTACCGGTGTATCAAGCGGAAATGATAATACAGGTTATCGTTGTATCATTTCCGGTACCTGTACACCAACTGTAACCTCTAACTGTGCGTTGTTGACTGTTGTAACCTCAGTTTCGGTCACAAGTCAGCCTGTAAATTCTACAATATGTGATGGGGCAAATACAAGCTTTACTGTTGCCGGAAGCGGCGGTGGAGTGATTTATCAGTGGCAGGTAAATACAGGAAGCGGATTTACCAATATTACAAATGGCGGAGTTTACTCAGGTGCTACTGCTGCTATGTTGAATATAACCGGTGCTACTCCTGCAATGAATGGATATCAGTATCGTTGTCAGTTAACGAATGCATCATGTTCAACACCGGGTGTATCTAATGCTGCAACATTAACGGTGAATACATTACCAGCTGTTTCAACAAATCCGGTAAATCAAACAATTTGTTCTGGAGGAAATACATCTTTCAATATTGCTGGAAGCGGTACGGGAATAGCTTATCAGTGGCAAGTTAATACCGGAAGTGGATTTACAAATATTGCTAACGGAGGTGTTTATGCAGGAGCAACTACAAATACATTAACCATAACCGGTGCGACTGTTGGAATGAATAGTTACCAGTATCGTTGTGTAGTTACAGGTACTTGTTCTCCTGTAGCCAACTCATCAGCAGCAACATTGACTGTATATGCTCCCGTTGTAATAACGTCATCACCTTCAAATAATGAAAAATGTTCCGGAGCTAATGCAACATTTACTGTAACAGGTACAAGTGTTCCTGCAATAATTTATCAATGGCAGGTGAGTACAAATGGCGGATCTACCTGGACAAATATAAGCGGTGCAACAGCTTCTTCTTATACTGTAAGTAATGTTAGTGTTGCTTTAAATAATAATCAATATCGTTGTTTATTATCAAGTGCAACCTGTTCTTCACCTGTGACTTCAGCTGCGGGTGCATTAACGGTACGTCAATTACCAACTGTAGGGTTAACTGCATCACCTTTGACAACACTATTACCAGGTCAAACAACAACTTTAACGGCTACACCAACTTCATCAACAGGTGGAACCCTTTCCGTAACCTGGACACAAAACAGTGCTCCAATTACTGTAAGTGGTAATACGTTGCCGGTAACTGTTGCCAATCTTGGAATGTATCAGGTTGGAATACAAGAAACATGGCCAAGCAGTCTTGCTTGTTCAAACCTTTCTCAATCACAAACTATTGATGCTTCTGCTAGTAGTAAGCTGTTTATTTTCCCAAGTCCTAATGATGGAAACTTTACAGTGTCTTATTATAACAGCAGCAGTTCAAGTACTCAAACACAGCTATTGATCTATGATTCGAAAGGTGGATTAGTATTTGATAAGAAGTTCCCTATCTCCGGACCTTATACACTTATTCCTGTAAATCTTGAAAAAGCAAGTACTGGAATATATGTAGTAGTTATAGGTGATGCTTCAGGTAAGAAACTTGCTGAAGGAAAGGTACATGTGAGGTAATAAATTGATTCAATTAATTCTCTATAAAACCCGCCACTTCTTTAATAGTGGCGGGTTTTTTGTGATTAAAGCAATTATGATTGTGAGAAATATTAATACTTTTTGAAATCAAAACCGATACTGTTAAATTCGTCAATATCAATTTTAATATTTTTAAATAATGAGTAAAACTATCATAAACACTAAAATGGCGCCTGCGCCTATCGGACCATATAATCAGGCTGTATTGACTGGGAATATGCTTTTCATTTCAGGTCAGATATGTATTGATCCTGCTACCGGTGAATTAAAAAATAAAGATATACAGGAGGAAACCCACCAGGTAATGCATAACCTGAAAGTGATCTTGAATGAAGCTGCAATGGATTTCAGCAATGTAGTAAAAACGAGCATTTTTATTATGGACATGCACCAGTTCGGAGCTATTAATGAGGTTTATGGAAAATATTTTGAAAAAGATTTTCCGGCACGGGAGACCGTTCAGGTGGCAGCTTTGCCGAAATTTGTGAATGTTGAAATAAGTATGATTGCTATCAAATAAATACTGCCTGTTATTTTTTTATAACATCGAATGAAAAATTAGCTGCGATCAAGAAGCCATTGTTATGTTGAAAAACTGATCTGTTATTTATTCTTCTTGGTTGTTGTAATGTTTGATTAATGTAACCGGCTTCAATTTTGACTAAATCGTTTAATTTATAACCACAAAGAATTCCGATCCGGTTCTGATCGAAAATATTGGTGCCAATATTTTCACCCCAGCCAATAAAAATCTCATCCTGAAGGATCAGGCTCCATTTTGTTGGCAATTTTTCTTTTAAAAAAGGAATTTCAGCTTTGGCTCTGTACCGCATCCTGTTCAAATAATTATAGTCAGTTTTTTGGGTACCATTTTGTAAGGATACGCTGCCCACAAATCGTTGTTCCAGCATAAAGCGATGAGAGAAATCAATGTATCCGATTTTATCTTTAATAAAAAGTTGTTCAAAAATGCGATGTTCCGGAAAAGCAAATGAAGCAGGATAGTCGCCATAAGAGTAAGTTTGGGCATTTGCATAACCCACAATAAGATTTACATCTTTTCTAAGAGAATAATTGATGCCTGTTCTGAATAATCCTTGTTGCCAGTATTTAAGTCCTTCTGTCCTGCGCCATTGATATTCTGTATGTATTGAAACTTTCGGAGATAGCTTAATATTACCGGTATAAGCAAACCAGGCAATAGAATTTTGATCAGTCAATCTTGATTCCTGTGAAATGGATTGAATGGATAAGGATAGTAAAACAAAAAATATTGAGATCTTTTTAATCATAGATTGAAATGATAAAGTCAGGCGATTCAAGATCAGCCTGACTTTAAGTTTTTCATGAGGTTAATTGATAATCAATGCATCTTCATAAAAAAGTACTTCGCCGGTAGCAATATCATGAGTTCCGCCAACGATTCCTATTTCTCCTTTTTCAATCATTTCTTTCAATATGGGACTACGCTCCATAATTGCTTTTACAGTACGCTTTACATTTATAGTTGATACTTTCTCAACAAACTCTGCATTTGAAGAGCTGCGATTATCAGCAACTGTTTTTTCATCGTAAACAGCTGGTTGTATTTTGCTTAATAAAGCAGTAAGGTTTCCCATTTCCACATGATCACATGCACCTTTTACAGCTCCGCATTTTGTGTGACCCAGCACAACAATAATTTTGGAACCTGCAACTTTACAGGCAAATTCCATACTACCAAGTATATCCTCATTAACAATATTACCTGCTATGCGGGCACTGAAAATATCTCCCAGGCCCTGATCAAATATCAGTTCAGCCGAAGTACGGGAATCAATACAGCTAAGAATCACAGCAAATGGATGCTGGCCATCAGAAGTTTCATTTGCCTGTTGTAATAAGTTTCTGTTTATTTTCAGATTACTGACAAATCGCTTATTGCCATCTTGTAATAATTCAAGAGCCTTTGATGGAGTGATGGCTGTTTGCATTTCTTTTGTTAATGTCTTCATTTTTTATTTTTTTTAAAGTAATACCGGTTCTATAAAGTTTATTTTTTCAACGGTGATATTCTTTGTCTTTGCATTGCTTTCAAAGTTTTTAATAAGTTCTAATACATCATGTGCGATTGATTTTGATTGGGTACAATCAATGATAACTTTTGCATTGTCCGGAATATTATCCAAGGCTTTTATCACACTTGCTTTATTAAAAAACGAAACTTCTTCAGCCAATACAAGATGATGTACTTCATGCCCATCTTCAGTTGTAATAACATCTTTCATGTGATACGCATTGCGATAGCTATGTCTTAATGTATAGAATATACCAAACAGCATACCTATTGTAATTCCTTTTAATAGGTCTGTTGCAAGAATTCCTACCACTGTCGCAACAAATGGAATGAATTGTTCCCAACCCATTTTATACATTTGTTTGAATAATGAAGGTTTAGCAAGTTTGTAACCTACCATTAATAATATGGCTGCAAGACTTGCTAATGGGATCATATTTAACAGACTTGCAATTGTTAAAGCACTTAGTAAAAGGAAGACTCCATGTAGAATTGCAGATATTTTTGTTTTACCTCCAAAATTGATATTCGCTGAACTTCTAACGATAACCTGGGTAACTGGTAATCCGCCAATTAATCCCGAAGCAATATTTCCTAAACCTTGAGCTTTTAGCTCTCTGTTTGTAGGTGTTATTCTTTTAAATGGGTCTAATTTATCTGTTGCTTCAACACATAAAAGTGTTTCAAGGCTGGCAACAATTGCAAGTACTACAGCAACTTCCCATATTTTAAAATTGGTGATAGCTGAAAAATCAGGGAATGTAAATTGATTGAAAAAATCTGATAGGTCCGCTGGAACAGGAATATTTACAACCTGATCTGAAGCCAGAGTAAAATTCAACGTTCCATTCTGGAATAAGTTATACATTATTATTCCAAAAACCACAACTACTACTGGTCCCTGAATAAGTTGAAATATTTTATGCTTTTTTGTTAAAACAACATCCCAGAGTATTAAAATAGCAAGTGATATTGCTGCAATTAATAAGGCACCAGGAGTTATAAAGTTCAATGCATTACCTAATTCTGAAAAGGTGTTTTCTCCATCCATTTGTAAAAATGAAAAATCCCCTTCAGCATCTTTGTCATATCCCAAAGCATGAGGAATTTGTTTGAGTATTATTAACAAGCCAATACCGGTTAACATACCTTTAATAACTGAAGTCGGAAAGAAAAATGCTATGAAACCAGCCTTTGCATAGCCTAGAATTAGTTGAATAACACCAGCTATAACGACTGCTAGTAAAAAAGCAGGCCATGAACCCAAAGAAGTAATTGCTGTCAATACAATAACAGCCAAACCTGCTGCAGGTCCGCTTACGCCGAGCGGTGAACCACTGGCAATACCAACGATTATTCCACCTACAATTCCGGCAATGATACCTGAAAATAAAGGTGCTCCGGATGCCAATGCAATGCCTAAACACAATGGTACTGCTACAAAAAATACAACAATACTCGCAGGTAAATCGCTTTTAATTTCTTTGAATAAGTTTTTTGATTCCATTTGGTTTTAGTTTCAATTGCGAATATATTACTATTATTCTGAATAATAGTAATACTATTATAAAAAAATGTAAAACTATTTCTTACTTTTGACCGGAAATGATAATAGAAAGATTACTACATTAGATATAACAGAAAATGAAACTACAGTTACAAATAAAGATGAATGAAAAGCTGTTTATTCGGGATCCCGAGCAAACAGAATTAGGTAAGAAATTGATTCTTAACAGTATACTGTTAATTCACAAAAAGGGTTTCGAAGACTTTACCTTTAAAAAGCTGGCAGAAAATGTGGGTACTACAGAAGCAAGTGTTTATAGATATTTTGAAAATAAACATAAGTTGCTCATTTATATTACATCATGGTATTGGAGTTGGTTGGAATATAGAGTAAAATATACCACTAATAATATTGCAGATCCTGTAGTAAAACTTAAAAAAGTAATTGAACTACTGTCTACTACTGTCGAGGATGATATGAGAACTTCATATGTTAATGAAAGCATACTTCACCAGATCATTATATCAGAAGGAAGTAAAACGTATTTAACCAAACATGTAAATGAGGATAATAAAGACCAGTTCTTTAAACCATATAAAGATTTATGTGCATTGATTGGTGAGTTGATCCTTGCTTGTAATCCAAAATATAAATATCCAAAGTCACTAGCCAGCACTATAATCGAAATGGCACATTTTCAGAATTTCTTTATGCATAACTTACCAGCATTGACTGATTTTGGAAAAAAGAAAGATGAATCGATGATTCTCGAGTTTTTGGATGATCTTGTTTTTAGTACAATAAAAAAATAATCTATCATAAAAAAGCCCTCGAAATTTTCGAGGGCTTTTTTAATTAAAATCCTTTTTTCTTCCATTTGTTATTATCCCTGTCCCATTCAGGTAATTTTTTATCGGGGTCAAGAATTACATCAGATATTTCACTGGTGGTTGGCACTTTAAATGTCCACTTTGCACCACGTTGCCATACTTCTACAGGTAAATTAATTGTATGTTCTTTTCCATTTGTTTCTTTTACTAAAACGGTTACAGGCATTACCATTTTCTCCAAATTCTCAATGGTAATATTTGCTCCGTTTTCCGGCTTATTTTTTTCATACGAAACAGCGTTAACTGATTGATCGAGTTTCCATGTATTCAACACCCATCCTCTCCAGAACCAACTTAGATCCTCTCCCGCTACATTTTCCATGGTATGAAAGAAATCCCATGGAGTTGGATGTTTGAAAGCCCAACGATTAATGTATTCCCGAAATGCTGCATCAAATCTTTCTTCTCCTAAAACAAGATTCCGCAAAGCATTAAGCATTATTGAGGGTTTTAAATATGCTGCAACTCCTAAATTTTGTTGTTGAATAACATCAGGGGTATTGAATAAGCCATCCATTTTATCTCCAAAAGTATATTTTACCATAAAAGAAGAATTAGGATCGCCAAAAAAACCAGCTTCCTTAAATTCTCCTTTATTGAATGCATCAGTAGAAAAACCATTAATAAATGTGTTGAAACCTTCATCCATCCAGGCATATTTTCTTTCATTACTTCCTACGATCATAGGAAACCAGGTATGACCAAATTCATGATCGGTAACTCCCCATAATCCGTTACCTGCTGATTTCGAACTGCAAAAAACAATTCCTGGATATTCCATTCCTCCTACAATACCGGCAACATTCGTTGCTGCAGGATAAGGAAATTCAAACCATTTGTTGGAGTAATGTTCAATACTTGCTTTTGTAAATTCTGTAGATCGCTGCCATCCATCTTTCACAATACTTTCAACCGGATAAACACTTACAGCCATACATTTTTTTCCACTTGGCAAATTGATCCTTGCAGCATCCTGTACAAATGCTTTTGAAGCAGCCCATGCTACATCTCTGGTGTTTTGTATTTTGAATTTCCAGGTAATAGAAACCTGCTTTGGTCTGGAACTGGTGGATCTTACTTCGTCAGCACTACGGATAGCAACCGTTTTATCACTGTTCTTTGCTTCATTCCATCTTTTCATTTGTTCTGAAGTGTAGCATTCCTGCGGATTTTGTAATTCACCGGAACCGACAACAATCAGATCTGATGGTGCCGTAATAGAAAAATCTATATCACCATATTCCAGGTAAAACTCACCTGCACCTATATAAGGTAATGTATTCCATCCCTGTATATCGTCATAAACTGCCATTCTTGGAAACCATTGTGCTACTTCATACACAATGCCATTTTTTGTTTCTAAGCGACCCATTCTGTCAGTTCCATATTCGGGTACTGTAAATTCAAATTGAATGGAGACTTTTACTTTTCCTCCGGCAGCATTCAATGCTTCCTGCATCCATACCTGCATTCTTGTATCTGAAACAGTGTATTTTGGAGTAAATGATTTTCCATTATAATCTACTGAAATGGACTTTATGATATCCCCTTCGGTGAAGCCACCGTTAGCCCATCTGCCGCCCGTTTGCGTAGTGGTGTTTGACCCACGGGAATCTTGCTTATAAATGTTCTGATCTAATTGCAACCACAGAAACTTCAAATTGTCGGGACTATTATTTGTGTAATTTATTTCTACACTTCCGCTTACTTTATGAGATTCTGTATTTAAGCTGCAATTGATTTTATAATCAGCCCGATTCTGCCAATATTTAGGGCCAGGCTCACCACTGGCACTTCGATAATCATTACCCGGGTAAGGATAAAATTGTGGATTAAAAGCCTCTTTATTATCATAATTGGATTGTGCAAACAAACCAAAGAACATAATCAGACTTAAAATACTCAACATTAATTTCTTCATAATATTTCTTTATTTAAAGTGGGAAAGATAAAGGAAAAGGATGCAAATGAAGCTACCGTTGAAAAGGTATTTGCAATACTTTATATAAAAATTGACTCAGCAATAGCAACACTTTCTGGTTTTCCTACATCCACAAGCTTGTCACCGGTATGATCAAAGCCTTTTATTAGGTGGTTGCTTGCTAATTTAAGATATACATCGATCAGTGAAAATTTGCCTGAAAAGTTATATTCTTCCATCAATTTGAAAATATCATATTCAAAAATAACTACACAACTATAAGCTTTTTCAACAAGATCGGATTTTTGAATGGAGATCTTTTCTTCGCCTGTATTCTTATTTCTCCATCCGCAAAGTCGCATCGTTTCATCAAATAAAAGATATCGGGAAGTTTTGCGGTCTGTAACACCAAAGGATATCAAAGCATTACTTTCTTCATGTAATTTCAACAATTTACTGATGTCGAGATTGGTAAGTATATCAACATTGCAGGTAATAAATCTCTCACCGGGTTTGAATAATTTTTTTGCGTTCAGTAAACCACCTCCTGTTTCCAATACTTCATTTCTTTCGTCACTGATAATTATGTTACTACCCCAGCCATTATGTTTTTGTAGCGCCTCTTCAATCTGATCTGCAAAATGATGAACATTGACAATTATATCTTTTACTCCGTATTGTTGTAAGTATTCAATATTTCTTTGTAACAATGATTTGCCATTAACAATTGCCAATGCTTTTGGATGTTTATTGGTCCATGGTTTAAATCTGGTGCCGAGTCCGGCACTGAATATCATTGCTTTCATAATTTTTACCGCTGAGAAAAAGAGTTTATGAGTTTACATACAGAGTATTCTCTAAATTACCTCCTTTTCTCATGTTCTCTGCGATTTAATTGTTGATTAGAGAAGAGGAAGTACAAGAGTGCGACGCAACTAAAGATCCATCAGGGAACTGAAGAAGGAAACACACTCATTTTTTTTCAGGTAGCGGATTCAGCCAATTTTTTTCTTCCTGAACAATATGGTTTAATTCAACTTTTACTTTGAACTTATTTTTTAAATGCCTTGCCATTGCGTCAGCGGCATACACACTTCTGTGCTGGCCACCGGTACATCCAAATCCAACCAATAAGCTTTCAAATCCCCGTTTTATGTATTCTTCCACAGTAATATCTACCACATCCATTACACTGTTGAGGAATTCCGGCATTTTGGTTTGTTGTTCCAAATAATCAATAACATCTTTATCTCTCCCTGTTTGCGTTTTCATAGAGTCAATACGACCAGGATTTAATATTCCTCTGCAATCAAAAAGAAATCCACCGCCATTCCCACTATTGTCTTCAGGTATTTGTTTGCGATAGGAGAAGCTGCAAATCTTTACAATCAAAGGAGTATCACCGGTTGCCTGAGTGGGTGTAAATTGTTCGATAACTTCACTTGCAAGACACATATCTAGTACCTTTCTGAATTCAGGAACTGAAATGCCAAGACTATGATTTTTTAAAAATTCTTTTAAATTGTTTAATGCCAAGGGTATACTTGTAAGGAACTGTGCTTTTCTTTCAAATAGACCCCGGAAACCATATGCACCTAATACTTGTAATAGACGAATCAACACATATCCGTTATACTGGCTTTGGAAAATATTCTTATCAATTTTTTGACCAATAATATTTTCAAAACAATTCATATAATCTTCCAGTAAATTATTTTTCCAGTCATTCGGAAGGTTAGCTCTTGCCTGCCATAACATGGATGCAACATCGTACTGCGGAGCACCCTTCATGCCACCCTGGTAATCGATAAAATGTACACTGTTATCATCTTTTACCATGATATTTCTGCTCTGGAAATCTCTGAACATAAAATATTTATATTCAGTGTGGGTGAGGTAATTACTTAGTGCTTCAAAATCATTGATCAGGTTTTGCTTGTCGTAAGGTTTACGCAGAGCATCAAGGAAATAATATTTGAAATAAAGCAGATCAGCCATAATGGCCTGTTTACCAAATTCTTTATTGGTAAGACAGTAGTCATAATTTAAACCTTCATCTCCTTTCACCTGTAAGTTTGCAAGTGCCTCTAAGCTTTTTTTGAAAAGGTTATAAACTTCATTGGAAAAACCTTTTGCTTCAAGATGGTTTAGTAAAGAGATGCTCCCAAAATCTTCCTGTATATAATACATTTCATCTTCACTAATTGCATATATTTCTGCAACAGGTAGATTTTTCTTTTTAAATTCTTTTGAGAAATAAAAAAACGTTTTGTTCTCTTTGATATTGGCTCCATAGGTGCCTATGACAGATTCTGTTTTACCAAATAAACGGAAATAACGTCTTTCACTGCCACTTTGTGGTAATATCTCAATTGATACCGGCTCAATTCCTTTCCACTGCTTGTATAATGATGCAATTTTTTCTAAAAGATGCTGCATTTTGCAAATGTACCGAATTGAATTGCCGTCAGCAAGACTAACGGTCATTAGCTATTTAAGTTTAAATTTGCCTTTTATAATAATTATGAGTTATACACCTTCCAATAAAGTAAGAATTGTAACGGCAGCCAGTTTATTTGATGGGCATGATGCTGCAATTAATGTAATGCGACGCATAATGCAGAGCAAAGGAGCGGAGATCATACATCTTGGTCACAACCGTTCGGTTAAAGAGATCGTAGAAACAGCCATTGAAGAAGATGTGCAGGGTATTGCCATTACCAGTTACCAGGGCGGGCATATTGAGTTCTTTAAATACATGAAAGACCTGCTTGATGAAAACGAATGCGGCCATATAAAAATATTTGGTGGTGGTGGTGGAACAATTTTACCCGAAGAAATTGAAGAGCTTCATCAATATGGAATATCCAGGATATATAGCCCGGATGATGGAAGAAAAATGGGACTGGAAGGAATGATCGAAGATGTAATAAAACAATGTGATATAGCATTGAACGGACAAGCAGATTATAAAACTGCTATGAAACTGGGAGAAGTAAAAGATGTACGGGTAATAGCCAGGAATATTACAAATGCCGAAAATGGTATAAAACTTTCATTAGCAAAACCAACAACTAAAATACCTGTACTTGGCATTACCGGAACGGGAGGTGCTGGTAAATCATCTGTTACTGATGAAATAGTAAGACGCTTCTTAAATAATTTTTTGGATAAGACCATTGCAGTTATCTCAGTAGATCCCTCAAAGAAAAAAACCGGTGGAGCATTGTTAGGTGATAGAATAAGAATGAATGCAATTTCTCATCCAAGAGCATATATGAGGAGTTTGGCAACACGAGATGATAATACAGCATTAAGCGGAGCTATGCAGGAGGCAATCGATATTTGTAAGGATGCGAATTTCGATTTGATAATTCTTGAATCAGCAGGTGTAGGACAAAGTGATGCATCGATTTTAGATTATTGTGATGTAAGTATGTATATAATGACACCAGAGTATGGAGCGGCATCACAACTGGAAAAGATAAACATGCTTGACTATGCTGATATTATCTGTATCAATAAGTTTGATAAAGCGGGGGCATTAGATGCGTTGCAGGATGTGAAAAAGCAATACAAAAGAAATCACCAGTTATTTACTGCAAAGGATGAGGATATACCGGTGATAGGTACTATGGCCAGCAAGTTCAATGATGATGGTGTAAATCATCTTTTTGAAATGTTATTGAAAAAAATTGAAGCTAAAACATCTGTAAAATTTGGTGAATACCATTTTGCTGAAACTGCCAAGGTTTCTCAAGCGGTAATTCCATCCAGCCGTACCAGGTATTTATCTGAAATAGCTGAGAATAACAGGGGGTATGATCAATTGGTAAAAGATCAGTCAGAATTTGCTACTAAACTTTATCAATTGAACGGATCACTGGAAATTTTAAAAACAAAAGCTGATAAAGCATTAATTGAAATAATTCAAAAGCAAATTGATTTTTTTACGGAGCAATTAACTCCTGTTGCTAAAAAGTTAATTACAAACTGGCCTAATAAGGTTGCGGAATATCAGAAAGACTTTTATGAGTATACTGTAAGAGACAGGGTGATTAAGCAATCGATGACCACTAAAAGTCTGAGTGGTACAAGAATCCCCAAAGTAGTATTGCCTAAGTATAAAGATTGGGGTGATATTTTGAAATGGCAGGCACAGGAAAATGTACCCGGGCACTTTCCTTTTACTGCCGGTGTGTTTCCATTAAAAAGAGAAGGGGAAGATCCAACAAGAATGTTTGCAGGAGAAGGTGGACCGGAAAGAACAAACAGAAGGTTTCATTATGTAAGTGTGGATCAGCCGGCAAAAAGATTATCTACAGCATTTGACAGTGTTACATTATATGGAGAAGATCCGGATCCTCGTCCGGATATTTATGGAAAAGTAGGTAATAGCGGAGTAAGTATTGCAACAGTTGATGATGCAAAAAAGCTATACAGTGGTTTTGATCTTTGTGATCCGAAAACATCGGTTTCTATGACCATCAACGGTCCGGCTCCAATGTTGCTTGCATTTTTTATGAATGCGGCTATTGATCAGCAATGTGAAAAATATATTATTGAAAATAACTTAAGGGACGAAGTAAATAAGGTCATAGAATCAAAATATAAAAATGGTGAGCTGCCGTTTTATATGGGTGTTGATAGTAAGCCTGTACTACCTCAAAAAGGAGAATTAAAAGGGGCATTACCTGCCGGTAATAACGGGTTGGGATTACGTTTACTCGGTTTATCAGGTGCAGATGTTTTACCTGCAGACGTGTATGAAACAATAAAAGCGGCTGCTTTGACACAGGTGAGAGGAACGGTACAAGCGGATATATTAAAGGAAGACCAGGCACAGAATACTTGTATCTTCTCTACAGAGTTTGCATTGAAGTTGATGGGTGATGTACAGGAGTATTTCATTAAACAGAAAGTAAGAAATTTTTACTCTGTTTCTATCAGCGGATACCATATTGCTGAAGCCGGAGCTAATCCCATTACGCAATTGGCCTTTACTTTATCCAATGGCTTTACGTATGTGGAATATTATTTAAGCCGTGGGATGAATATTGATGATTTTGCTCCAAATCTTTCTTTCTTCTTTAGTAATGGTATGGATGCAGAATATAGTGTGATCGGCAGAGTAGCAAGAAGAATATGGTCTAAGGCAATGAAATATAAGTACAAGGCAAATAAGCGTAGCCAGATGTTGAAATATCATATCCAAACATCGGGAAGAAGTTTGCATGCGCAGGAAATTGACTTCAATGATATAAGAACAACTTTACAGGCATTGTATGCCATTTATGATAATTGCAATTCGCTACACACAAATGCGTATGATGAAGCTATAACAACGCCAACGGAAGAAAGTGTACGCCGTGCAATGGCTATTCAGTTAATAATTAACAGGGAACTAGGTACAGCAAAAAATGAAAATCCCAACCAGGGCTCATTTTTAATTGAAGAACTGACTGATCTTGTTGAAGAAGCAGTGCTGGCTGAGTTTGACCGTATCACAGAAAGAGGCGGGGTGCTGGGTTCAATGGAAAGAATGTATCAGCGTAATAAGATACAGGAAGAAAGCTTGTATTATGAACACCAGAAACATTCAGGAGAGTTGCCTTTAGTTGGTGTCAATACTTTTTTAAATAAAAAAGGCAGTCCGACAATTTTACCGACAGAAGTTATAAGAAGCACTACTGAAGAAAAGGAATTGCAGATCAGTAATCTGAAAGCATTCTGGAAAAGGAATGAAGACAAATCTTTTGAAATGTTGGCCAGGCTAAGGAAAGTTGCGATCAATAATGGAAACCTGTTTGAAGAATTGATGGAGACCGTAAAATATTGTTCTTTAGGTCAGATCACTCATGCATTATATGAAGTGGGAGGACAATATAGAAGGAACATGTAAAAACATTACGGAGAAAATATTGTTACTACACTGTTAATAGGTTTTTTTCATTGCTAATATAGCTTAAATTGCAGATTGCATTTTATAAACCGAATTGTTGATTTGATGAAAAGATTAACTGTTGCAATTACATTATTTTGCTTTTTTGCTTTACCATCCTTCTCACAGAATATTGATTCTATAATATACAAATATGCCACTGAGTATGGTCAGGAAAGGACATACCTGCATTTTGATAAATCTACATATGGAGCAGGAGAAACGATTTGGTGGAAAGCATACCTGATGGAAGGTATTTCTCCGGCTTATGCTAGCAAAACATTCTATATTGATTGGACTGATGACAAAGGCAATTTACTTTCACACACTGCAAGTCCGTTGCAATTAGCAATCACTTACGGGCAATTCGATATTCCTACCGGCTATAAAGGAGCTTTTATTCATGTAAAGGCCTATACAAAATGGATGTTGAATTTTGATACTGCTTTTATTTATGAAAAAGATATCCGGATAATTTCTTCAAATACATCTGCAACATTTTCTAATAGTATTATTGCACCAACACTTGCTTTTTTCCCGGAAGGTGGTGATGTAATTGAAAGTGTAAATAATAAAATCGCATTCAAAATAAATGATCAATGGGGTCGTCCTGTTAATACTATTAAAGGAGTGATTGAAAATCAAAAAGGTGAGTTTTTTGATAGTTTGCGTATTATGCATGATGGTATGGGTTTCTTTTATTTATCGCCTGAACCGGGCGAAAGTTTTGTAGCCGAATGGAGTGATGAGAAAGGGAAAAAATATAAAACAGCATTACCAGTCACAAAAAAATCAGGGGTTTCTTTACAGGTATCAGTTGATGGTGATAAGCGAATATTTAGCGTAACCAAAAATAAAGCAAGTACTGAATTATTGAACCAGATACACCTGATAGGTACCATAAACCAGTACCAGGTATTTAAAGTCACAAAAAATTTATCAAACGGTTCAGCTCAAGGGGTGATTCCTGTATTTAATCTGCCTTCCGGAATACTTACCATCACAGCCTTTGATAATAGCTGGAATCCATTGGCAGAAAGAATAACTTTTATTAACAACGGGGATTATAAGTTTTCTGCAGAGATGAATGTAGCACATTGGGGTTTGAATAAAAGAGCCAGGAATGAAATTGAAATAACAGTTCCGGATAGTTTATATGCAGATTTTTCTGTTGCTGTTACTGATGCTGCAATAGATACAGATAGCAGTGATAATATTATTTCACATTTATTATTGTCTTCAGATCTTAGAGGTCAGATCTTTAATCCTTCATATTACTTCTCTTCAGATGATAAAATCATTGCTCAGCATCTTGATCTTGTTATGCTAACAAATGGTTGGCGTCGTTTTAACTGGGATGATATTGTGAAAGGCAAAATTCCGGCGATAAATTATTCAAGAGATACTGCTTATCTTTCTCTTTCCGGAAAAGTTTATGGTGTTACTACCCAACAATTAAGTGATAAGGCGCATATTTTTCTTGTAATGAGTAATAAAGGGAAAGATGTTAACCAGATATTATATGTGCCCGTGGAAAAAGATGGCACTTTTAATGAAGAGAATATTATATTATTTGATACAGCTAATATTTACTTTCAGCTTTCAAAGAGTATAAAGGATGCTACAGTAAAATTCATGGAAAGCAAGTTGCCTGCCTATAGAAACAGAATATTTGCAAAAGGGCTTTATTTCAACCGATTAGAAGATACTACCGGATATTCAAAGCATTTTGCACTATCAGATGAAGCAAGAAGAATACTTCAGGAAACAGAAGGAAAGCTTTTAGAAAATGTAATAATAAAAGCAAAAACAAAAACACCTGTTCAACTATTAGATGAAAAATATGTTTCAGGTATGTATGCGGGAGATGGGATTCAGTTTGATTTAGTGAATGATCCATTTGCTTTAACTGCACCGGATATATTCGCTTACTTACAAGGCAAGGTCGCCGGATTAATTATTAATAGGTCTGGTGGAAATGCAACGTTGCAATGGAGAGGAGGAAGTCCGGTTGTGCTGCTTGATGAGGTACCAACAGATGTAAATTTCTTGTCTTCTATAAATGTAAGAGATGTAGCTTATATAAAAATTATGCGGCCACCTTTTTATGGTGTTTCAGGTGGAGGTAATGGTGCTATTGTTGTTTATACCCGAAAAGGAAATGATGTAGTAAATGAACCTGGAAGGGGTTTATCAAGTAGTAGAGTAAGTGCATATTCTCCGATCCGGCAGTTCTCATCACCTAATTATAGCAGTTTTGTTGCTGCCAATGAAAAGCAGGATCTGCGTACAACATTATATTGGAATCCACAGGTTATTACTACTGCTGAAAAAAATAAAGTAAAGCTTATTTTCTATAATAACGATGTAGCAAAAGCTTTCCGAGTAATAATTGAGGGAATGTCAAAAGATGGCCAGCTAACAAGGATTGAGCAGATAATGGAGTAAAAATAATTTAATGGCTCGTATAAAACTGGACTTACATCATATTTATAATAATAGTCGGGCAATTGATGATGCATTGC
This sequence comes from Chitinophagaceae bacterium, assembly GCA_024643645.1. Taxonomy (GTDB): domain Bacteria; phylum Bacteroidota; class Bacteroidia; order Chitinophagales; family Chitinophagaceae; genus JJ008. The sequence goes on along the minus strand of JAHEMN010000011.1, from coordinate 18,250 downwards.
AACAGGCTTTTGATGATGCTATTGAAAAGAAGATCAGAGAAGTGGAGATCATTCCTGGCAAAGGCAGTGGGCAATTACGAAAAAAAGTTGAAAGATTCTTACAGCAGCCTCATATAAAAAAACAATATCACCGGATAGAGAATGATAGTAAGAATTTCGGCAGACTGTTCGTTTATTTTAAGTTTTAGACATATCCATTTCTCCGTTTAAATTCAATTACCTTCGTTTCTTTCTAAAATAAATACTATTGCTTTTTACCGAATTTAATTTTCATCCGAACCTACTTGAAGGAATAGAAGCTTCGAATTATGAAAACGCCACTCCTGTTCAGGAGCAGGTAATTCCACCAATAATGGCGGGTAAAGATGTGATCGCTTCTGCCCAAACCGGTACCGGAAAAACAGCCGCTTTTTTATTACCTGTTATGAACAGATTACTGAGTAATCATGTAGATGGACAAGTTGGGGCATTGATCGTTGTGCCTACAAGAGAATTGGCGATACAGATAGCACAGCATATTGAAGGTTTATCATATTTCACTCATCTTAGTTCCATTGCAATTTATGGTGGTAATGATGCACAGAATTTTGTAGCAGAAAAAAAGGCATTACAAATGGGTGCAGATATTATTGTTTGTACTCCTGGCAGAATGATTGCTCATTTAAATATGGGTTATGTAAATATGAAAGGGCTGCAATTTTTAATATTGGATGAAGCAGACAGGATGCTTGATATGGGTTTTCAGGATGATATCAATAAGATCATAAAAGCATTACCAGTTAAAAGACAGAACTTATTGTTCTCTGCAACCATGCCGGTAAAAATAAGGCAGCTTGCACAAAAGTTATTACATGATCCGGTAGAGATCAATATTGCAATTTCAAAGCCACCGGAAAAAATAATTCAAAAAGCATATGTGGTATATGAGCCACAGAAATTACCCTTGATCAAAAAGATATTGAAAGAAACACCTTTTAAGAATGCACTGATCTTTTGTAGTCGTAAGCAAACGGTAAAAGAACTGACAAGAGAATTGAAAAGAGGTGGAGTTAATGTTGCAGAGATACATAGTGATCTTGAACAGTCGGAAAGGGAAAGTGTTTTAGGAGCATTCACTGCCGGTAGAATACCTGTAATGGTAGCAACAGATATTCTAAGCAGAGGTATTGATATTGATACAATTGATGTTGTAATAAATTATGATGTACCGGGTGATGGTGAAGATTATGTACATAGAATCGGAAGAACTGCCAGAGCCGAAGCGGATGGAGCTGCATTTACTTTAATAGGTGAGAAAGAACATAACCGTTTTGCTGCTATTGAGCAGTTGTTAGGTAAAGAAGTTGAAAAAGTGCCTGTACCTGAAGAGCTTGGAAAGGCCCCTTCTTATAATCCCAGGCTTAGGTCCGGTTCCGGAAAAAGACGTCCGCAAAGAAATTTTCATAGAGGATCTTCCAAGCGCAGATAAGATTAATTCTTTCATACATTAGTAAAATAATCAGAGTTTAATGAAAAGTAAATTGACCATTCTTTCAATTGCAATAATTTTATTCAACAGTTGCTCAACTAATAAATATGCTGCAACGAATAAAATATATAAAAAGCAAGTAAAGAAGTTTGCAAAATTATTAAGTGAATATCCGGTAAAGGATTCGTCTGGATTGGCATACAGTGCTGATTGGGTAGGAACAACGAATCTTTCAGTACGGCGTCCCAATTTTGTTGTTATTCATCATACAGCACAAAATAGTTGTGAGCAAACTTTAAAGACGTTTACACTTACAAGAACTCAAACAAGTGCTCATTATGTAATTTGCAGAGACGGAACAGTACATCATATGCTCAATGACCTCTTACGGGCACATCATGCCGGAGTAAGTAAGTGGGGTAATGATACTGATTTGAATTCATCAAGTATCGGTATTGAAATTGATAATAATGGATTCGAAGACTTTACCGTACAGCAAATAAACAGCCTGGTCATATTATTACAAAGATTAAAAAGCACTTTTAAGATACCTACTGCAAACTTTATTGGTCATGCTGATGTGGCACCTGGAAGAAAAGTTGATCCCAGTAAAAAGTTTCCCTGGCATCAACTGGCTCAAAATGGTTTTGGTTATTGGTATGATACTTCAGGGATAAAAGTTCCTGAAAATTTCAATGCGATACATGCATTGCGTATCATCGGTTATAATATCAATAATGAAAAAAATGCTATTCAGTCATTCAAAATTCATTTTGTGCAAAATGACAGTACTAAGGTCATTAATGAAAATGATAGGAAAATTTTGTATGATCTTATAAAAAAGTATCAATAGTATTATTTCTATTATTCAGCAGAAGAATTTATAAATTTACATTTCTAACGATTATCAGCTTGTCAGTTCTTGACGTTAATAAAAAATCATGACAGCAGAACATCAACGACTGGCGGTAAATGCAACAAAAGAAATTCCACTTGCAAAATGGGGTCCTTATTTAAGTGAACGGCAATGGGGTACTGTAAGGGAAGATTATGGTCCCTGGGGTGATGCATGGAATTATTTTCCATTTGATCATGCACATAGTCGATCCTATATATGGGGTGAAGATGGTTTAGGAGGTATCACAGATTATTTCGGTAATCTTTGTTTTGGAATTGCTTTATGGAATGGGAAAGATCCGATCCTTAAAGAAAGATTATTTGGATTGAGTAATCCGCAGGGTAATCATGGCGAAGATGTAAAGGAGCTTTATTATTACCTTGATAATTTGCCTACTCATTATTATATGGAGTACCTGTATAAATATCCGCAACAGGAATTCCCATACGAGAAATTAAAAACCGAGAATAAAAAAAGAAGCCGTGAAGAGGCTGAATATGAAATTTTAGATACTGGTGTCTTTGACGACAATCAGTATTTTGATGTAAAGATCACTTACGCCAAACAAAGTGCAGATGATATTTTTATTAAAATAGACATAACAAATCGGTTTAGCAATCCAGCAGAAATAACCCTTTTGCCAACCTTGTGGTTCTATAACAGGCAAAGCTATCAGCGGTTTAAAAGAATGCCTTCCATTAATTATCTGAATAAAAATACAGTAAAGGCAGAACATGAAAGATTGGGCGATTACTATTTTTATTTTCAACCGGCAGATAAATGTTTATTCACAGACAATAAGACCAATAATGAAAAATTATTTGGTCAGGCTAATCCGGACATATTTGTTAAAGACGCTTTTCATGATGCAATTATCAATAAGAAAAATGAAAAGGAGCTTTCAAACAGAAAAACGGGAACAAAATTTTCTCCTGTTTATAAAATGAAAATAGCCGGAGGAGCAACCAAAACTGTTTACTGCAGATTAAGTACAGATCTTGTTGACAGACCTTTTACCAGAAGTGTAACCAATGTATTTGATATCAGAAAAAAAGAGGCCGATGATTTTTATGCTGCAATTCTTCCTAAGGGAATGGATGAGGATATGGCCCGTATTCAACGGCAGGCTTTAGCCGGTATTTTATGGAGCAAACAATTTTATCATTTTGATATAGAAAGATGGTTAAGCAAATCGGATGGTATTACTCCAGTTAATGATGGTAAAAAGAATGGACGTAATCATGAATGGAAACACCTGAAAAATCAGGATATTATAATGATGCCTGATAAATGGGAATATCCATGGTATGCGGCATGGGATCTGGCATTTCAATGCATCTCAATGGCAGTTGTAGACCCTACTTTTTCTAAACATCAGTTATTACTGATGATGAGGGAGTGGTATATGAAACCTGATGGCCAGCTTCCCTCATATGAGTGGAACTTTAATGATGTGAATCCTCCTGTACAGGCATGGGCTGCTATGCAAGTGTATAAAATTGAAAAGAAAAACACCGGAGAAGGAGATATTAAATTTCTTAAAAAAATATTTCAGAAACTTTTGATCAATTTTACCTGGTGGATAAACAGGAAAGATAGAAATGGTAACAACATTTTTGAAGGTGGATTTCTTGGTTTAGATAATATCGGAGTATTTAACCGAAGCCAGCATTTTACAGGGGAAGTTCAATTGGAACAAGCAGATGGAACAAGTTGGATGGGATCATATGCACTTGCAATGATGGATATTGCTGTAGAGATAGCAATGCATGATGATACATTTGAAGATACAGCTACTAAATTTTTTGAGCATTTTATTCTGATTGCAGAATCATTGAATGAACATGGACTATGGAATGAAGAAGATCGTTTTTTCTATGATGTTCTATGTGTAAGCGGTACAGACCCTATTCCATTAAAAATAAGATCTATAGTTGGTATTACACCTTTATACGCTGTATCAACAATCAATAATGATCAGTTAAGCCGGCTTGAAGATTTTAAAAAACGTACAACATGGTTTGAAAAATACCGGATCAAGAATAATAAATTCTGGCCGAATGAAGAGCGAAGTAAAGATGAGGAAATATTATTATCATTGGTTAAACGGGATAGGTTAGTCGCTTTGCTTGAGAGGTTATTGGATGAAGAAGAGTTTTTATCTGATGGTGGTATAAGGGCTTTGTCAAAATATCATGAAAAGAATCCTTACTCTGTAGATTTGGATGGGCAAACACATACCATACAATATGATCCCGGCGACTCCACTTCTGATCTGTTTGGTGGAAATTCTAATTGGCGGGGCCCTGTATGGATACCAATAAACTTTTTGATCATTCAATCAATTCGTAGTTATGGAGAATTTTATGGCGATTCTCTTTTGATAGATTTTCCAACAGGTTCTGGAAATAAAATGAATTTGTCGCAGGTTTCAATTGAACTTACCAAAAGAGTGATCAGCTTGTTTCAAAAAGATGATATTGGTAATCGTCGTTTTAACGGAGAGTATAATTGGTTTTATAATCAGCCGGGTAATGAACACTTAGTATTATTCTTTGAATATTTTAATGGCGATACAGGTAAAGGAATCGGTGCCAGTCATCAAACAGGATGGACAGCTCTGGTAGCAGAATTGATCAGTGAATACGGAGAAAAAAGTTTGCAGCATAAGGAAGAATAAAAATGAGATAATTGATCTAATTCAACTCACCAGCAGTTTCATGGTCATCATATTTTATTCTTAAAAGAATCAATTCTTTTTTCAGCTTAGCAAATATTTTTTGGTGATCTTTTTCTTTAATCAGGTTTTTTTGTTCATTTGGATCGTTTTGCAGATCATATAATTCCCATTCATTAACTGTATAAAAATAAATCAGTTTATATCTGTTACTTCTTATAGCTACATGTGGAATCACTGTATGGTCTTTAACAAACTCATAGTAGTGATAATAAAGATATTTTCTTTTTAATGTTTTTTGAGTTCCGGTGAGTATTGGTTTAATACTTATTCCATCCATCCATTCAGGAGGTTTTATTCCTGCAATATCAAGTATAGTTGGGGCATTATCTATATTCTGCGTCATTGTATTGTTTATTGAACCGGGTTTGATATTACCGGGCCATTTTATTAGCAAAGGTGTTTGCATCGAAACATCATATGCAAAACGTTTATCGAACCAGCCATTCTCCCCAATATAAAAACCTTGATCACTGGTATAAATGACAGCGGTATTATTTGTAAGGTTTTTTTGATCGAGATAATCCAATATTCTTCCAATATTCTCATCAATTGATGCAATACAAGCCAGGTAATCCTGCATATACCATTGGTACTTGTATTTTAATAATTCATTACCCTTAGGTTTTAAATTTCGTAATAGCTTACCTCTTTCAGCATAAATTTCTTTGTAGCGGGTTCTTTGATTTAATGGTACCCGGTTTAAGATTGCATTATAATAAATTATTTGAGTAGAGTCTGGTTTGTATTCTGGAATATCCATGAGATAAGCAGGGTCTATTTTCAGGTCACTGCATAATTCCATATCTCTTAGTATACTCATTGTTTGAATATGCCAGGCACTTCCTTTATTAATTGTATCAACATATAATGTGATAGGTTCCGGAAAATTCTTTTTGTGATATTCTTCAAGATGTTTCAGAGCAGGAAAAAAATAGCGGTGCGGTGCTTTATGATGAAGTAATAGAACAAATGGTTTGCTTTTATCTCTTTGTTCAAGCCATTTAATTGTTTCATCCGTAATAACATCAGTAGCATAACCTTGTTGAGTTATAGTATCGCCATTCATTTCAATAAGGCGAGGATTTGCATAAAGTCCTTGTCCCGGGAGGATTTTCCAATAATCAAATCCGGTAGGATAAGAATGTAAATGCCACTTGCCTATCACTGCGGTTTGATAACCTGCTTGTTGCAAGATTTTTGGCATGGTAAGCCTTGAAGAATCAAAACGGTCTCTGTTATTCTTTACACCATTTTTGTGTGAATGAAGTCCTGTAAGTAATGTTGCTCTTGATGGAGAACAAATAGAATTTCCAACAAATGCATTTGTAAACTTCATTCCTTCATTAGCTATGCGGTCAATATTTGGAGTTTTGATCAGGTTTTTGTTATAGGCACTGATAGCATCAGCATCATGATCATCACTCATAATGTAAATGATGTTTGCTCTTTGTTGAGCTAAACAAGTTGTTGCTGAAAAAAGAAGTAATAGGAGTAGTCTCATGTTGTTCTGATTACAGAACAAGTTAGATAATTTATTGATTCATAATTTAGGAATAAAAAAACCGGCACTTACTTGGCCGGTTTATAAAATTTATTATTTCATTAATCTCTTTGCATAAGCGATTTTGTTCTTCTTGGTGGAATTCTGTCTCTTCGGTTTTCTTTAATGATCCTGATAACTTCTTGTCGGAATTTATCTTCATATTGAAATACCTTATTAGCTCTTTGCTCATCCATGATCTGTTTGAATTCTCCACGATAGCGAAGACGTAATTCAATTACTTTTTGCTGAAGAACCAAACGGTCGCTTTTATTTTGTCTGTGAGTTTGAGCAAATTCTCTAAAGTAACGGGTAAAAACGGGGGTGAATCTTTCAGCTTCATTTTTTGATAAACCAAGATTCTTTTGAATGTATTCCCTCATCCTCTCAGCAATCTTACCATTCTCTTGTCCGGGATCATCGTCCTGTGAGAAGGCAGCAACTGCTGGCAGCAGGAATAATATTAATATGTATAACCACTTTTTCATTGTCAATTAATTTACCATCAGAACAGACTGAATGTCTTCAGATTGTTCTTTGAAATCTATAAGTTCATCATCAGAAATTCCAATCAACAGATCTTGAATTTCAGTTGATTTGTTTTTGTTCTTCGTTTGTGCTGACTCTTTACCATTAAGCCCCGCATCAATAAATTCAATCAGATCGTCTTGTTCCTCAAAGTTCATCTTTTTTACATCACGGGTAATTTTAGCCATTACTTTACTGCCGGGTTCAGTTGCCGTATTATTGTTATTTCCGATATATAAGAAACCAGCCATGAATATTACTCCGGTTATTACCGCAGCGGCCGCATAACGGATCCATTTACGGGCACCAAATGAAACAACCTTTGATGCTGGTTTATTTTCAGTGGCAATAATATTGTCGCTAAGAGTTTCAAAATATCCTGCCGGAACAGAGTAGGGCATTTCTTTCTTTAATCCACTAAGCAAAGGAGAAAGCTCTGCAATTTCTTCTTTTGCAGTTTGATGGTTTTCATTTGCTTTAATGGTTTTTAAAATATTATCAGCCAGGCCTTCAAAATAACCAGTAAGTACCTGGTATGGATTTTTGTTTGAGATAGTATTCAATAATTCTGATGAATATTCCTGTTCTTCTGTAACAGCAGCTTCAATAGATCTTATTCTGTTCATCACCTCGGCTGCTAAACCATCAAAATATCCATTCGGAACTGAATAAACATTCTGTTGACTTAAATTGGCAAGAGAGCTGTTTAACTCCTTTAATTCTTGTAATATGTAGTTTTTTTGTGTCATTTTTATCTATTCTGTAAAACCTGGGTATCACAGAACGTTTATAAGAAGGTAATTGACCCTCAAAGTTTAATGATTTAGCATATAATCTTCAATTTTTTTGACCGCATGATGATAACTGGCTTTTAAGGCCCCTTCACTGGTTTCTAAAACACGGCTCATTTCCTCATATGGCATCTCCTCATAATATCGCAAACTAAATACAACTCTTTGTTTTTCAGGTAGTTGTTGAATTGCCAACTGTAATTTCCACTCTAATTTTTTAGAATCGAAGTGCTGATCTGCTTTTATTTTGTTACTCAGGCCGGTTTCCACATCACTCAGGCTTACAGATGATTTTTTCTTCTGTTGTTCAAGAAAGGTCAAGCTTTCATTGGTAGCAATCCGGTAAAGCCAGGTATATAATTGGCTATCTTCTCTAAACTTTTCGAGGCCTTTCCAAACCCGGATCAGTACATTTTGGAGCACATCATTGGCATCATCATGCTGAACAACCATTCTGCGGATATGCCAATATAATTTTTCCTGGTATTTCTTAATAAGACTTGTATAGGCCTTTTCTTTCGTAGCTGGGTTACGAAATTGTTCAAGTAATTCGGTATCACTTATAATTGTCAGGGACATTAATCAGGGGCTTTGGTTCGGTTAGAATAATGGATCATCAATATGTTTAATATGCTTTTCAGGTATTAAAAATAAAAAAGCAGGTTCAATATTAAAAGAACCTGCTAAAATTACTTTGAATCAGTCTATTAGCCGTTATTTTTTCTATTTATCACTTTTTCTGCTGCAGCGACAATATCAGGAACATCCAGACCATATTTTTTCAATAATTCCATCGGTTTGCCACTTTCGCCAAAAGTATCTTTTGTACCGATGTATTCAATCGGGATTGGCATATTTTTAGAAGCACATTGGGCAATTGCATCACCCAGTCCGCCGATAATATTATGTTCTTCAGCAGTTACCGCACATTTTGTTTTTTTAATAGAAGCCATAACTGCTGCTTCATCCAGCGGTTTGATAGTATGAATATTGATGACTTCAACGCTGATTCCCTTTTCTTGTAAGATGGCACCGGCTTGTATTGCATTCCACACCAAGTGACCACAGGCAAAAATGGAAACATCGGTACCCTCTGAAAAATGTTGGGCTTTGCCGATTTTAAAATCTTCTTCTTTTGTAAATATGGGCCAGGCTGGTCTTCCAAAACGGAGATAAACAGGACCTTCAAATTCTGCGATAGCTTCCGTGGCTGCTTTTGTTTGTGCGTAGTCGCAAGGCACAATAACTGTCATACCGGGTAGCATTTTCATTAACCCAATATCTTCCAGTATCTGGTGCGTTGCTCCATCTTCACCTAAAGTTAATCCTGCATGAGAAGCACATATTTTTACATTCTTATCACTATAAGCAATTGATTGACGAATCTGATCATAAACTCTTCCGGTAGAAAAGTTTGCAAATGTTGTTGTAAAAGGGATCTTTCCACCAACAGTCATTCCGGCTGCAATACCCATCATGTTAGCTTCGGCAATTCCAACCTGGAAAAAACGTTCAGGAAA
>JAHEMN010000011.1:0-8665 GCA_024643645.1 Chitinophagaceae bacterium | reverse complement strand
TTCAATTCTCCCGGTTGACTTTTAAAAACGGTTTCATCAGCTTTTAAACGTAGCTCCCATTTCCAGGCAGTTTCCATAATATCATTCAAAGTGAATTTTGGGGTCCATCCCAACTCTTTTTTAGCCAGGTCATTATTAGCATAAATAGCTATTACATCACCCGATCTTCTTGGTCCTAATTCATAATTCAATTTCAACCCACTTACTTCTTCGAAGGCTTTAATAGCTTCTAGTACAGTAACACCGTTTCCACTTCCAAGATTAAACACCTCAGTCAGGTTTTTATTTTTTATTTCTTCAAGATATTTCAATGATAAAGTATGTGCATGAGCAAGATCTGAAACATGAATATAATCCCGGATGCAAGAGCCATCCCTGGTTGGATAATCATTTCCATGGACAAACATTTTTGGGATTTTACCTGCTGCTGTTTGAGTAATGGCCGGTACAAGGTTTTGAGGTTTTCCCAATGGCATTTCGCCTATAAGGATAGATGGGTGTGCGCCGGCAGGATTGAAATAGCGTAAAAGAATTGAATCAATACCTGTGCTTTTTGAAAACTCACTTACAATTTGCTCACCCATTTGTTTGGTAATACCATATGGAGACTGTGCAGTTTTGAGTGGAGTATTTTCTGTAACAGGTACCTCATCCGCATTTCCATATACTGTACAGGAAGATGAAAAAACAAAATTCGGCGTATTAAATTCCTGTACACATTTTAATAAGTTAACTAAGGAGTTAATATTATTTTCAAAATAAACTAATGGGGCTTTTACAGATTCCTCTACAGCTTTATAGGCAGCGAAATGAATTACACCACTTATATCTGCATTCTCTAAAAATATCGCAAAAGTGTCATCATAATTACAGAGATCAACTTTGTAATTCTTTATTTTCTTACCGGTTATTTGTTCTACACCATTTAATATATTGGGGTTAGAACGGGAATTGTTGTCAACTGAAATAACGTCATAGCCATTCTCAATAAGATCAACAATAGTATGCGAGCCAATATAACCACAACCACCTGTTACTAATATTTTCTTCATATAATTATGGTAATAAAATTTGTAGCTGAAAATTACAATAAAAAAATCCCGACAAAAGTCAGGATTTTTATTTTAATGAGTTTGAGCCTTTTAAAAAAGAATTACAACATGATAAATACCTGCTGCTAACAGGGCACTAACAGGAATTGTTAATACCCATGCCCAGATAAGGCTGATGGTAATTCCCCATCGCACAGCTGATAATCTTTTGGTAGCACCGACACCCATGATAGCTCCTGAAATAGTGTGGGTTGTACTTACAGGTATCTTTAATGCTTCTGTAATAAATAAAGTAATGGCACCGGCTGTTTCTGCAGCAACTCCTTCAAACGGTGTAACCTTGGTAATTTTTGTTCCCATCGTTTTTACAATTTTCCAACCACCACTCATGGTGCCGAGTCCTATTGCAGCATAGCATGAAATTGGTACCCATGCCGGCATTTGTCCAAATTCTGAGATGGTACCACCGGCAATCAAAGCTGCGGTAATGATTCCCATTACTTTCTGTGCATCATTACCACCATGCCCGATGCTGAATGCAGCGGATGAGATCAACTGTAATCGTTTGAACCATTGGTTAGAGCGATGAGCATTCAAAGTGCTAAGGTATAGTGCAAAGACAGCCATCACTGTTAGTATAAAAGCAAGCAGAAGCCATTTGAAATTCTTTGAGTAGAAGATCACTTGCCAGAAATATGTTTCATAATGCGTTTTTTTAGCAAGAAGTTCAGCATTGAATTCCAGTTTAGCTGATAGAAATATTGCTACAATAGCTAAGATGCATAGTGAAAATATTTTTGATCGGTATCCTTTTTTAAATGAACTCATAAACCAAAGGGACATGATAAAAGCCATCAGCATACCAACCAGCGGAGCTAGAAAAATAAAACTTGCTGTTTTTATAATGATTGGTGAGTTAACTGCAGCAAATCCACCACTGGCAACTGCAGCACCAGCAAACCCACCGATCAATGTATGAGAAGAGGATGAGGGAATTCCCAGCCACCAGGTTAATAAATTCCACATGATTGCTGCGATAAGACCAGAAAAGATCACTATCATCATATTGCCGGTAGCAATTTTATCCGGATGCACTGTTTTAGCAACAGTATCTGCTACACCATGGTCTTTAAAAATGAAATATGCAACCGAATTAAATATTGCTGCCCATAGAACAGCCTGAAATGGTGTCAGCACTTTTGTAGAAACAACTGTTGCAATAGAATTGGCTGCATCATGAAACCCATTGATGTAATCAAAGATGAGAGCCAAGGCTATAATGGTTATGAGAAATGGTGTCATAATTAAATAAATTAGAAAATGTAATAATGTGGAAATATGAAATTCATGATCAAAATTTGGAATCTCAAATTTTGATTAAGCATATTTAATGATGATGGACTCAATCACATTACTTACATCTTCACATTTATCAGTTACTATTTCCATTACCTGGTAAATCTCTCTTTTCTTGATTACTTCTTTAGCATCTGGTTCATTCGCAAATAATTTTTCAATACTAAAATCAAAAATATCATCACCTTGATTTTCAATACTGTTGATTTTTACTAACGCCTCGGTAATACTGCGCATATTTTTCATATCACGGAGTTCTGTTACAGCAATTTTTACTTGTTCTGCACCCCTCTCTATCAGTTCTGCAAATTTTTGCATGCCTGTATCGTTTGGATTTACTTTATAGAAATTAATTTTTTTGCCCGCAGCATAGATATAATCTGCTACATCGTCCAATGAAGTAGCCAGGTAATGTATGTCCTCTCTGTCAAAAGGAGTAATAAAATTGCGGCCTAATTCGGTAAATAAATTATGGGTCAGATCATCATTGGCATGCTCCAGATCTTCTAACTGGCTTATTAAAATTGCCCTTTTATCAAAATCTGATTCTCCAACTACAGCTTTTAGTACGCTGCCCATTTTTGCCACATTATTTGCTACTTTTTCAAATAGTTCATAAAAAATTTTGTTTTTAGGCATAAAGATTTTGAGAAATGATTGGAGAGCCATGGTTGTTTTTTTTATTTGGTTAAAAATTTAATTGTGCCTGAATACGAAGAAAATTTCCTGATTGTGTATTGTTTTTAAGCTTTGAATCTTCAAATCGTCTTTTTGAAATTACGTAAGACATTGTTAATTCAAAATATTTATTTAGTTGCCATTCAACACCCCCTTCAGCTTCTTTAACATCATAACTGCGGGCATCCAGTTCATGCTTTTTCCCACCTTTATATTGTTGTACTCTTGCAAAAGGATAAAATATCCAGGCTTTCGGGCCCTCAAGCCGCATCGTTGCAGTAATATATCCACCATTTAACTTTTTAGTTTCTATAGAATCTGTAGCTGGATTATATTCTGGACCCTTTCCCCAATTATATTCAGTTTGAATACCAAAAGGTTTTGGGTAAAGTATAAAACTGGTGGCAACTCTTTGATCTTTAAACTCAAAATTATTTGCAGCTTTTACTGAGCTGCTTCTTATTTCTGCAGGTAAAACATATTTACCAGTATAAGCTTGAATGCCAGGTTCTATTATTTGATCGCCTATTTCTATCGGGTAACTAAACCTTGTAACTACATGTAAAGTATTGTTTTGTTCTGGTTTATTAGCAGTTTGGCCATTAAAAAAGCCAAATGCAAATACGCCATAATCGCCAGATCCTTTTAAATTATCCCTAACCAATGATGTAAATAGTTCTCTTGTTTTTGTTGGAGCCCAATAAAAAAATGCTCCGAGATCTCTTTCATTTGCAACAGCACTATTTAATCCGTCGTTCCTGTCAAGTGGTAATCTGTTTTGGCTACTTTGCATATTTTCAAATCCATAAGGTATTTTGCTTTGTCCAAGTCTGATGCGGAATTCATTTTTTCTGTCAAGTGACACATCAATAAATGCATCTTTTAATTGTAGAATATTTGAAGTTGTTCCGGTACTACTTGCAAAATCAGGTTGGATATAGAAAAATATTCTTTTGTGTATATAGCCACTAATTTTTAGTCGGCCTCTTCTTATAAAAATACCTCCATTTTTACCAATAGACTTATCACATTGATCACATTTGAGATTTTCATTTGTTTCTAAAAATCTATTGTATCTTACTTGCATATAACCACCGATAGAAAAATTCTCATACCATTTCTTTTTTTCCCCCTTCAATGCAGTAGAGATAACTTCATTTTTAAGAGTGTCCTGTGCTATTATATCCACAAATGATATAAGCACAAATAAAATAGACAAGCATATATAACGCATAGCTGATGGTCTTTTAATTGCATCACAAATTTGAGGGAATTTTAAAAGGTAGGAGCTTGGTCTATATTACCAAATTGTTAAGTCATTATTTAAAAGCCCCGGTAAGAATACCAGGGCTTTGCAATTAAAAGATAATATATGCCTTATCTGAGGCTTTTTTCGTAATGTTTTATTACGAAACACAAATATTAATTGATTGTATTACCAAATTGTCAAATTAATATTAAGCGATTATTATCGTTATGTAAACTTTGAATCATGATGTATCAATAATTATCTACATCATAATTGCTTAACAATGAAGTAACATACAGGTAACTTCTGGAATACATCTTTGCGGCAAATAAATAAGCTTATGTACTCCCGGATGTGTTTGATTTTTTCTGTAATTTTTATTAGCCTTTTTTCTGTTGCACAGGGGCAGACCATAAAGCTTACGGGTAAGGTCTTAAATACTAAAAATGAAGCTTTACCTGGCGCCACAATATTTATTGTAGGTGCCAAGATTCAAACACAGGCAGATGTTGAGGGCAAATTCTATATTCAACTTGAAACAGGAAAGAAATATACCTTGACCATTTCAAACGTAGGATATCAAAGTAAGAACGTATCTGATGTAGAGGTTGGGGTTAACCTGGAGAATTATATTGAGATCGTCTTAGCAGATCAATCAAGTTTAGAAGGGGTGGTTATCAAAACGGTGTCAAGAAAACAAGAAAATACTTCCGCACTTCTTTCTTTTCAGAAGAACAATACCGCTTTATCCAGTGGTCTTGCAGCAGATTTTATACGCCGTACACCTGATAAAAATACCGGGGAAGTACTAAAAAGGGTAAGCGGTACAAGCATACAGGATGGTAAATTTGTTGTCATTCGTGGATTGAGTGACAGGTACAATGCAGCAGTTATAAATAATGCCCAATTACCTAGTACCGAACCTGATAAAAAAGCTTTTTCTTTTGATGTTATTCCATCTTCATTGATCGATAATATTATTATCAATAAGACAGCAACTCCTGATTTACCTGGTGAGTTTGCTGGTGGTTTAATTCAGATAAATACAAAGGATGTTCCTACCAGGGATTTGTTGACCGTTAGTGTTGGCTTTGGATTCAATACTCAATCGGCATTTAAAGATTTTACAAGTAATGAAAGGAATGCCAATGACTGGTTTGGATTTGATAATAAAACTAGAAACCTACCAGTTGGTTTTCCAAAAACACAACAGGAATACAGAAGCGGTTCTACCGAACAGAGAATAGCATGGAGTAAATTATTGAACAGCGATGTATATAGTGAGGTAAGTAATAAAGCAATCCCAACACAAATCTATAGCCTTACCTGGGGTAAGAGTACTAAGTTTAAAAATGGTGGAGTTTTAGGAACGATCCTTTCTTTGCAATACCGGAATAGCATGCTAAAGTATGATGTGCAGAGAAAATTACATGAGCAGACCGGAGAAGAAGTTGTGGACTTAAAAGATGATCAGAATAAGTATAACGTAAATGTGGGAGCTCTGGCAAATATCTCTTATGTTAAAGCAAAACATAAAGTTTCTTTTAAGAACTTATTAAATCAGCTTTTTGAAGATAACTATTATACAAGAGGGGGATTTAATAATGACCGTATACAGGATATCAGTTTCCGTTCTTCTGTATTGAATCAACGCTTTTTATATAGCGGACAGTTAGAAGGAGATCATCAGCTAACTTCAAGCGGAATCAAATTAAACTGGAATGGAAACTTTGCCTATAACTGGAAAGCACAGCCTGACCTTCGCACAGTTTCTTATAATCGACCTAAAGGAACAAGCAATCCATTTGAATATAATGACGATGACACCCGTCGATTCTTCAGTAGTCTGAAAGATCTCAGCTATGGTGGAAATGGAAATATTACTATTCCATTTACCATGAATAAGAAAAAACAAACTTTTAAGGCAGGAGGCTCAACGCTTATTCGCATCAGAGATTTCCGTAGCCGTATATTCCAATATCAGCCGGCATCTCCAACTCAATTTGATGCAAGCAAGACAATACTGCCGTTTGAACAGATCTTCTCCCAAAATAATATTGCTAACGATGGATTTGTGTTAAATGATTTTACAAACAACCAGGATAAATATTTCGGAGTATCTATTTTAAATGGTATGTATGGAATGTTTGATAATAAATTTGGTGAAAAAATAAGGTTGGTTTGGGGTGTAAGGGTTGAGAATTTTCAGCAGTTCCTTACTACTAAAGATGTTACTTCTAAAAGGGTGATTGTAAATACTGAGAAATGGGATGTGCTTCCTTCTTTCAATTTTACCTTATCGCCAAACTTTAAAAATAATATACGTATTGCTGCCAGTCGTACGGTTGCAAGGCCCGAGTTCAGAGAGATTGCTCCCTTCTCATTTTTTGACTATGAGGCAAACTATGGTGTGAATGGAAATACTGAGCTGAAAAGAACATCAATTCTGAATGGTGACATACGCTATGAATTTTATCCTAAAGGTGGAGAAGCTATAACTTTTGGTGTCTTTTATAAATATTTTAATGATCCGATTGAGTTGCGTTTAGATCCTTCCAGTGTGTTGGACAGAAGAAATTATGGATATAGTAATGTGAATAATGCATATACATTAGGTGCTGAGTTTGAAGTAAGAAAGAATCTTGATTTTGTAAACGAAGCGTTAGAAAATTTTAGTGTATTTACAAATGTTACTTATAGTTATTCAAAAGTAACATTAGCTACAACTAGTGCAGGTGGTCAAACATCCTCTGTAAATCGTCCATTGCAGGGCCAGTCGCCATATCTTGTAAATATTGGATTACAATATAATAGTAAACAATCCGGATGGAATGGTTCATTATTATATAATCGTATAGGACAGCGTCTGGCATTAGTAGGTAATCAGGATTTTGTTGATATCTATGAAAGACCTCGCAATCAGTTGGATTTTCAATTGGCTAAAAAAGTTATGGATAACAAAGGCGAAGTAAAACTTATCTGGTCTGATATTCTGAACAATGCATACTATTTATATGAGAATGTAGATACTAAGAAAGCATTTGCTTCTGGTAACGACAGGTTGTTCAGTTCTTATACACCTGGTTCAACAATTACAATATCATTTACATACGACTTTAATATTGGAAAAAAATAAATATAATAATTGGTTTAAAGTTTTTAAAAGTAGAAAAACAAAAAAAGTATATGAAAAAGTTTCTTTTTTTTACCCTGATCATCTCAGCTCTATTCAGTGTTACATCATGTGTTAAAGTGAATATAAATGATGGTGATACGAATGTTTCTCCAACAGGTTCGTCTTCTAATGTGATATCAGGAGTTATTTCTTCCAGTAAGTATTATGCCAAGGGAAAATGGATTTTGAAGGGTTATGTGTATGTAACTACTGGCGCAACAATTACTTTTGAGGCAGGTTCAGTTATTCAAAGTGATATAACTGAAAAGGGAGCTTTGATCATTGAAAGAGGAGCAAAGCTTATTGCATCTGGAACAGTTGATAATCCAATAGTTTTTACCAGTGGCAAAGCTATCGGATCCAGAGCACCAGGTGATTGGGGTGGCATTGTTTTATTAGGTAAAGCACCAACAAATCGTCCACTTGATCCTGCTCCAACAATTGAAGGTGGTATTGGTCGTCAATATGGCGGTACTGATCCTTTGGATGAAAGCGGAGTCCTTCGTTATGTTCGTATTGAATATGCAGGTATTGCTGCTGAACCCGGATCAGAGATCAATGGATTGACCTTAGGTGGAGTTGGTTCGGGAACAATTCTTGAAAATATTCAGGTGTCTTTTGGTAATGATGATGCATATGAATTTTTCGGAGGAACTGTTAATGCAAAAAACTTAGTTGCTTTTGCTACTGCAGATGACGATTTTGATTTTGACTTTGGATACACAGGGAAAATACAATTCGCAGTTTCTTGTCGCAAGCCAGATTTTGTAGATGCGGGTGATGCGGGTAATGGAATTGAGAGTGACAACGATGCTGCTTCAACATTAGCTACTCCTCGCACTAAACCTCAGTTAAGTAATTTCACTATTATTGGCCCCAATGATGCACCTGGAACTGCAGCTAATCATAATTTTTCAAATCGCTGGCGTCGTTCAAGCAATTTTATTATACGGAACTCAATTTTAATGGGCCATCCTGATGCGGGTTTTGATGTGGAGCAGGATGCTACACTTAATGATTATAAGAATAATATATCAGAATTTAAGAACAACCTGGTTCATGCAAATACCAATCCATATAGATCAGGTAATTCAGCTATTATTTCAGCAGCAGAAATGCAAACAAAAGCAGAAGGTGACGGTTGTATAACATTTG
>JAHEMN010000226.1 GCA_024643645.1 Chitinophagaceae bacterium | reverse complement strand
ACTTGAAAATAAACAAATCAAAATATTTCTTGGAAATGAATCTGGACTCATCAAATTGATACTTACCAATGGGTTAGAAAAAAATGAAAATTGCAGTAATACCAATGCAATTGAACGCAAAAAATACTATCATCTTTTCGACAATAGCCTAAGCCACATTATAAATGCTTACCAACTACCTGTATTTATTACAGGAACCAGTAGTTGCATTAATGAATTTGTTGCAATAACTCAAAACGGCCACAGTATTATTGAATATATCCCAGTTGAAACAATTGAAATAAACAGCACAATGATAAAAAAAATCATGTGGCCTCATATCATGAATTGGAATAAAGTAAAAGATATCCTTATCCTTCGTAACATGAGAAGAGCAGCTCAACAAAATAAACTTGTGGCAGGTATGCATGAGGTATGGATTACTGCGGTAAAAAGAAATGTAAACAAACTAATTATAGACGATGATATTTATACTGATATAAAGCAATTTCAACTTCCGATAAACCTGCTTAATAATAACTCAGAAAATAAATTCCCTTTTTATATTAATGACCTTGTAGATGATGTAATTGAAAAGGCACTTAAAGATAATTGTGAAATAGAATTTTGCAGCAAAGGCATGCTTGCCAATCATGGACATATTGCACTTATAAAAAATTATTAATACTCTCTTATGAGTGATCATAATCACTGCTGCTAGTGATAAAATTCATCTCAATTGTAAATGTTAAAAAAGAAATTTACTTATGATGTTTACAACATCAAACAGAAAGTTTTTGTCTGAAACGGGACAGCTGGCCAGGTTCACCGGGCGGTTTTTCGTACAGGGTATAAAACCCCGATATGAGTGGAGGGAATTTATACATCAGTGTTTTGTAATAGGATATAAATCACTTCCACTGGTTGGCCTTACCGGTTTTATTATGGGCCTTGTTTTAACCATGCAGTTACGTCCTTCACTCGTAAGCTATGGAGTCGAGTCGCAATTACCCGCAATGGTTGCCATCTCCATTGTCAGGGAGATCGGCCCGGTGATAACAGCATTGATCTTTGCAGGAAAAATAGGCAGCAGCATTGGTGCAGAACTGGGAAGTATGAAAGTAACAGAACAAATAGATGCAATGGAAGTAAGCGGAACCAACCCTTTCAAATACCTTGTTGTAACAAGAGTATTAGCTGCTACATTGATGCTACCGGTACTGGTAATTCTTAGCGATGTGATCTCCTTATACGGATCCTTCCTGGGTGTAAATATAAAATCAGTAACAAGTTTCAATTTGTTTTTTTCACAGGTAATAGATAACCTGGCTTTCAGCGATGTAATGCCTGCTTTCTTCAAAACATTCTTTTTTGGCTTTGCGGTAGGTATCATTGGCTGTTTTAAAGGATATAACTCCAGTAAAGGAACAGAAGGTGTGGGCCGTTCTGCAAATTCTGCAGTGGTAGTGGCATCAATTATGATCTTCATTATAGACCTACTGGCAGTACAGATAACTGATCTGCTTGGAATAACCTGAACAAATGGATATAAAAGAAAAAATAGCGCCGATCAAATCAATGATAAATGAGAATGAAAAAGTCATTCAAATAAATAATTTGTATAAATCATTTGGCGAAAATCATGTATTGAAAGATTTCAACCTGTACTTACAAAAAGGAGAAAATGTAGTAGTACTTGGAAAATCCGGAAGTGGTAAATCAGTATTAATAAAATGTATCATCGGATTATTAAAGCCTGAGAAAGGAAATATTTATGTGTTTGGAAAGAACATACCTGATCTTAATAATATAGAATTAGATAAGATAAGAGTACGAATTGGTTTTTTGTTTCAAAGCAATGCACTCTATGATTCTATGACAGTAAGAGAAAACCTGGAATTCCCTTTGAGAAGGCACCGGTTGAATTTGAATAAATCTGATGTAGATGATTTGGTAACAGAGATGCTGGAAAATGTAGGCCTTGCTCATACAATAGAGATGATGCCGGTTGAATTATCAGGGGGAATGCGTAAAAGAATTGCCCTTGCAAGAACACTGATCCTAAAACCTGAAATTATTTTGTATGATGAACCTACAACCGGGCTTGACCCAATTACAGGTAAAGAAATAACGGAACTGATGTTGGAACTCCAGAAAAAATACCAAACTTCCTCTATTGTTATTTCGCATGATATGAATTGTGTGGAGATCATTGCAGACAGGATCGTTCTTTTGATAAATGGCAAAGCATATGCAAAAGGAACATTTGATGAATTAAAAAAAATAAATGACCCCCTGGTAAGTTCATTCTTTGAATAAGAAATTATGAAAAGCAGAAAATTTAATAATATACAATTAGGCCTATTTGTTTTAGCCGGTTTATTATTCCTGGTACTCGGTCTTTACTTTATTGGCAAAAATGAAAATCTATTCGGGCCGAGTTTCCGGTTAAAAACAGAATTTAAAAATGTTGGCGGCCTGGTGCCCGGAAACAATGTATTATATGCCGGTATACAGGTGGGCACAGTAAAAAAAGTAGTATTGGTAAATGATACATTGGTAGAAGTAACAATGGTGATCAATGAAAATGTAAGACCACATATTCAAAAAAATGCCATTGCT
This sequence comes from Chitinophagaceae bacterium, assembly GCA_024643645.1. GTDB lineage: Bacteria > Bacteroidota > Bacteroidia > Chitinophagales > Chitinophagaceae > JJ008. The sequence continues at coordinate 537 of JAHEMN010000226.1, read as the reverse complement.
TCTATTGGTACAGATGGCTTTATCGGTAACAGGATATTAAACATTCAACCAGGAAAAGGCTTTTCGCAACCGGTAGAAGAATATGATGTGATCGCTTCAAAAAGTGTGATCAGTACTGATGATATGCTGGAAACATTAGCCGTTTCAAACCGAAACCTAGAAGTGATCACCGAAAATTTAAAAACAACGATACATCGTATCAATAACAGCAGTGGATTATGGGAGCTGCTGGATGATCAATCTTTGCCAAAAAATATTCGGCAGTCAGCTGATAATATCAGGTTGACCACTGAAAAATCGAAGGATTTCATTACCGATCTGCAATCTGTTATAACCGATGTAAAAAATGGAAAAGGATCATTAGGTGCAATACTTACAGATACAAGTATTGCCTTACAATTGAATCAGGCATTACAAAAGATAAACAAAGTAGGAGAAAATGCTGACGATCTTGCCAATGAAATAAGGTCCATCACAACCGGTATTAAAAAAGACCTGAATGAAGGAAAGGGTATCGCCAATTCATTGCTAAAGGAT
>JAHEMN010000225.1 GCA_024643645.1 Chitinophagaceae bacterium | reverse complement strand
AAGCATGTAATAAAAATACTAAATGGAATTAGTATTTGATCATTCAATGTGATAGCTCATGAGTGTTAAGATCCTTTCTGGTTTGATGACTCTTTCACCCATTTTTGCTTTCTCACTTACATATTTAATTACACCAATACCGGGTTTATAGAAGACCTGGTCTTTCCTGTAATTACGGGCATATTTTTCAAAATATAGATAATCCTGAAATTTACCTACAGGAGTATTGATTGAAGCTTCAACTTTTAAAGAACGGCCGATTGCTGCTGCATCTTCAAAACTTGTAAGATACTTTACTGAATCACCTTCAAACAAACCAAACTCTTTTTTTACATCCTTAAATCCGGGAGTAAAAAGACGGTCTTCTAATCCAAAGAAAGTTGAATCATTGGCATATAACAGATCTGGTAAGCCGATATTGATACTGCTCTGCCACCATACAATCTCATCTGGGTAAGTTATTTTATTGGATAGAAAACGTAATGTATCATATTGAACTTTTTCAAAAATACCATCATTGAATACGGAATCTTCATATATCCAGTAATTCTTGCTACTGAGAGGTATTATTCCACAATGCTTTGAAGTGCAATTGAAATTTACTACTGAATCAGTAGAATAGGTACGGCCAGTCGGATTTGCGATCTGAAGTTCGCAAGGTTCAGAAGAATCCTTATAAAGGATTTCTTTTTGACAGCCTGACAATAATACAAAGCCTGTTAACAGGGTTAAAATTATTTTTTTCAAAGGAATCTGTTTTAAGTCCAAAAGGATTGACAAAATAGAGACTAGATTCCATATCTCATAACTTTACTAAGGAAATTTACTAGATCTGCAACACCGTAATTTGTGCAATTGCTTGAATTTTAATGGGAAAGCATAGAAAAAGGTAAAAAAAAGTCTGAAATTTAATTTCAGACTTTGTAATAACGTTATAAATAACCTATAATTTGATTCTATTTTAATGTCTCTTTTAAAAAAGTCTTCATTTCTCCCCATGATTCTTTGTCTGCTTCTTCATTATATTTTATAGGCATATTGAATTTTTCGCCCATTGCAGTAGCATTTGGATTAGAAAATGCATGTGTGGCACCGTCATATGTTTTGAATGTATATGTGGCGCCAATAGAATCCATTTGTTTTCTGAATTGGTTTACCTGCTCTTGTGGTACAAATGGATCTGCACCTCCATGACAAATAAGTACAGTTGCTTTTAACTTGTCCTTATCTGGTTGTACTACCTGTAATCCACCATGAAAGCTTACTACAGCTTTCAGGTCTTCACCTAAAAGGGCCATATTTAATACCTGTGTACCTCCAAAGCAATAACCAATTGCAGCTATTTTAGAAGCATCGGTCTGTTCAAAGCTCTTCAATTTTGCAACTGCGGCATCAAACCTTGTTTTAGCCATTTCAGGATCCTGGTAAAATGGACCTGCCATTTTTCCGGCATCATCTGGATTGTCAGCCGTTTTACCATCGCCATAAAGATCTATTGCCATGGCTATGTATCCTAATTTGGCTAACTCTCTTGCTCTCATTTTTGCATAATCATTCAATCCCCACCACTCATGGACTACAATCACAGCAGGCCTTATGCCTTCTATATTTTCATCATAAGCAACAAATCCATTCATATTTATGCTATCTGCTGAATATGTTACATTTTCTTCTTTAATTACTGGCTCTTTCATAGTTTCCTCCTTTTTTTTATCCTCATTGTTACAGGAAATGAAAAATGTGAAAGTTGATAATATCAGAATTGATAATAGTTTATTTTTTTTCATATAGTGAGAGTTTGTTTTTGTGTCAAACAATAAAGTTCCGAAAAAGTTGTAAGCAAGCAATAGAAAACATTTTTTGTAACTGGAAAGGCTTATTTTCAAACCTATGAAAAAGTATATTATTATTGGAGTTTTACTTATTTCTCTGCAGTCAGTTGCTCAAACTACAGAAAAGATGGATTTTGAGAGCTATAATCCTCCATCAACGTTAGTAGTGCCTGGCAAGCCTGTAACGAAAGCAAAATTCCCTTTTATCGATGTGCACAATCATCAGTTCGGAATGCCGGAAATGGATCTGGGTACATTAATTAAGGATATGGATAGTATGAATATGAAAGTAATGGTCAATCTAAGTGGCCAAAGCGGAGAGTCGATTAAAAAGTCAGTCGCTAATATAAAAGCAAATTATCCAAAAAGATTTATAGTTTTTGCAAATATTGATTTCAGGAATGTAGGTGAAAAGGGTTGGAGTGAAAATGCAGCAAAGCAATTGGAACTGGATGTAAAGAATGGCGCAAATGGTTTGAAAATTTATAAGAGCCTTGGTTTCTCTGTTAAAGATATCAATGGAAACAGAGTTACTGTTGATGACCCAAGATTAGATGCTATATGGAAGAAAGCCGGCGAACTAAAAATTCCAGTATTGATCCATACTGCAGATCCCAAACCTTTCTGGCAACCAATGGATGCAAATAATGAACGTTGGCTTGAATTGGCAACACACCCTCGTCGAAAAAGAGGTGATGATGATCCTGCACCGTTTGATACATTAATTGCAGAACAACACCGGATGTTTCAAAAACACCCGAACACAACATTTATTGCAGCACATTTTGGTTGGTATCCGAATGATCTTAATAAATTAGGAAAATTGTTAGATGCCATGCCAAATGTTATGGTTGAGTTTGGTGCCGTAATAGCAGAATTGGGAAGACAACCAAGAATGGCAAATCAATTCTTTACTAAATATCAGGATAGAATATTATTTGGAAAAGATAGCTGGGTTCCTGCTGAATATGCTACCTATTTCAGGGTACTGGAAACGACAGATGAATATTTTCCATATCATAAAAAATATCATGCTTTCTGGGCTTTATATGGCATGGGATTATCAGATGATATTTTGAAAAAAGTCTATTATAAAAATGCTTTACGTATCATTCCGAATATTGATAAATCCATTTTTCCGGATTGATAACAAACAGCGTCGAAACACTTTATTAGAACTCAAAAGTATTTTTCACATAACTTTGCGCCCATGACAATTGAAAAATTACAGGATATGCGGTCCCGCATTGCCGGGATAAGGAGGTTTCTTTGACGTCGCTAACCGACAACAGAAAATAGCAGAAGACAAACAACTTTCATTGAGTCCT
>JAHEMN010000097.1 GCA_024643645.1 Chitinophagaceae bacterium | reverse complement strand
GGAAAATACATTGGCGAATGCAGATAATATAAAAGGCGCCATGGGTAAAAAAGTTCAGGAAGGAAAAGAGATGGCCATTCTTTCTAAAAAATTAGCAACAATTATTTTAGATGTTCCTGTTGAGTTCCATGAGGAAGATTACAAATTATCAGCCTGGAACAAAGAAATGCTCACCGATATTTTTACTGAACTGGAATTTAAAACACTTGGCAAAAGACTATTAGGCGATGAATTCTCTATTGCTGCTCCTTCAAAATCGGTAGTAGAAAAAGAAATTCCACAGGGCGTACAAACGGATTTATTTGGAAATATCATCGAGCAACCGGAAGCGAAAACAACAAAAGAAGAAAATGAAATAGTCATTGACGATGAATTAACGACTATAAACACAGTTGATAAAAACATCAACAATACGCCGCATAATTATCAATTGGTAGAAGGAGAAGCTGCTATTAAACAACTAGTAGCAGAATTAAAAAAGCATGATAACATTTGCTTTGATTCAGAAACCACTGGTATTGATGCTAATGAAGCAGAATTAGTAGGCTTAAGCTTTGCAGTTACACCTGGTGAAGCATGGTACGTTCCTTGCCCAGAAGATCAAGATGAAACTAAAAAAATAGTATCTCATTTTGACAGTTTGTTTGCTGATAAACATAAAACCTGGATCGGTCAGAATACAAAATATGATTTGCTCATGCTAAAATGGTATGGCATTGAAGTTGCTGGAAATTTATTTGATACTATGTTGGCTCATTACGTAATTGAACCTGATGGCAAAAGAAGCATGGATGAATTAAGTCAGAAATTTCTGGGGTATGATCCTGTTTCAATCGAAGAGTTAATTGGGAAAAAAGGAAAGGCACAGGGTTCTATGCGAGATGCTGAAATTGAAAAAGTAAAAGAATATGCCGGCGAAGATGCTGATATCACATTACAACTAAAAAATGTATTTGTTCCTTTACTAAAGAAAAGAGAAGTAGAAAAGGTTTTTAATGAAGTAGAAAATCCATTAGTAAAAGTTTTGGTAGCGATGGAATACGAAGGAATAAAAGTTGATACTGCATTTTTAAATGATTATTCCAAAGAACTGGAAACGGATGCAAAAAAAGCAGAAGAAAGTGTGTATAAACAAGCAGGTGTTCGTTTCAATCTGGCTTCACCAAAACAATTAGGCGAAGTGTTATTTGACAAATTGAAACTAGATGATAGTGCTAAAAAAACAAAGACCGGTCAATATAAAACTGGTGAAGATGTATTATTAAAACTGGCTGCCAAAGGAATTCAAATTGTAGACGATATTCTTAGTTTTCGTGAATTAACAAAACTAAAATCAACCTATGTTGATGCACTTCCACAATTAATCAATTCAAAAACAGGGAGAGTTCATACATCGTATGCACAAGCTGTAGCTGTTACAGGTAGATTAAGCAGTAATAATCCAAATCTTCAAAATATACCCGTACGAACGGAACGGGGAAGAGAAATAAGAAAAGCATTTATACCCAGAGATAAAAACCACATTTTACTATCAGCAGATTATTCTCAAATCGAGTTGCGAATTGTAGCTGCTATCAGCAGCGATAAAAATATGTGTCAGGCGTTTAAAGACGGAACAGATATTCATACTGCTACAGCAGCAAGAGTATATACGATTGACGAAAAAGAAGTAACCAAAGAAATGCGTTATAAGGCCAAGAGTGTAAACTTTGGAATTATTTATGGGCAAGGAGCATTTGGTTTAGCAGATAATCTTGGAATATCAAGAACAGAAGCAAAAGAAATTATTGAAAATTATAAAAAGGAATTTCCTGGCATACAACAATACATGGATGATACGATCAACTTTGCAAGAGAGAATGGTTATGTTGCAACATTGATGGGTAGAAAAAGGTGGTTACGGGATATTAACTCAGCCAATTTTACTGTTCGTGGATTTGCTGAAAGAAATGCAATTAATTCACCCATACAAGGAACGGCAGCTGATATGATAAAACTGGCCATGCAAAAAGTACTTGCTGCTATGCAAAAAGAAAAAATGCAAAGTAAAATGATATTACAAGTACATGATGAACTGGTGTTTGATGCAGTAAAATCAGAAGTAAATGAACTTAAGCCCTTGATTCTTGAAAATATGCAATCGGCAATGATTTTACCTAATAATGTACCGGTAATTGCAGAATGTGGAGAGGGAGATAATTGGTTAGAGGCGCATTAATGTATTAATTTTAACAACAACTAATGGGAGTAAAGAATCCAAAAATAGATACCTACATTGCGAAGAAAGAAGCATTTGCTAAACCTATTCTTAATCATTTAAGAAAATTGATTCATACAACATGCCCACAGGTAGAAGAGAAAATAAAATGGGGAATGCCATTTTTTGATTACAAAGAAGAAATGATGTGTCATATGGCAGCATTCAAGCAACATGCAGTTTTATCATTTTGGAAAGCAACCTTAATGAAAGATCCAATCTTAATGGATAATGCTAAAGCAGAATCGGCTATGGGACATTTAGGAAGAATAACAACGCTCAAAGACCTTCCAACTGATAAGAAAATAACCGCCTGGATAAAAGAAGCGATGCAACTTAATGAAGATGGTATAAAAATAAAAAAGCCACCAGTAAAAAAAACTACTACTATTGATGTGCCCGATTATTTTTTAAAAGCCATTCAAAAAAATAAAAAAGCATGGGCTGTATTTCAAAAATTTCCACCCAGCCATATCAAGGAATATGTAGGATGGATTACAGAAGCAAAAAGAGAAGCGACACGGCTTAGCCGGATAGAAAAAGCTATTGCGATGATGGAAGAAGGAAAAGATAGAAACTGGAAATACAGATAGTATGCAACAAACAATTTACTATTGCTATGATGCTTATTGTGGTTGGTGTTACGGATTTAGCAACGTAATAAAAAAGATTGCGGCAGCATATAAAGATCAATTTTCATTCGAAGTCTTATCAGGAGGCATGATACCTGCTGAAAACCCAAAACCAATTGGTGCAACAGCGGATTATATTCTTGAAGCATACCATCGGGTAGAGGAGTTAACAGGTGTTAAATTTGGCGAAGATTATCTTTGGCATATTCGCAATCCTTCAGCAAGTGACTGGTTTCCTCATTCAGAAAAAGCAGCAATTGCTTTATCTATCTTCAAAGAAATTTATCCTGATCAACAAGTACAGTTTGCTACTGACTTACAATATGCTTTGCATTATGAAGGAAGAGATTTAACCGATAATGAGGCCTATAGACTCTTGCTGGAAAAATACAAAATTGATACAGATGAATTTTTTAAAAAAATAAGTAGTGATGAATATAAAGAAAAAGCTCACTACGAATTTACATTATGTAAACAATTACAAGTAACAGGCTTCCCTGCTTTATTATTGCAAACCGGCGAAACAAAGTTTTATCTTGTGGCCAGAGGATATGACAGCTATACTAATATCAAAGCAAGGATTGAAAATATTCTGAATGAAGTAAGCAAAGAGAATGGAGAATAAAAGAGATATTACTAATCGGGATGATCTGCTTTTATTGATGCAAACATTCTATAAAAAATTATTGGCAGATGATTCTATCAATTATTTGTTTACCGATGTAGCCAAAGTAAATCTTGACCATCACTTTCCGGTATTGGTAGATTTCTGGGATGCTATATTATTTCAATCGAATACTTATCAGAAAAATGCCATGCAACCGCATATTGCCCTTCATCAAAAATCTCGTTTAGAAAAACATCATTTTGAAACATGGCTTGGCTATTTTAAATCTTCTGTTGATGAACTGTTTTCCGGAGATAATGTCTTTATAATCAAAGAACGGGCAACCAGTATTGCTACAGTGATGCAGATAAAAATGATGCAACTATAGAAATAGTTATTTCAGCATTTTCCCGTTCTCATATTTTTATTTTTTGTAATAAGTAATTTTTGTAGATTCATTATCCAAAAACAAAATCAACAAATTATGAAACGTATTGCTTTAATTTTTAGTGCAGCCACTCTGCTGCTGTTTGCCTGTAACAGTGATAAAAAAACTGAAGAGGGTAAAATGGATGATAAAATTTCTGAAACAAAAATGGATGAAAGTAAAGGAAAAATGGAAATGCCTGACTCAGCAACCATGATGAAGAATTGGCAGGATTACATGACGCCAGGGGATATGCATAAGATGATGGCTTCCTGGGATGGAACATGGAATGAAGATATTACAATGTGGATGGAACCAGGGGCTCCTGAAACTAAAAGCACATCAATAGCAGAGAATAAAATGATCATGAATGGTCTTTACCAGGAAAGCACACATACTGGTGAAATGATGGGAATGCCTTTTACCGGAAGAAGTACCGTTGGATTTGATAACCATGAAAAGCAATTTGTAAGCACATGGATTGATAATATGGGAAGTGGTATGATGGTAATGAAAGGGCCCTGGGATGAAGCAAGTAAATCAATGAATATAAAAGGAAAGATGGTTGACCCTGTTTCAAAAGGAGAAACCGCAGTAAGAGAAACATTTAAAGTTATTGATGACAACACACAGGAAATGGAAATGTTTATAACGATGCCTGATGGATCAGAATTTAAAACAATGAAAATCGTATTTACGAGAAAAAAATAAGAACAGTACTGAATAGAGAAAAGCCTGAAGAAGAAATTGCTCAGGCTTTTCTTTTTTTATTCCTTTTCTTTTTCAAACCCATCATCAATGGGTTCCCATAGTTCAATCTTGTTCCCATCTGGGTCTAGTATCCAACCAAACTTCCCATAACTGAATTCCTGAATTTCGCCAACAATAGTTACTCCCTCTTCCTTTAATACTTTTAGAAGTTCAACCAGATTATCAACACGGTAATTAAACATAAACTCTTTCTCACTGGGGTTGAAGTAGTCAGTATTATTATTAAAAATACTCCAGGCTGTAGTTCCAATTTGTTCTTTGTCTTCTTTTTCTCTCCATTCAAAACTAGCACCGTATTCATTACACTCTATGCCAAGGTGTTTGCTGTACCATTCATATGTTTGTTTAGGATCTTTACTCTTGAAAAATATTCCTCCTATACCGGTAACTCTCTTCATAATGATTATATTATTTTAATGTCCACTATTATCCAGCTTGTTCGTAAGCTTTTTTAATCCAGTTTATTAATTCTTTATTAACAGCTTTAGCATCTTCAACTCTTATTCTATGTGTACACATAGCATTCCATTTTTTTCCATCCTCTACAATACCCGAAGGGTCCACTCCTTTAATGTTCAATCCTACATCCAGCCTGTCTTTGGTAGATGGTTGAATAATAGCGAATTGCTTTTTTCGTCTCAAACTCACATAAGCTTTCTTTGGAGCTACTTCAACATCTTTTCCGAATTTATTTACAGCTGCCATGATTTTATCATACCAAGGTTTTAAATTGTCTTTACCGTTGTATTGGTCAGATACCAGATCGCCACTATTTTCAACTGCACCAGCATGACTTTGTTTTGCATAATGTACCACCATATTTGCATTGCCATGTGTAAACCCATGTTTTTCTTTTAAAAACTTTACCAGCTCGCCATGTTTGGTAAAACCGCTTTTGTTTACAATACTTATCCACTGATCCAGTTTTTTACCTGTATTGTTTTCAATATTAGTAATTTGTGTTTGTGCTGCTTTGTCAAGGTTTTCTGAACCCATAATTTATCTTTTTATATTTTTTTCATAAATAGCTATCCATTCATCGGGAGTAATTTTCGAAGCAAGTTCACCAATTAATTCAAACGGAATATCCTCCGGCTTTTTATACCGGATACAGCTTTTCCCCATATCTAATTTTTTGGCAGATGCTTTTGTATGTGCGTCTGTAAACCACTTCAATAATTTTGGATCTGCATAAACGCCCATATGATAAACAGCAATAAAATTTTTTTGAGATGCAATATTCATAAATGGCAAAGGCAGTTTGGGATTACAATGATAACCTGCAGGATATTTAGAATGCGGAATTACATAACCAATCATCCCGTAACTCATTTCTTCTTTAAAACCCTTTGGTAATTTTTTTTTAATTGTTGCTCTAAGTTTTTTGAATGCTGCTTGCCTTTCTTCAGGCATTGCTGTAATATATTCTTCAGGTGTTGTTGCTTTTGATTGCATAATAAATTTATATTGTTTGAGTTAATTGTGATTTATTAAACGCTTTTATTCTGAGATTAATACCGTATTCAAGCCAGGCCTTCATAAATGCCAGAAAATTTGCCCAACCCTCAGTATTGCTTTTTAACCATTTTATACCGTTCGGATTATTGGGTTTTTCACCTTCGGTAACCTGAATAAATGTAAGCCCGGCTTCTGGTTCACTCAGTGTTATTTCCACCAGCGATTCTATTCCTTCCATATCATCCCAATGAAAAGAAATATAACTGTCTTTTTCAATTTTACCAATTCGAATTGGAAATTCAACATCAAATTCAGGAAATTTCCAGACCACCGTTTTACCTTGCTGCATAATACCGCTGCTTTCACTAATAAAATAGTTTTTCATTTGCTCCGGTTCAATAATCGCCTGAAAAACTTCTTTGGGAGTTTTACATATTTGAAGTCCTGTTTTAATAACCAAACTATCCATCCCTTTATTTTTTTCGTTTTGAAGACTTTGCAATTTTATTAAATTCCAACGCCATGTTAATCCAGTATTCCAGTTTCTTTTTTGTAGTTAGCACATCAATATCCACAAACACATAACCTTTCATAATACGGCCTGTAAAATCCATTGGCTGACAACCTTCTTTTTTCAGTACCGCATCATATACGTCGGGATTTAACCTCACCATTAGCCTTTCTTTTTCTACTCCAACACACATTTTGTCATTAACCATAAAACAAAGACCTCCAAACATTTTTTTCTCTTCTACATTTTTATGAGTAAGAGTAATAATTTCGCTGATGCGATTTGCTAATTTTTCGTTGTATGCCATAACGAATCTTTTATGAGATAATCACATTCTGAATTTTCTCATTCCTATTCCGAAGGTCTATACCTCCTTCCAATAATGATTTCATATTAGCAAGATAAAATGTCCAACCAGTTTTGCATCCTACATGCCAGTTTTCCTTTGCTTTTTCATCTGTAGGTATTTCATCCTGTATCAGTTCAACAATTTTTTCTCCTTCTTCAATATAAATTTTTACTGTACAATTACCTGCCTGTCCAAATTTGAATTTGAAATAATCCGTTCCGTTGCAATCTAAAATTTCACCGGTCTCTGTTATATCATCTGAATAACCGTGCCACCACCAGGAATAACTATCGCCCTTCTTTATAAACTCTTCTGGATTATATACGTTTCCATCTGCCTTTTTATACTCCGATTTTCTAAGAAACCAAAATTCAATACCTTCTTTGGTAGCCCAACACCAATATAATTTTTCTAAAGAGGCTTTTACAGTAATGCGAACCGAGAACCGGCTCCAGTCAAAATTTTCCATGATCTAATTTTTAACTCTTGAATAATAAAAATTACTTTTCATTTTTGGCAGTTCTGCTCCATCGTCAATAAATGCATGAATAGAATCCTTATTTATTAATAGATAAGAGATCCGTTTGGGGAAATCATGCGCAGGGTTTTCAGCAACAAACCCCTTTTCATTATAAAAAGACATTTTAAAAGTAACTGCCATATTTTCATTTTGACCATTCGCTGTTGGCCGATAATAGCATTGATTATTTCGGGCAATTATTTCAATTGATTCAAGAAAAGTTGAATCAGTATTATTCTTTATAAAAAAACTTTTACCCTCCATTGTACTATCATTAATGGTTTTCCATGATTCTATTATTATTCCATTTTTGGTTTTCATTTTCCATGAGCCATTCATCCATTTAAACTGATCGATACAATGCTGTTTATTTTCCAGCTTTATAAATTGTACAAACAACAGGAAGTATGCTAGCAGAAAAAGATTGTAACGCATAACTCTTATTTTTCTAAAATTGATTTTAACCTGTTTAACCCAATACTAAAGTCATTGCCAATGGCTTTATCCATATTAAAAAATAATTTCATCAGGTTCAATGGATAGTTCATTTTACTTTCAAATCCCCAGCTAACTTTTGTCGAATTTTCATCAACTGCTTCTGTTGTCATAACAGCTTTTGCTATTGATTTAAAAGGTTTTTCAAATCGCAGTTCATAATCAACTTTTCTTCCTTCTTCTATTGCCAGTATTTCCTGTTCTCCTTTACCCACTTTTTTATTTCCTTCCCAGGCACTTATAAAACCAGGAGCAGCATCGGCTCCCCGGAATTCTTTTTTCATATTAGGATCCATCATCGCCCATTTACTAAAATTGTCCTGGTTCTTCAGGTATTTAATATAATTAAACACTTCGTTTTTCGGTTTGTTAATTACAACATCTCTTGTGGCTTTCAAGTCTTTACTTACAAACAAAGCAAGTAGTAAAAGGAATGGAATGATGCCAAGTAGAATATAAAGTACAATCATCGGTTTTAGTTTATAAGTTGAAGTAGTATAGCTATTGTTATACTGAATGAAGTCCTATTCGATTCCCTTCAGTATCGATGATAACAGCCATGTTTCCATACTCCGGACTGATCTCCGTTTTTCCCAGCATGATCTTACCTCCAGCTGCTTCTACTTTATCCAAAATATTTTGCAGATCAGGATTTGCATTTAAATAAATAAGTGGCCCATCGGTTGCAGATGGTTTGTGAAAACCACCACTATCAACAACTGCTCCACCCACCTGCGTCATCATATCATCAAGTGGAAACATTCTCATTTTAATGTTAGGCATATCCATTACAGCAAGGCTTACACCAAAGATTGTTTCATAAAATTTAGACGCCCTTTCCAAATCGGATGCTGGAATTTCAAACCAGCTGATTGCATTTTTCATTTTTTACTTTTTAAGTTCAAAAATTATTGATTGATATCTTTTCTATCCTTTAATTTAACGATGAGTGCGGTAATGGTATTTTTTGCATTCTCATTTGGCGCCTGTCCTACTGCTTTGTTGGCTGCAGTTAATGCTTTCTTGAAATCGCCTTTTGCTGAAAACCCATACATAAGCCCTGTATTTACCATATAGACATCACCATATTTACTATTATTAGCATTAAAAATATCTAACGCTTTTTCTACCCTCTTTTGCTGAAGTAAGGAACGACCATATGCATAAACCTGATTTACATTTCCAAAAACCAATGCTTCTGTCATAACAGAGTCTGCTTTCGCTATGCGATTCAATTTTTCAAAACCAATGGCAAGATTTCTTAAGCTAACATAACTTTTTTGCCCGTTAAAACCATTTACTGCTCTTTCCGCCCAAACAATCGCTTCTTCAAGATTAATATTTTTATTAAAACACCATTGAGATGCCTGAATCAAATTAGTGCTATTGAAATTTTTAATACTTGTAGTCTGTTCCCTCAATCTGTCTATAACAATTTTTTCAACATCTACTTCTACTTTAAAAGGTATGGATAGTTTTTCCCATTGCAGGGCAATCACACAAGAGTTTTCTTTATGTTCAAGAAACTCATATTTTAACCATTCTACATTTTTGGTTAATGCTACTGGTGTTACTGTAACCCTTAATGCATCTTGTTTTTCATCATAATAAAAACTTCCCCATGCATCAGTTTGATGTGAGAAAATTATAATCACTTTTTCAAGTCCCATTGCCATATGTAATCCATAAGTGCCTGCTTTCAAGTCCTTACCCTCCACCTTTACATCATGCTCAAAACTGATTGTTGTGTTTTCATTAGCACCAGCCCGCCAAGGAGAGGATTTACTTGTACCAAATCCGGGATCAATAAAACCATAATGTACCACCTGACCCCATATTTTCCCTTCTCTGTTATTTACATCAGGCCTTGAATAACTTAGTGAAATATCTGTAATTCCAACTTCTTCCGTAATTGTTGCTCTTGGATTATTGCCAATCGGTGGCAGATCCATTTGTGAATACATTGTTGTCACAACAAAGAATAGTGAACAAAGCAACATTGTAAATTTCATGTAGCGGTTTTTAAAATTTAAATGAAAAATAGTTATAACTAAAGTGGATGGATTAATTTATTTTATTCTTCGATATTCAAGGTCGTATTCTGTTTTCCAGGTTTTTCCATCATCATCACTCTTTTCTCCAAACTGCCTCACTTTATTAGTATCTAATTTTGTAAAAGTTAATCTCCGTTTGAAAATATTACCTTTTGCATCAGTAACTCTATCTGCATAATAAATAATTTTCCCATCGCTGCCTTCGCCTCTTAAAAATTCTGTTGTATTGCCTGTGTTATCTGTCCAGGTTTGCTGCCATTGTTTAGTTGCAACATTGTAGGCGTTAAAACTTTTTCCTTTATAGGCAAATCCCTGGTTGGAAGTACCAGTCCATTCTTCCAATATTACACAGCTATCGAGAATAACAGTGATCTTGCTATCCCCGGATTTATTTCCCTTGGGACCAAATGCTTCCCATTCTCCTACCCAAAAATCAAATTGGCGGAATTCGGGTGTACTGCATGGTGATTGTGCTATTGCGGATTGAGCAATAATTAAAAGTCCCATTATAAATATATTTTGTTTCATGTAATAATTTTATTTTATTCTTAGTGCTGGTTTTAATTCGCCCCGGTGGCAGGTAATACAGTTTATAACAGGTCGTTTAGATAATCCATCCATCGTACTCAACTTTTCATTAATAGCATTGCCCATAACTACCATCTCTCTTGCTATGCGTTTTTTATTTTTTTCATCTAAAGAAAAATCAATTGTATTATGACAATGACTACAACTTACACCTAGCCCTATACTCCAGGCTTTCATAGCAAAAATCAAATTCTCAGCAGGAAAACCGCTTAGCACCTGAAGATTTTGAAAAACCGAATCCACAGGTTTTTTTTCGTTTCCTTTAATCCTTTCTTTTAAAAGACTAATGTACTTTTCTCTATCCATTTCTAATGAATCGCTTAAAGCCTGCCGGGTTTTTTCAGGACTTCCATTCATAAAAGAGGTAACTGAAAACGCAAGTGCTGTTAGTATTGAAAGAATAGAAAGAAATTTCATATTAATATATGAATCAAAAGTTAGCTTAAATTAATTTTAAATAATAACCGTTTATCAAACTCTTTTAATAACTGAATGAAAATGATTGGTTTAAAATTTATAAACAAAAAAAAATCCGTTCAAAATGAACGGATCTAATCTTTACTTATTTATAAATTAATTACCTCCTGGCCTGTTGCCGCCACCCATTCCGGCCGGGCGTTGAGGACGCATTGAAGGTTCAATAGTGTCTTTCCAGATTGCAAATTGGTCTTTAGTAATCATCAGCTTTATCATTTCGTCTCTTGCATCAGTATACTTCTTTCTTTCTGCCATCATGGTTTCTCTGTCCGGTCTTTCGCCACCCGACATTATTTCTTTCATTCGTTCATTTTGTGCTTTGTATAAAACGGTTAACGCTGTATCCAGTTTAGCTGCGTTAGCTGGAGTAAGTTTGAAAGCACTATCCAATACATGGATAATTTTAGCTGCTTGCTCTTCTGGTGTTTGACGTTGAAACCCTCCGCCGCCCTGCCCCTGGGAAAAAGACGAGAGCTGAATTGCAACAATAGCGATGCCACTTAATAATATTTTTTTCATGTTTATTTTAATTTAAAGTTGAATATCCCTGATTTGACGACAAAAATGGAAAAACCGTTCATTTTTATAAAAAATAATTTTCCGAATAGCTGTTTGCCTGAACTAAAGTATCTTGCAGCTCTTTAATTATTATAAATATATGGAATACAGCAAATTAGTAGCAGTAACCGGATTAC
>JAHEMN010000224.1 GCA_024643645.1 Chitinophagaceae bacterium | reverse complement strand
GGCTTAAAAAATATCTGAGATCAACTTCTGTTTCAGCATCAGGAATCGGAGCATTTAATCCCGGAGGTCAGGATTTTATTGTACTTCGTTATGCTGATGTTTTATTAATGAGGGCTGAAGCCATGGTTGAATTAAATCAATTGGGAACAGTATATTCATTAATTAATCAGGTAAGAGCAAGAGTTGGTATGCCTACTGTTGAAAGTGTAGAAGGAATTGGTTTAAGTCAGACTGCTTTACGAAATATTGTTAGGCATGAGAGACGAGTTGAGTTAGCAATGGAAGGATTACGATTTTTCGATCTGAAAAGATGGGGAACAGTACAACAAGCTTTTCAGACCGCAGCTGCAGATAATGTTGTTAATTATTCCGGGATTACTTATCGGGGTGGGAAATCTGAGACATTCCCTATTCCGCAAAGTGAACTAGATGCGAATAACAATCTTATTCAAAATACGGCCTGGCAATAAGAAGTTTCTTGTTTACAAATTAACGGGTACGGGTATTTATCACTTACCTGTACTCGTTTTAATTTACCTGGAAATATTTTCATTGGTAGATTTTAGAAAAAATAATAAAATGAAATTAAATACTTTAATATTATTATTTGGAAGTGTAAGTTTTTTTTCATGCAAAAAAAGTGAAACTCCAAGTAATACACAACCACCACCAGTTGTAAATAATACACCATTTGTACCAGGGGCTACTCTTGCCATTGCAAAAAATGTGGATATGGGGAACCCAAGGGTTACTTTGAATCCTGATACTGCATATAGCGAAGCAAATGGAAGTATACCCAAATTCAAACCTTTACCAGCCGGTTTTGATGATGCCATTTCTTCATTTTATTTACCAAAAGGTTATATAGCTGTATTTGCGGAAAACAGTGATGGTACTGGGGAGTCAGCTTGTTATGTAGCTTCACAGTCAGCTATACAGGCAAATCTTCCTACCGGATTAAAGTCGAGGGTTTCTTTTATTAGATATATAACAATCCCTAATATTACTAAAAAAGGAGTTGCTTTTACAGACAGTAATGTTGTAAAACTTTTCAATACATCATGGTATTATGGATGGAGTTTAAATCGCCCATCATTCGGATCGCAACAATATGTGCCGATGACCTGGGGTAAAGGATCTGCAACTATAGAGAATGTTGCCTATTTCTATGACAGGAAAGATATCGATCATTTGTTATCTTTTAATGAACCCGATAATTCTGGTCAATCTAATATCGCCAATATTGATACAGCTATTGCAAGGTATAAAGTAATGATGCAGTCTGGCCTACGCCTTGGTGCACCAGCAACAACGCAGGACCAGGTATTTGGAACAGGCAAGTGGCAGACAAATTTTATGGCAGCAGCCCAGGCTCAGAAAGTAAGGGTAGATTTTATTCCATTGCATTGGTACGACTGGGGAAATCAAAATAATAATCAGGCTACTGACTCACTAACGGCACAAGCAGTTTTTAACAGGTTTAAAACCTATGTTGAAAGAGTACATACAGAATATCCTGCGCAAAGATTATGGCTTACCGAGTTTAATGCAAATCCAAACAGAACATCAGAAGTGGTACACAAATATTTTATGAAACTTTCTACTGATTGGATGAATACTGTTTCATATGTTGAAAGGTACGCATATTTCTTTCCGAGTGCAGTTCCTGCCACTGATGCTTTGGGGGCTTTGACTGATGTTGCTATCTACTGGAATAATATCGTTTCTCCGGTTTCTTTTCCTGCCAACATACAGTAGTGAAAAATGACATATTGTAAGAATTTTTTTACTGCGTATTTTAATCAAAATAGAGTAAAAATAACTGTCTGCTGTGCTAATATCAGTTTGTATTAATTTACAATTTATCTCTTAATGTATAGAGTACTATTATTATTAGCTTTTTGCAATCTGTTTGTTCTTTCTGTAAGTGCACAAAGATTGCCTTTAGGCCAGCTTTGGTATGATACTGATGGTAATATGATCAATGCTCATGGTGGAGGTATACTTTATTTTCAAAAAAATTATTATTGGTTTGGTGAATTTAAAGGGATAGGCAAGGATGGCAATAAAGCTATGGATGGAGTGAGTTGTTATTCTTCAAAAGATTTGCACCAATGGAAAAATGAAGGGTTGGTTTTAAAAATGATTGCTGATACCAATAGTATGTTACAGCCTGGATGTATTGTGGAAAGGCCTAAAGTGATCTATAATGCCAAGAACGGAAAATTTGTTATGTGGTTTCATCATGAGTTGAAAGGCCAGGGATATAGTGCGGCATTAACAGGATTAGCTGTAGCTGATAAACCAACCGGTCCATATCATTATATCAAAAGCATAAGACCCAACAAGAAAAGTTGGCCTGCCAATCTTCCCGAAGATCAAAAGCATTTACTTGATTATCCTATACCTAGAAGAAATGATTCTGCATGGAATGCAAAAGTGATTGAAGGTATGTTTGTAAGGAGGGATTTTGAAAATGGACAGATGTCCAGAGATATGACTTTATTTGTAAATGACGATGGTATTGCGTATCACATTGCTTCATCAGAAGATAATCAAACATTGCATGTATCAAAACTCAATGAAGATTATACGGAATTTTCTGGTGAGTATTATCGAATTTTGCCGGGGCAAAGCAATGAAGCTCCTGCAGTTTTTAAGCATAAAAACAATTATTATTTATTTACATCCGGTACTACGGGTTGGAGACCTAACCCCGGACGATCTTTTGTTGCCGATAATATCTATGGCCCCTGGAAATCATTGGGTAATCCTGTTCAGGGTACTGAAGAAGATAAAGCAACAACCTTTCATTCCCAGAGTACCTATATTTTGTCAATAGCTGAAAAAAATAATGAGTACATTTATTTAGGGGATAGATGGACTCCTGAAAATGCAGCAGAAGGAAAATATATATGGTTGCCGATAATATTTGAGAATGGCAAACCGGTTCTGTATTGGAAAAATGCCTGGTAATTTAAACAGGTTAGCTATAAGTTCATATTGAATAAAAAATTGTCGACGACGGTTGTTTAAAAGTGCCGTTGGTTCATGCAAAAGAATGACGCAAGTGTCCCCCTTTTTGTACTGTATAATACCCAGCCGTTTGCCTAAGTGAGTGGTATTTTTATACAGAGACTTTTGTTACTCATATTTCTATCTTTTAATGC
>JAHEMN010000223.1 GCA_024643645.1 Chitinophagaceae bacterium | reverse complement strand
TTAATTGATTGGAAATTACAAATAGGAATTATTTGTAAGAGTATGATTAAATTAAGGTCGGATTTCGTCGTCTTCTAAGGGATACTGCGATTCGATCATAAAGATAATAAGCAGTTTTTATACTTGCAAATTTTACGAGTATTAATTCGTACTATTTTGCGTATTTTCTGTAGTAATTATACTATTAACCTCTGTTCAATACTAAATAAAAAAACCTCCCTGTTTCCAGAAAGGCTTTACCCTGAAAAAAATTGAAAACTTTTTATATCAGATCTGATTATTAGAATAATATCTATTCGTACGTTTCATAATAGCCAGTCAATTATTTTCTTATTAATGTGAAGCTTTTTTTAGAACTTAAATTAACTTCTTCTTTCTGACAAAGCTAAAGTATTTGCTGGCGATGTCTTTTTAATTGCACCAACAGCATTGTTAAGATTTTGATTTATGTTAACGGTGATAGTTTGTATACCACCTATTGAGCCATTATTATTAACTGTACTCACCCTGTAATAAACTATTCTTACAGCATTATTATTTGCGATTTTTTCAAAAAAAGGATACATAACATCTGTAGCCGCATTTTCATAAGTAAAAACAATTCCAGCCTGATCAAATTGCTTACCATCAATACTTTTTTCAATTAAATAATGGCTTACATTCTTCTCAGCAGAAGCAGACCAGGTTAAATCAATCCGGTTATTCTTTACAGAACTGGTTAAAGATGAAATCTGACTGAAAAGTGATGTGTGAATAAAAAGGGCAAGTAAAAGGGTAGAAATTGTTTTCATAAAAAAATTATTTAGGGTATAAAATTTTGTGGTACGGTTTATTAGTTGAAAAATTCCCGGGAGAACAAGGATCCGAATTATATAAAAAAAGCAGGGAGGAAAATCTTTGTTATAGTTTTGCTTTGTTTCATAGTCGGATTACGTTGTTTTCTTAGGATTAATTCGTAACTGAAACAAAGATAATACGCAGGATTTATACTTGCAAGCTTTCAGGAAAATTTTTAGTAAAAAAACATTTTCACTGTCGTGTTTTTACGATACCTACGTTGTTATAAAATTATTACACTCATTATATTGATTAAAATATCAATTTAATATAAAAAAAACCTCAGCTAAATGTTGAGGTTTCACAAGAAAAATTTTTATTACGCTGTTTAATTATTTTTCAAAACTTTCTGATATGTAATTCCGGCATTTTTATCTACCACTTCCAGTAAATACATACCTGCAGGCAATTGTTCAAGATTATTTATGGAGATCTGGTTGATCCCTTTAGTTACATTTTGCTGTAGCTTCTTAACTTGTCTTCCAGCCGGATCAGTGATGGTGATGTCAACTTCCGTATCTTTCTCTACTGTTATACTAACGGTAAGGTAAGTATGAAAAGGATTAGGGAAGATCATAACACCTGGTTTTTTAGACAACCGCAATGCTATCACATTACTATAACTTATCTTTTCATCTATATCCACCAGTTTTACACGGTAGAAGATCACTTCCTGATTTAACAACTGCTGAATATTATCATTGAGCTGATAATCTATTCTGGTCACACTTTCACCGGCAGCAGGAATATTATTTTTTACTATAGTGAAATTAATATTATCAATACTACGCTCCATAATAAAATGACTGGTGTGCTGTTCAGATAATGTCATCCACTTAAGATTAGTTACTCCCCCATTTAGAGTAGCCGACAATGTTAAACCAACGGCAGGTAAAGGTATTGGCCAGTAAACTTTGTATGTGGCAGGGGTTGGATCTTTTATTCCAGCTGCATCAACAAAAGAATACAAGAAAGAAATAGCTGTATCACCATAAGCTGCTGCTGTAACCTTGATCTGTAAAAGGCCAGGATTAAAATTATCGATCTGTTGAGAATAGTTGAGTTTAGATCCATTATAATATAATTCTGAATTCGATGGCAACATATCAATATAAACAGACTTACTGGTCAACAAACAACCTCCGCCACAATCTTCAGGATCATTTCCACTTAATACCGGTGGATTAGCGCCGCCATTCAACGTAATGAACTGATCAAGTGCCGGTCTTGGTATTGAACTTAATTTATTGTCAGAATCAGGCACTCTTTCTATTCCAAATTTAACACCGGTTACACTTGATGTGCCGGTATTAACTGCAATTGAGCAAGATGGTGTGCCGGATTTATTACCTGTACCAGCTGCATTATTCGTTCCATAAGCTTCGCCAACAGATTGCCAGATAGCAGGAAGGTTTGCATCACCCGGTGCAGCATCAAACTGGTTGGCATTAATGGATGAAAGTTTCAAAGTATAGTTGGTATTTACATCCGCAATAGGAAAACTAAAAGCACCGGTAACTCCATCAACAGTAGCCTTGAAAGCAACTACACCTTTCGCATCTGTAAGATATGCATACATCGTAGTTCCGCCGGGTGTTCCAACAGCCGGGCCGTTTACCAACCCATCATTTAAACCATTAGCATCATTATATAAATTACCACTTATTGTAATACTGTTTTTGGCAACACCAAAATCAAATTGTGAAGTACATGTAGCACTGCTGGTAAACGTTGTTGTCCTTTGAGATGTTGTAGTTATAAAACAATCAGATGGTATTGAGGTGGCTGCTATTTTAGTGATATAGCATTGGTTATATTTTAAAAACCGGATTGATATATTATCAATAAATACATAATCCCCTTCATCCACATTACCATTGGTAAGGAAACGGATATACGTAGTGGCAGATGCATAAGCAGCAATATCCTGGTTATAAATAGTTATATAACCTGCATCTGTTGTTCCGTCACCAGCAATAGTATAGATCGTATTAAAAGTTGTGCCATTACTTGAAACCTGGACATAAATATCTTCTCCAGTAGTAAGTGCAGTAGTTGCTCTTCTGTAAGCAAAGGTCATGAATGCCTTTGTTGCACCACTCAAATTAATTGTTCTGGTAGCAGATTTATTCATGTCATCGAGCCTTAAAGCATAACTAAACCCAGCATCAAGAATCATTTCTACATCAGTATTTCCAGCAGACTGAACTGGAGTTACACAAAATCCAACTGAAGCATCTCCTGCATCTACCCAGTTGGTAAGCCATGGGCTGTTACCATCTGATCCAGAATTACAACTACAAGTTCCACCCGGTCCATCAAAATCATCAGCA
>JAHEMN010000222.1 GCA_024643645.1 Chitinophagaceae bacterium | reverse complement strand
GCTGGATATCATACTTGGTATGCGGGCTGATCATAATAGCCTATATGGTTTTTTTGTTACACCAAGATTTCATCTAAGATATCAACCTGCTGAAAAAACTGTAATTCGTTTGGCAATTGGTAAAGGACAAAGAACAGCTAATATTCTTGCAGAAAATGCCAGTGTACTTGTTAGTTCAAGACAAGTGAATTTACCTGCTACGGTAGCAGGTAAAGCTTATGGATTGAATCAGGAAGTGGCATGGAGTACCGGTATCACATTTGATCAGCGGTTCCGTATATTCAATAGAAACGGTTCACTTGGATTGGATTATTATAGGACCAGTTTTAATAACCAGGTCATTGTTGATCTGGACAGATCTGCACAACAGGTTAATTTTTATGATCTTGATGGAAAATCATATTCCAATAGTTTTCTTGCAGAACTAACTTATGAACCCTTTAATAAGTTTGAAGTCCGGCTGGCTTATCGCTTATTTGATGTAAAGGCAACGTATAGTGGCAATCTTTTGGAAAGACCCTTGGTTTCTAAGCACAGAGGATTTGCTAACCTGGCGTATGAAACAGGAAGTTGGAAATTTGATTATACCGTAACTTTTAATGGAACTAAACGAATCCCATCAACTGTTGGAAATCCTGTTCAATATAAACTACCGGAAAGATCTCCATCTTATACATTGATGAATGCACAGGTGAGTAAGACGATCGGAAAGAAAAAACCATTTGATATTTATGTGGGGGGAGAGAACCTGACTAATTTTTATCAGAAAACTGTGATCATTGCTCCTGATCAACCATTCGGATCATATTTTGATGCTTCAATGATATGGGGTCCTGTATCTGGCAGAATGTTTTATACAGGTGTAAGGTTTAAAATAAAATAAAGTTAAAGCCCTGATTCCATTTAAAAGTTTATACAATGGATCATTCAAAACATAAAGTTGATAATGCTAATAAAAAGCAGGGTAAGTCAAATTTAAACATGCAGGCACATGAAGGTCATGATCATCATACCATGATGATTGAAGACTTTAAAAAAAGATTCTGGATATCACTTGCCCTTACTATCCCTATTTTATTGTTGTCGGAAATGATACAATATTGGTTGAGTTTTGAGATAACTTTCACTGGTGATAAGTATCTGCTCCTTCTCTTATCTACTTTAATTTTCTTTTATGGCGGATGGCCATTTCTTACCGGCTTGATTGACGAAGTAAAAGAGAAATCACCCGGTATGATGACCTTGATTGCGTTGGCTATTAGTGTTGCTTATTTTTTTAGTGTTGCTGTTATTTTTGGTTTTCCCGGTAAAGATTTTTTTTGGGAACTGGCTACATTGATTGACATAATGCTTTTAGGGCATTGGTTAGAAATGAGATCTGTTATTGGCGCATCAAAAGCATTGAAAATTTTAGTTAGTATGATGCCGGCTGAAGCTCATAAAGTTCATAACGATCATATAATGGAAGTAAAGGTTGATGAGCTGGCTATTGATGATATTGTTTTGATCAAACCGGGTGAAAAAGTTCCGGTAGATGGGATGGTAATAGAAGGTGAAAGTTACATGAATGAAAGTATGTTGACCGGTGAAAGTAAGCCTGTAAAGAAAAATACAGATCAAAAAGTTATTGCCGGCTCTATCAATGGAAATGGTTCCATAAAAGTAAAAGTATTGAAAACCAGTAAAGACACTTACCTGAATAAAGTAATTGGTCTTGTAAAAGAGGCTCAAAAAGCAAAATCCAAAACACAACATCTTGCTGACAGAGCCGCAAAGTGGCTTGCGTTTATAGCTCTTGGTACAGGAATTATTACACTTTTGATTTGGATCATATTAGGATTTAGCTGGAATTATGCTATTGAACGAATGGTATCTGTTATGGTAATTTCCTGTCCACATGCTTTAGGATTGGCCATTCCTTTGGTTGTTTCTATTTCAACAGCTATTTCTGCTCAAAATGGATTATTGATCCGAAACAGAACAGCTTTTGAAAATGCCAGGAAAATCACAACAATGCTTTTTGACAAAACCGGTACCTTGACAAATGGTGAGTTTGGTGTTACAAAAATTGAAACGACCGGCGATTTGACCAAAAATGAATTACTTCAATTTGTTGCTGCACTTGAGCAAAATTCTGAACATCCGATAGCAGTAGGAGTGATGAATAAGGCTGATGAAGAAAAAATAAAAATTCCCCAAGCCGAATCATTTAATGCAATAACGGGAAAAGGTGTTGAAGCAACTGTAAATGGAAAAAATGTGAAGGTGGTTAGCCCTGGTTATTTAAAAGAAAAAAATATTGATCTTCCTGATTTATCAGATTCCAATTCAGCAGAAACTATTATTTATGTTTTACTCA
Organism: Chitinophagaceae bacterium; assembly: GCA_024643645.1. Taxonomy (GTDB): domain Bacteria; phylum Bacteroidota; class Bacteroidia; order Chitinophagales; family Chitinophagaceae; genus JJ008. Next base: position 844 of record JAHEMN010000222.1, on the reverse strand, counting down.
ATGAAAAATTAGAAGGTTATATTTTTTTGGCTGATGAAATTAGACCAGAGTCGAAACAGGCAATTCAATCATTTAAAAAAAGTGGCATAAAAGTAATGATGGTTACGGGAGATAATGACAAAGTAGCTAATGCTGTTGCAGGTCAGCTGGGATTAGATAATTATTACGCTGAAGTATTACCACACCAGAAGGTTGCAATAGTAAAAGAATTGCAAGATAAAGGCGAATTTGTAAGTATGACAGGAGATGGAATTAATGATGCACCAGCATTAGCACAAGCAAATATTGGAATAGCGATTGGCTCAGGTACAGATGTGGCCGCAGAAACAGCAGATATTATTCTTATTAACAGTAACCCAAATGATATTCTTAACCTGATAATGTTTGGGAAAGCAACATATAAAAAGATGATACAGAACCTTGCATGGGCTACAGGTTATAATGCAATTGCGATTCCATTGGCTGCAGGTATTTTATATAGTACCGGTTTTGTACTAAGTCCTGCAGTAGGGGCAGTATTAATGAGTTTAAGTACTATAATTGTTGCTGTTAATGCACAACTGCTAAGAAATAAACTTAAAAAGTAATTTGCAGTAATAATTTTATTTTTTTGTGTTCAACCAAAATGAGAATCCTAATGAAATGTAATTATCAGGTGCAGAATCTGAAATTCCAACCCCAGCACTAAGATCAATTTTTGTACTATTAGAAATGAAATAAGCCATGCCTGCATCAAAACTATGTTGGGCCGCTTCATTCTTTTTTATTGCACCAAACAATTCGACATAACCGTACCAGTTTTTACCAATATTAAAACCGGGAGCAAATGTATATATCCATTCAG
>JAHEMN010000096.1 GCA_024643645.1 Chitinophagaceae bacterium | reverse complement strand
TTTGAAATATAGGCAGAGTAGGCGATCAAATACAATGACCGTATTCAAATGAAAAACTGATAGTGGTCAGTACTTCAAATTATTTCTTTGGGAAATGAGAAGACGTAAAAATGCTATAATATTTTATATAACGGTGAAACATAACGATTGAAATTTCAGTTTTTCTTGTGTTTAATACTTACCTTGTATATAACTAAAACCGTTTTGTTATGAAGCATTATCATATCATTTCACGGATCGCCATTTATCTTTTGTCAATAGTACTTATTGGCATTGGTATTTTTCATTTAACGTATCCAAGAGATCTCCTTGTATATGTGCCAACCAATTTTAGTAGCGGCATTACCTGGATCAATGGAACGGGCATTGCTTTTATTCTGGTGGGTATTTCATTTTTAACTAACCAGTTTGTCAAATTTACTGGCTATTTTCTTGCTGCGATGTTACTCATAATTATTATTGCAATTCATTTGAATAACTACCTGAACGCTGGAGCCGAAGACATGAGACAGGTTGCCCTGATAAATATTCTGAAGGATGCGGCTATTATGGGGTTTGCGTTGCATGTTGCAGCAGGGGCGCATCACCAGCATTTACATTACGAGGATAGTGATTAGATACGAGGAATAATAAATTAAATTGAATTAAATGACCTCCCTGTTATCAACGGGAAGGTCATTTACTTTTTAAGTAAAAACTTTTATTTAAACCTGTAACTTCTTTGCGTTTGCTTCAAGCCAATTTGCAAAACTTTGTAATTCAGGATTTAGCTCTTTGGATTGGTTTACATCTCTTAACTCATTCAAAGGTTTTTCAAACTCATCGTAAAGCTGAAACATATTTCCAAGATCATCAGCTCCCGGAAAACCAAAACTACGGAATACAGCTGCCGGTATTTTATTATATGTTACTTCCTCACCTAATGCTTTACTGAATTCCTTGGCCATAGATACTCCGCTTAAATGCTCTCCCGCCAATCCAACTCTTTTACCAATGTATTCTTTACCCCTTTTAAAAATACCATAGGCACATTTACCTATATCTTCTGCTGCTATTCCGGCCATCTTAGCGTCACCAATAGGAAGGGTTAATGCTAATTTACCATCTTCACCTTTTTTAGGTCCCATTCCGAAATGTAAAAAGTTGTCCCAATAAAAGGAAGCATGTAAAAAGGTTGTGGGTACTCCTGCATCAATGAAAAATTGATCTGATTCACCTTTAGCATCAAAATGCGGGACCTTATATTTTTCCATTAATGTAGGCATTCGATCATCGTCAAGTGGTATAAGTTCCCGACTATCTTCCAGTGTAGACCAGATTGCATGTTGAATTCCGGCTTCTTTCGCAGCTTTTGCAAATAAGGCAGCCTCAGCTTTCTCTTGTTCCGGTGAGAAATGTGCCCAGAAAAAAGTGACAAAGTAAGCACCATAAGCTCCTTCAAGAGCTTTATGTACCGAGGCGTCGTCGTTGAGGTCGCCTTTTACAACTTCTGCCCCCATCTCTGCCAAAGCTTTGGCCTTGTCAGATTCAGGATCTCTGGTAACTGCCCTGGCAGTGAAATCACTGTTGGGGTCGCTGAGAATAGCTCTTACTAAACCGCCACCCTGGGCTCCCGTTGCTCCGAAAATTGTTATAATTTTTTTTGTTGCCATATTGAAGGTTTATTAATGAGGAAATGATTTTGATTATGTTGGAAGGTAAATTCTCTATTTGAAATTTCAAAGAATGAAATCGTAATCAAGGCTAAAATGAATAAGGCTAAGCTTCAATCTCAGCCTTTCAAATTCTGCTATTTATTGATTTGATCTTTATTGTCACCTTAGCTGTATTTAAGTGTCAATCTGGCAATGTTTTCTTATTTGGAACGGTCTTGGTAATTTTCATCCAAACGTAAATACTATATATGGTACAGGAACAAGGCACAATTTCGATCAATACGGAAAATATCTTCCCTATTATTAAAAAGTTTTTATACTCAGATCATGAGATCTTCCTTAGAGAGCTGGTAAGCAATGCAGTAGATGCTTCTCAAAAAATGAAAAGGCTGGCATCTCTCGGTCATTATAGCGGCGAATTAGGAGAGTTGAAAATTCAGGTTTCATTTGATGCTGATGCAAAGACCATTACAATTAGTGATAATGGAATTGGAATGACAGCGGAAGAAATAAAAAAATATATAAACCAGGTGGCATTTTCCGGTGCAACCGAGTTTATGGAAAAGTTTAAAGAAGCAAAAGATGCGAATGAGATCATTGGTCGATTTGGATTAGGGTTTTATTCATCTTTTATGGTTGCTGACAAAGTAGAAATTGAAACGTTGAGTTACCAGGAAGGGGCAGAACCAGCCCACTGGACCTGCGATGGTAGTACCAGTTTTGAGATCAATCAGGGTAGCCGCAAAGAAAGGGGTACTACTGTTACACTATATATTAATGAAGAATCAACAGAGTTTCTGGATAAGAACAGATTACAGGGGATATTAGATAAATATGCTAAATTCTTACCGATACCGGTACAGTTTGGAACTAAAACAGAATCAGTACCAGATGGAGAGGATAAAGATGGTAAACCCAAATACAGAAGTGTAGAAGTTGATAATATCATCAACAATACTAATCCAATCTGGATCAAAACTCCATCTTCACTAACAGATGAAGATTATCTTTCTTTTTACCAGGAGCTGTATCCTTTTCAGGAAGAACCACTCTTCTGGATTCATTTGAATGTGGATTATCCTTTCAACCTTACTGGTGTGCTTTATTTTCCCAAGCTGAAAAATGATTTTGAAATAACAAAGAATAAGATCAAGCTTTTCAGCCGCCAGGTATTTATTACTGACGAAGTAAAAGATATTGTACCAGAATTTTTATTGCTGTTGCATGGTGTAATTGATTCACCCGATATACCACTGAACGTTAGCCGTTCCTTTTTACAGGCAGATAGTAATGTAAAAAAGATCAATAGCTATATCAGTAGAAAAGTAGCTGAGAAATTGCAGGAGTTATTTACTAAAGATCGTAAAGCATATGAAGAGAAGTGGAATGATATTGGAATATTTGTAAAGTATGGCGCTTTAAGCGATGAAAAGTTTTTTGAAAAAGCAAAGGACTTTATTTTACTGACGAATACAGAAAAAGAGCATTATACACTTACAGAATATGAAGCGAAAGTAAAAGACTTTCAGACAGATAAGAATGGTAATCTGGTATATCTGTATACTATTGATGCAGAACATCAACATAGTTATGTGCAGGCCGCTCATAAAAAAGGGTATGATGTATTATTGATGAATTCACCGCTTGATAATCACTTTATCCAGCACCTGGAAATGAAGCTGGAAAAAACTTCGATGAAGAGAGTGGATGCAGATATTTTGGATAAGCTGATCGAAAAAGAGGATATTGAAAAGCATAAGCTTACGGAAGATGAAACTAAATCATTGCAAACCATTTTTGATAAAGCTATAGGTAATGCTACAATGAAGGTGGAAGTAGAAAGCTTGCCGGCAGATGCAATGCCCGTTACTTTGACGGAAGAGGAATGGATGCGCCGTATGAAGGATATGAGCAAGATGGGTGGTGGGGGCGGTATGAATTTTTATGGTTCTATGCCGGACAATTTTAAAGTGGCAGTTAATGCAAATCATCCGTTGATCACAAAAATTTTATCAGCTAAAGAAGCTCAACAAATAGTTTTGGCTAAGCAGGCTTTTGATTTAGCCTTATTAGCAAAAGGAATGTTGAAAGGAAAAGATTTGACAGCATTCGTAGAGAGAAGTGTTGAGGTATTATAAAGTCACCTTAGTATAAATAAATACAAATTGCCGCATTTATTTTAATGCGGCAATTTGTATTATACACTCATTGTACTTATTAAACATGCCCTTCAGCAAGCATGGCGTCAGCTACACGAACAAAACCAGCAATATTTGCACCCTTCATATAGTCAATGGTTCCATCAACTTTTTCTCCATGGTGTACACATTGATTATGTATATTTTGCATAATGTGTTGTAGCTTATCCTCTACTTCATTTCTGGACCATGATAATCGAATTGAGTTCTGCGACATTTCTAAGCCTGATGTGGCAACACCGCCAGCATTAGAAGCTTTACCTGGGGCGTATAAAATATTTTTACTTTGGAGGTATTTAATAGCTTCAATAGTTGTTGGCATATTAGCACCTTCAGCAACTAGTTTGCATTTGTTTTTAACTAGCAATTTTGCGTCTTTTTCCTCCAGTTCATTTTGAACAGCACAAGGCAAAGCTATGTCACAAGGTATTTTCCAGGGCTTCTCTCCTTTATAATAAGGAACATTATATTTTTTTGCATATTCAGAAATTCTTCCCCGGTGTACTCCTTTTAACTCCATTATAAAAGCCAGTTTATCTTTATCTATACCATCAATATCGTAAATAAATCCGTCACTGTCTGAAGCGGTTAACGGAATGCCACCCATTTGTATCGTTTTTTCTATAGCATATTGTGCTACATTACCGCTACCGGAGATCACAACTTTTTTCCCCTTTATTTTTTCCCCTATAGTTTTAAGCATCTCTTCCACAAAAAATAGTAATCCATAACCGGTTGCTTCTGGCCTTATAAGGCTACCACCATAAGCAAATCCTTTGCCGGTAAGAACGCCGGTAAATTTATTACTAAGGCGCTTATACTGCCCAAATAAATAACCAATTTCTCTTCCACCCACCCCAATATCGCCGGCCGGCACATCTGTATTTGGGCCAATATGGCGGTAAAGTTCGTTCATAAAACTCTGACAGAAACGCATCACTTCATTATCTGATTTTCCCTTGGGATCAAAGTCAGATCCACCCTTAGCTCCGCCCATTGGTAATGTAGTAAGGGAGTTTTTGAAAACCTGCTCAAAAGCAAGGAATTTAAGTATGCTCAGGTTAACGGTGGGGTGAAAACGAAGCCCCCCTTTGTAAGGGCCAATTGCATTGTTCATTTGTATCCTATATCCACGGTTTACCATACATTGACCATTATCGTTTGTCCAGGGTACTCTAAAGATTATGATTCTTTCTGCTTCAATAATTCTTTCAAGAATATTTGTTTTTTCATATTCAGGATGTTCTTCAATATATGGTATTATACTATGTGCAACTTCTGTAATGGCTTGTATAAATTCAGGTTGATGCGGATTTCGTTTTTTAGCCAATTGAATAAATTTTTCAATTGTCCCGTTTTTTGTAGAGATCATGAGTGAAGATTTATATGGTTAAGAAATCGTTAGAATGAATATTTAAGTATCACCAATAAAAGTAAAAAAAGGAATTTATATTATTACTTGAGATAAATCAAGCTTTTTTCTGATTTTATATGATTATTGACATGTTATGAGTGATCGTTTTTTGTTTTAGGCTATTAATCTGTTTTTATATCTAATATTAATCTTGTATTAATACTCATTCGTTCTATCTGTACTCTTAATGACTTACAAAAACATAATAAAATAAGACCTCAGCATTTTTGTTTGGGCATTAATGGATTTTAAATATGAAATCATGAACATATTTATAAAAAGTATAAACTATTAATCTATTTATCGCTTATTAACATTATTTTTAACCGCCTTTTTTGAATCATTTTTTATCAGAATACAAATAATATCTATGCGAAAAATTTTACTCTCTCTTGTTTTATCCGTATCATTTTTTATTACTCATGCACAGTATCTTGAAAATGATAATAAGCTTGCACTGGAATTAGTTAACAATAGCAAAGTTTTATTAGGATTGTCGGCAGACGACATGAATAATTTCAGCATCTTATCTACCTTCCCAACTGCTTCGAATATCCGTATGGTTTATTTGCAGCAGACATATAAAGGTATCCCCGTTTATAACCAGATTCAGGTATTGGCTTTTAAAAACGACAAACTGGTTTCACAAACCGGTGGACGAATTGATAACATAGACAAGCAAGTAAATTCAACTACGGGAACACCTTCAGTTTTGGTAATGGATGCAATTCTTGCAGCAATGGCTGATAGAAAAGTACCTATTACAAACCTTGCTATTCCGACAGAAGCCACAGTAATGAGCCCATCCAATAAGATCAATTTTGGGAATATGAGTGTGGCTTATGAAGATATTACAGCAGAATTAGTATGGGTTCCTTTGGAAAATAAACAGGTAAAACTGGCCTGGCAGGTATTGTTAGCCCCAAACAATTCTGCGGATATGTGGGTGATAAGAATGGATGCGCAGGATAATTCAGTTATAGATATGAACAACCTTACTGTTTATGATAGTTGGCATAGAGAAGAAGATAATAATTTATCTGCTCAAAAGGTATTACAACAAACATATGTTGCATTAAGAACTTCAGTACCGGAATTTAAGCTACAATATTCAATGCCAATTATTAATGGGGCTACTTATCTGGTAATAAAATATCCGGCTGAAAGTCCAACTCATCCCGGTGGTACAGCTACTACTCATACAGATCCCTGGACAATGGCACCTGGTAATGCAACGAGTTTGAAATGGCATAGTAACGGTACAACTGATTATACAATTACAAGAGGAAATAATGTTTGGGCTACTGAAGACAGAGCTGCAGCCAATCAAAATACAGGTACTCCGGCAACCAGTTCAACACCTGACCCATTGACATTTAATTTTCCACCCGATTATACTGTAGCTCCTACTACACCTGCTTTTCAGCAGTTTGCAATTACGAACCTGTTTTATTGGAATAATATCATTCATGATGTTACTTATTTACATGGCTTTGATGAAGCTTCGGGCAACTTCCAATCAAATAACCAGGGACGTGGTGGAGCAGGTAATGATGATGTAATGGCATTGGCTCAAAGTGGCGCAGGAAACAATAATGCAAACTTTTCAACTCCTGCAGATGGAGGCAGGGGAAGAATGAGGATGTATTTATGGACGGCCCCCAATCCTGATAGAGATGGTGATCTTGATAATGGTATTATTGTTCATGAATATGGACATGGTATCAGTAACCGTCTTACTGGTGGCCCTACAGCTTCAGGTTGTTTGAGTAATGCTGAGCAAGGTGGTGAAGGGTGGAGTGATTATTTTGGTTTAATGCTTACCACTGATTGGGCAACTGCCAATATTACGGACGGAGCATTAGGTAGGGGCATCGGTACTTATGCTGCGAATCAACCACCTACGGGAACAGGAATCAGAAATTTTCGCTATTCAACCAATATGGCAATAAACCCTCTGGTTTATTCAGCTACAATGCCTTCACAAGTGCATAATCTTGGAGAATACTTATGTACAGTTTTATGGGAAATGACATGGTCTTTAATCCAACAAGCTGGCATCAACCCAAATTTATTTAACCCTGCAGGAGCAGGTGGTAATACAGCAGCCTTGAAGCTGGTGATAGAGGGTATGAAACTTCAGCCTTGCAACCCCGGTTATATCGATGTAAGAAATGGAATATTAAAAGCCGACACGTTATTTTTTGGAGCTCAATATAGCTGTTCAATATGGGCTGCATTTGCAAAAAGAGGAATGGGCCGCGGTGCTTCTCAAGGGTCATCTTTTAGTGTTACGGATCAAACCCCAAGTTTTCAGGGAAATGGCGCAGATATTGTTTTAAATGAAAATTTACAAACAGTACAGGAAAGTCAGAATGTAACATATACAAATAAAGTTTCAGCAGATGTTTGTGGTAATGTCAACAACTTTTTTATTACTGATACTTTGCCAACTAATGTGACATATGTTAGCGGAGGTTCTTATAATGCAGGTAATCGAACTGTTACTTTTAGCCCGGTTAATTTATCAGCCGGACAAATGCAAAGCTTTCCAGTCGTGGTATCAGTAAATGCCGGAACTTATTTTGCACCCGTTACTCATTTTAATGAGCCTGTTGCTGCTGCTGCAATACCAGCTAGCTGGACACCAACATCAGTTAATGGAGTGGTTTGGACTGTTTCTACAACTTCTGCCAACAGTTCACCAAACGCATTTTTTGCACCTAATTCATCTGCATTACAAACGGATCTTCAATTGGCAACAACAGCACAGTTTCTCTTAAATCCGAATACAGCATCAAATTATTCCTCACTAAGTTTTTGGCATAAATATGATACAGAAGCTGGTTGGGATGGTGGCGTTGTAGAGGTTAGTACCAATAATGGTGCTACCTGGAGTGACCTTGGCTCAAAATTTATTAAGAACGGATATAATAGTTCTTTGGGCACCGGAAGTAATCTTGCCGGGAGAGCAGCGTTTACAGGAAATAGTGGTGCGGGATTTATTCAGTCCATTGTTAACTTGTCATCTTATGCCGGACAGTCCATAAAAATAAGATTCAGGTTTGGGTCAGATGATAATACTGCGCCTGTTAATGGAGGATGGTGGGTAGATGATATTGAATTAAAAAGTGAAGCTGCTGTGCAGATGAGATCTAATTTATTCAATAGCTCTGCGGTTCGTCAATCCTATTCAGATACTATCACTTATATAATTCAGGGATGTTTACCTGTTTCTATTTCAACACAACCAACAGTTGTAAATACTTGTGTTGGTGGTAATGCAACATATAGTGTAGCAGCAACTGGTACTACGCCAAGTTATCAATGGCAGGTAAATACGGGTAGTGGTTTTGTAAATCTTACAAATACTGCTCCTTATTCTGGGGTAACAACCGGAACCTTATCTATTACAAATGTAACGGCAGGAATGAATGGTTATTTATACAGATGTGCTGTAAGTAATACCTGTAGTGGGCCAGTTAATTCAAATAGTGCTGTATTAAATACCGGGACTGTTGCAGTAGTAAATTCTCATCCAACAAATGTTACCGTATGTGAAAATATAGCTTCCTCATTCTCAATAACAGCAACCGGAGCCACCGCTTATCAATGGCAGGTAAATACAGGAAGCGGGTTTGTAAATCTGGCAAACACTGCTCCTTATTCCGGAGTTACAACAACTACTTTAAATATCAGTAGTTCTGTTGCAGGAATGACTGGTTACCAATACAGATGTGTATTGACCAGTTGCGGTCCTGCAATTAATTCAAATGCTGCAACACTTACTATTTCGGTGCCGGTTAGTATTACTACTCAGCCTGCCAGCATCAGTTTGTGCCAGTATGCAAATCATACACTCACTGTTGGTATTACAGGAACTGTAAGCAATTATCAATGGCAGTTAAGTACAGATAATGGAGTTACATATACCAATTTGGTTGGAGCCACTACTGCATCATTTCCATTAACAAGTATAATGTTGGGCCAAAACGGCTATCGTTATCGATGCCTTGTAACCGGTAGTTGCGGACCTGTAACTTCAAATGCAGCCACCATCACCGTTAATGCTTTGCCTGATTTTACAATTAATAATAATCCGGCTATACTTTGTATTTCAGATCCTGCTTTTGCGCTGTCTGCTTCTGTTAGCGGAGGTGTTTGGACGGGTACCGGTGTTACTGGTTCCACATTCACCCCGTCAGTTGCCGGGTTAGGAGTACAAACTATTTCATATGCAGTTACTACAAATGGGTGTACAACCACAAAAACATCAATAGTACAGGTAAATGAATGTAATGAAAGGCATCTTTTGCTGAATGCATTTACAGCAGTATATGTGTATCCAAACCCGAATAATGGTCGATTCAACATAAGACTGAATACTGATCTGTACAGCCGTCTTGGTGTTAAGATCTATGCAAGTGATGGAAAATTAGTGTCAACACAGGAATTCAGTGGGTTGGGATATGGCAGTATAGTACCGGTAAATATGGATAAAATGCCAAGCGGGGTTTACCATCTTATGTTATATAATACAGAGAATGGATTTATTCGTAAAGGCACAAGTATAATTGTATATACACCATAACAATTTCTTAATCAAAAATTTAGCTCAACCTCCGATTTGCAAAAAGCAGATCGGAGGTTTTTTATTGTTAGAATTAATAAGCGAATTGACAAACTAAAAAATAATATAAAAAGCATTGATAGAAAGTTAAAATGAGATACCTTAGGCATTATAGACTGATTTCTGGTCTTTCATTTTTTTTTAAAACCAAACTCTGATTATGAGGAAATTATACTTCCTGCTGATTCTTGCATTATTATCAACATTCAGCTACGCACAAATTACAGTTACAGTAACAGGTAATACCAATACAACACCCAATATGTTAGCAGCTTATCCTTCATTAGCTGCAGCTATTACTGACTTGAATACTGTTACAACTTTATCCGGCCCGGTTACATTCAACCTGGTGGCTGGTACTTCTGAGTCAGTAACATCTCAGTTAACAATAACTCTGGCAGGCGATCTGGCCAATGCAATCACTTTTATGAAAAGTGGTGTTGGAGCAAATCCTGTCGTTACAAGAACAGACGCCGGGACTAATGCAACAAGTTCGCTTGGAGGTTTAGGAGACGCTGTTATTCGTATTGATGGAACAGACAATATACATTTTAATGGTCTTGATGTGTCTGCATCTCAGCAAGGAATTGAATATGGTTATCTTACTTCAAAAACAGCAACAAATGCATGTCAGAATATCAGTATAAAGAATGCTGTGATAACCATGACTAAAGGATCCAGTGCATATGTTATTGGAATTTACATAGGCAATGGTACAACTTCTGTTTCATCTGCAACCGGAGTAACGGTTTCTGCAAATTCTGGTCGAACTGAAAATGTTACAATTACCGGTAATACAATTCAAAATGTACATGCAGGTATTTATTGCAGAGGAAGCAGTGCATCAACTTTTTATGATCAAAATTTTACAATAGGTCAAGTTGGTCAGGGAAATACTATTCAGAATTTTGGTGGCGGATCTGTCTCAACCACATACGGAGTTTATTTTATTTATACAAATAATGCAAATGTTGCATATAATACTATTGATAATGCAGGTGGTGGTGGATCTCCACATGGATCTTCTCTATATGGAGTATTTTACTCTACAGTAAGTGGTGATGTTGTTGGAAATAACAATTCCCTTACTTTGAATAATAGTTCTGCATCTTCATCTACTTACGGATTATATAATGGCAACACAGTTTCTACAGAATCTTTCAGTAATAATACTTTTAACGCAGCTACTATATCATCAACTGCTACCGCATACTTAATTTATGCATCGAATAGTACAGTTGGTACAAAAATTATTAATAACAATAGCACATCAGGCACAATTAATAGAACCGGGGCGAGTGGAACTTTTTATTGTTATTACAATAATGGCTCACCTGGAAGTGGCACAGAAGTTGTTTCAGGAAACAATTTCAGCAATATTTCTTTAACCGGTACCAGTACTTTTTATGGAATAAATTCAACTACAGCTTCAGGTCATACACAACAAGTTAATAATAATACAATCTCTAATATTACCGGTGGAAGCGGAACAATGTATGGAGTAAATCTGACTATCGCTAATACTAGAAATGTATATCAAAATCTTATTTATAATTTATCTGGTGCTGGAACTGTTTATGGCATTTCAAATGGATCCGGAGGTGCATCAGCATTAAATATCTATAAAAATAAAGTTTATGACCTTTCCAGTTCTTCTACTGGAACAACTGCTGGATTGATTACAGGTATTTTAGTTTCCAGTGGAACAACTAATTCTGCAGCGAAGATCTATAATAATTTGATTGGTAATTTAACCGCAAGTACAGCAGGCGGTACAGATGCTATAAGAGGAATTGGTATTACTTCCACAGTAGCAAACACTTCAATCGAACTATATTATAATTCAATTTATATTGCAGCTTCTTCATCGGGCACCAATTTTGGTGCCAGTGGTGTTTATCATACTGCAAGCGCTACAGCAACTACTGCAAATTTGATAATGCGAAATAATATTATTGTCAATAACAGTTCAGCTTCAGGAGCTGCTGTAATTGCAGCATTTAGAAGGAGTCTGGTTGCATTGGATAATTATGATATTGCCAGTAACAACAATTTGTTTTTTGGTGGAACCCCATCTGCGACCAACCTGGTTTTTACAGACGGAACAAATGATTACCAGACATTGGCTCCATACAAAGCTGCAGTTGCTCCAAAAGATAATAGTTCAGTAAGAGAAAATCCTCCTTTCCTGAGTACGAATGGATCACTCGCAACATTTTTGCATTTAAATACTGGCATTGCGACACAAGCAGAAAGTGGCGGATCGTCAATAGTGGGTATTACAGATGACTTTGATGGT
>JAHEMN010000095.1 GCA_024643645.1 Chitinophagaceae bacterium | reverse complement strand
CAGCTGATGAGATCATTAACCTTTTAAAAGAGGGTATTGACAACGTTAATCCCAACATTCCTACTATCATTATTCCAAATGAAGATCAGGCATTGGATCATATTTATGAAAATGCAAAAGAGGGTGCATTATATACCATTATGTGTGATGTAGTAGCCAGGGCACTCGATAAGATCAAGGAATTAAAGCAAAGAGAAGAATTGGAAGGAATAAAACAATCACAGACTGTATAAAATATTAAAAATCCATTTGGGAGGAAGGTTTTCAACCCCTATTTTTGCACTCCCAAAAGCAATTTTGGAAAAGGATTGACCCATGGTGTAATGGTAACACTACTGATTTTGGTTCAGTCATTTAAGGTTCGAATCCTTATGGGTCAACAAAAAGCCCCGCTAATCAGCGGGGTTTTTTATTTCTTTTATACATTCTGCAAGGCTTTCCTCCCAGTTTCTAAACTGGATACCAAAATGTTGTTGAATTTTACTTTTTTCAAGAACTGACCAGGCCGGTCTTTTTGCCGGTGTTGAATAAGATGAAGTTGGAATTGGATTGATCTTACAATTACTACCTGATATTCTTTTTATCGCATTGGCAAAATCAAACCAACTAATAATGCCATTATTGCTGAAATTAAATATACCATGATACCATTGACCAGAGGTAATGATCTGCATGATCGCTTTTGCCAGGTCTCTGGCATATGTTGGAGAGCCAAACTGATCATTTACCACATTGATCTCTTCTTTTTCCTGAAATAACCGCAACATCGTTTTTACAAAGTTCTTTCCAAATGCCGAGTACACCCATGATGTACGGATGATAATACTATCTGAATTTTCATTCATTACCAGCCTTTCACCTTCCAGTTTAGAGGCTCCGTAAACTGATTGAGGGTTTGTAGCATCAGTCTCTTTATAAGGCACATTTGCCTTACCATCAAAAACGTAATCAGTAGAAAGATGGATGAATTTTGTATTGCTTTTGCTACAAATCGCCGCTAATTTTCCAACTGCTGTCGCATTAATACTAAAAGCTAATTCTTTTTCTGATTCCGCCTTATCAACTGCAGTATAAGCTGCACAATTGATCAAAAAATCATATTGATGCTCTTTAAAATAGCTTTCTATTTTTTCAATATCATTTAATGGTAATTCATCCCTGTTAAGAAATGTAAAATCAAACTGCGGATAGTTTACAGATAGTTGCTTCAATTCATTTCCTAACTGACCGTTAGCACCTGTTACAAGTATTTTAGGAGTATTACTCATTAATTTTGAAATACAAATGTATTCTTACATTCTGATAACGTAGGTAAGATCTTGTCTTTATCAGAAACAACTGCTTCTTCATCAGTTATACGCCAATCTATCTCCAATGCCGCATCATTATAAATGATTCCCCCTTCACTTTCTTTATTATAATATCCATCACATTTATACAACACTTCTGCCCTCTCACTTAAAACAGAAAAGCCATGAGCAAAACCTTTTGGAATAAATAATTGTCTTTTATTCTTAGCGGATAAAACTTTTGTATAGCTTTTCCCATACATCGGCGAATCTTTTCTTATATCAACAACAACATCCAAAATTTTTCCTCTTAATACTCTTACCAATTTTGTTTGACCATAAGGATCCAGTTGATAATGTAATCCTCTTATTACACCATAAGTAGAAGAAGATTGATTATCCTGCACCCAACGAATATCTATTCCTTCCTGTTGAAAATTTTTTTCATTATATGCTTCAAAAAAATACCCACGACTGTCTTCAAATACATTCGGCTCGAAAACCAGCAAACCAGGAAAATCAGTTTTAATAAATGGCATAATTATAAACTCCAGTAAGTTCGGTTATTAATTTTGTTTCTATACATACCCTTCAGATCTGCAACCATACCATGTGGTTTGGTAATGCTTACATAATACTCATCGTCATGATCCAAATAAGCATTATGAGGAACAGTGATAATTACAACATCATAGTCATTAGCAATGACTTTTGAAAGACCAAATCCATATTCATGATTTAGTTCATCCGAGTCAGCATGAGGATCTTCAACATCCACATTTACATAATACGATTTTAATGCCTTTACAACATCCGCAACTTTTGAATTGCGGATATCACTTACATTTTCTTTGAATGTAGCACCTTTAATCAACACCTTTGCTGATTTAACATCGCCGGAATTTTTAATGATATGTTGTACAACAGTTTTTGCAACATACTTAGCCATATTATCATTAATGTTTCTTCCTGCAAGAATCACTTCAGCATCGTAACCTAATTCACTTGCTTTATAAGTAAGGTAGTATGGATCTACCCCTATACAATGTCCTCCAACGAGCCCGGGTTGAAATTTTAAAAAATTCCATTTTGTACCTGCAGCTTCCAAAACTTCATATGTATTAATATTCATCATGTTGAAAATGATGGATAATTCATTCATTAAAGCAATATTGAGATCCCTCTGGGTATTCTCAATGATCTTGGCAGCTTCAGCAACTTTTATTGAAGAAGCCCGGTGTACACCAGCTTTTACAACCAATTCATACACTTTTGCAATTTCCTCCAGTGATTCTGTATCACATCCAGAAACAACTTTGATAATAGAAGAAAGTGTGTGATTTTTATCCCCGGGATTAATCCTTTCAGGAGAATAACCTGATTTAAAATCTATTTTATCTTTTAACCCGGATAGTTTTTCAATAATAGGTATACAATCTTCTTCTGTACAACCGGGATAAACTGTTGATTCAAAAACAACATAATCTCCTTTCTTTATCACTTTTCCAATCGTTTCAGAAGCTTTCTGAACCGGCGTAAGATCAGGAACATTATGTTCATCAACAGGTGTTGGAACGGCAACAATAAAGAATTTTGCTTCCCTTAATACATCTAAAGAATCAGTGAATGTGATATCACAACTATCGAAATCTTCTTTTACCAATTCATTGCTGGGATCAATTCCTTTTTTCATCAACTCAACCCTTTTGGGATTGATATCAAATCCAATTACTGAGATCTTTTTTGCAAACTCCAGAGCAATTGGTAGCCCAACATAGCCCAAACCAATTACAGCTAACTTTTCCTTTCTATCTAGCAATTCCCTGTACATGTATTTGTAAAGATTTATTTATTAATAAATTCTAACACTTTTGAAGTAATGAATTGCAGTTGCTCTTCATCCAATTCAGTATGTATTGGCAATGAAATGACCTTTTCTGTAAGCATATCCGTAACAGGCATATCGAGTGAAGCAGTATTAAATTGCTCAAACATTTTTTGCTTATGTCCAGGCACCGGATAATATATCATTGCCGGAATATTATGTGAAGCCAGAAATTCTTTTAATCCGTTCCGATCAACGCCATTCAATTGCAAAGTATATTGATGAAAAACATGGTAAGAATTATCATGCCGGAATGGTGTCTTAATTTTCGGTTGACCTGCAAATGCTCTGTCATAATAACCAGCAGCTTCCCTTCTCGCTTTATTATATTCATCAAGGTGCCTTAATTTAATATCCAAAACAGCAGCCTGAATTGAATCTAATCTGCTGTTACAACCAACTACATCATGATAATATTGTTTACTTTGTCCATGATTGGCTATCATTCTTATTTTAACTGCCAGTTCATCATCATCTGTAAAAATTGCACCACCATCACCAAAGCCGCCTAAATTTTTTGAAGGATAAAAAGAGGTTGTACCGATGTGACCTATAGTTCCGGTTTTCTTTTTACTGCCATTTGAAAAAGTATATTCACAACCAATTGCCTGTGCATTATCCTCTATTATAAACAGATCATTTTTTTTAGCAATTGCCATTATGGGTTCCATATCAGCCGCATGGCCGTATAGGTGAACAGGAACAATTGCTTTTGTTTTAGATGTGATTGCCTTCTCAAGAGAAGAAGGATCAATACAAAATGTATTTGGATCAACTTCTACGAAAACAGGTGTCAAATTCAATAATGCAATAACTTCTGTAGTTGCGATGTAAGTAAAAGATGGAGTAATTACTTCATCGCCTGGTTTTAAGCCAAGAGCCATTAATGCTATCTGAATTGCATCTGTCCCATTTGCGCATGGAATTACATTTTTTGTACCAACATAATCAGCAAGGTTTTTAGCAAAGTCCTGCACTGCTTTTCCATTAATAAATGCTGAGCTTTCCATTACGTCTATAACCGCCCTATCAACCTGTGATTTTATTTTCTGGTACTGGGTTTTAGTATCCACCATTTGGATGGGTCGCATATCTGTAGCTTATTAATTAGTGCCGCAAAAATAGTAAAATAAGGGTAGTTTACACGAATGCTTTTACATTTGCTGAATATTCAAAACCAATAGTTTGTCTGTAATATTCTATAATATTTTTTTGTGGCTTTTTAAAGTAACCACTTACATCGCTTCTGCCTTCAACACAAAGGCAAAAAAATGGGTTCAAGGAAGAAAAGACATTTTTAAACATCTGAAAAATGCCATTTCTGCTGATGACAAAACGATCTGGTTTCATTGTGCATCGTTGGGTGAATTTGAGCAAGGCCGTCCGGTAATTGAAAAACTAAAAAAACAATATAAGGACCATAAGATCTTATTGACTTTTTTCTCCCCATCAGGTTATGAGGTTCAAAAAAATTATAATGGTGCAGATTGGGTATTTTATCTTCCATTGGATGGTACTCAAAATGCAAAAAAGTTTTTAGAGATCGTTCATCCTGAGTTAGTAATTTTTGTGAAGTATGAATTCTGGTTTTATTATTTAAAGAAAATAAAATATAGAAACATCCCATTACTATTAATCTCTGCATTATTCAGAAAAGACATGTCGTTCTTTAAATGGTATGGAAAACTTCAGCGTAAAATGCTTTCCCGCTTTAATCATCTTTTTGTTCAAACACATGAATCAAAAAAATTAGTTGACGAACTTGGGTTATCAGATATCTGTTCTTTTGCAGGTGATACCAGGTATGACAGGGTAATAGCAATAGCATCAACATCTGAAAAAATTCCGGTAATTGAAAAATTTATAGGAAATAGCAAATCAATCATTGCCGGAAGTACCTGGCCTGAAGATGAATTAGTTTTGCAAAAAGCTTTTACAACTATTGGGAACCCTTCATTAAAAATGATCATAGCCCCTCATGAAATAAATGAAAGTCATTTAATTTCAATAAAAGAGCTATATCCGGAAAGCATTTTATTTTCTGAATTGACTAAAGAGACTGAACTGATTTCTAATTGTTCAATTCTTATCATAGATAATATAGGGATGCTTTCAAGTTTATATCAATATGCAACTATAACATATATCGGAGGTGGATTAACATCAAATGGTGTTCATAACGTTTTAGAAGCCGCAGTTTATGGCAAACCTGTTCTTTTTGGCCTATATTATCATAAATACGTTGAAGCGGTGGAGCTTGTAAAAGCCGGGGGCGGATTGCCATTTAATGATGAAAGAAAAAATGGGTTGATGCTGAAGGAATTAATTGAAGCCTTATTGATCAATCAAGACGAATACGAACTAAGAAGTAATGCAGCGAAGGAATTTGTACAAAAAAATAAAGGTGCCACGGAGATCATTGTAGATTATATTCAGGAAAAACGTCTTTTAACAAGTTGATCAAACAGTTTTACAGTTTCGTTTTCATTATGCCACCCAAGTTTCACTTTTAATTCCCTGGTAATCCAATATTCAGCCTCTGCATAAATATTAAAACTATTAATCGTTTTAATGCAACGTTCATACATACTTTCATCACCCCTGAAAAGTTCATTGATGAAATGAAATCGATCATTTATACCTACTGCTTTTCTTAAATCTTTTACAGGTGTTTCTTTTAATCGTTCTACAATCTCAGGCTTTGCCTGCTTTAACCTGTCATTTAATGAAGTTTCCTTTGATCCGGCATCATTAATTTCCTTTGGTTGATGCGAAAGGGTTGGAATTTCCATCATTGGATCAAACATCATATCCAATTGTCCGTTTTTCTGAACTACAGAAACTGAATCATCTTCAACTAACAAGGTTTCTTTTACTTCTTTTACACCCGGATCTTTTTTCTGAGGTTTGGGGCCATATTTTTCAAATTCTTCCTGATTTGGAATTGAAAAGTTTGTAGAAGGCAATACCACAGCCACTTTTGGAGTGCCAAGACTATGCTGGTCAGTCGTCATTACTTTGGTAAGCTCAAATTGTAATAACTGAACAGTACCTAAAAGGACAGACTGATCAGCATTTTGCTCATACTGTTCTTTTAATTTATTGATGAGAGTTTCAATTCGTTCCATTGATTTATATTTACGGCCTGTTTTTCTGACGTTTAAAGTTACAAACAGTTTGCCAATAATATCAAAAACCAGAAACTCATAACAAATCTTAACAATGTTTATTGAACCGAATACCAGTGGTGAAAGAAGAGGAAGTATAGAAGTTATCTGTGGCTCTATGTTCAGTGGAAAAACTGAAGAGTTGATCCGCCGATTAAAAAGAGTAAAAATTGCGAATTTGAAAGTTGAAATATTCAAGCCTGCAATTGATGTGAGATATGATGAAGTTAAAATTGTATCTCATGATGCATCAGCCATTCAGTCAACTCCTATTGACAATTCTCAAAAGATCTTATTAATGGCAGGAGAAGTTGATGTAATTGGTATTGATGAAGCCCAGTTTTTTGACAATGAAATTGCAAATGTTTGTGACGAGTTAGCCCATCGTGGCATAAGAGTTATAGTAGCCGGACTGGATATGGATTATTTAGGAAAACCTTTTGGCCAAATGCCTTATATAATGGCAAAAGCTGATTATGTAACTAAATTACATGCTATATGTATGCAATGTGGCAACATGGCTAACTATTCTTACCGAAAAATTCCAAATGAAGACCAGGTAATGCTGGGTGCTACAGATGCATATGAACCACGTTGCAGAAAATGCTATGATTTAAAATAATAATGTAGTGCAGTTTACTATCTTGCCTTACCCCTGACTTTTGTTTTCCCTACCATTTCTATTGACTTTCCTTTTGCTTCAGAATTTATTTTCAAATCCTGATCTGCAGAAACTACCAATCCGGATCTGCTATCGATGATTAATGTTCCGCTTAAAGTTCCTTTCATTTTATCTCCATCAGAAGTACTCTCTATAATACTTTTTTCATCTAATGTAACAATATCACCTTCTATTTCAGTAACTGTGTAAGTTGAAATATATTTCCCACCACCCATACCCATTGAAGTCGTAGACTTTACCCAACTATCTCCAACCTTCACTTCTTTATTGGGAAAAATGTATAGTATCCTTGCAAACTGGTCCTTTATTTTTTCTTTATTGAATTGCTCGTTAAATTTTTTTACCAATTCCTTTCCTTTTTCTTCACCCAATTCTAAAGAATCAACAATAGATTGAGCCATATTTTCAAATCCACTTATATCAAGAATTTCACCTTCATCATTAATTTTCATAACAAATTTTCTGCCTTTAACTGCTCCCAATAATCCATTCAACATTTTTAATGGCTTATTTAGCTCTTCTCCAAAATTTGGTAGTGGTTTGTCAGAATCCACTTCGATGTTAAATCCAGAAAAATCCATTTTCATCTTAAAACGGTCATAAGTAGCATTAACAGTTTTAATTGAACCATCATCTTCCACTACATCCATTGAATAATAGGTGGTCATATCCATTTGTGTTTTCTGGCCCATAACATTCTGGTCCATATTCATGATCATTTCATAATCATACCCTTTCCCCTTTTCGAAATTAAATTTTAACATTCTGGAAGCGGTGGAAGATTTCGTGGACTGGCAAGACTCAACAGTTATAGTACCAAAGAATATTCCACACACAAGGATCAGGTATAACAATTTTTTCATGAATTTCAATTTTCTGCAATTTAATATAATAAACGCCATCTCTAATTATAGTAATATGTATTTTCGCTTCAAATAGATCTCTTATAACTGCAATACGTCATATAACTACGCTTTTTAAAAAAGAATTATTACTGGAAATAAGACAGCAGTATAGTTTTTATGGCATCCTATTATATATCGGTGCTACAATTTTTGTTTTGTTCAATGCAATGGATTCTCCGGAAAGCAAAGTATGGAATGGGTTGTTTTGGGTAATCCAGTTATTTGTTTGTATCAATGCAGTGGCAAAAAGCTTTCTACAAGAAAGCCGTGGCAGAATGTTATACTATTATTCTATTACAAGCCCATCAAATTTTGTTTTAGCAAAATTACTTTTCAATTCTATCCTGATGTTGATAATGAGTTTGCTAAGCCTGCTTTTATTTACCTTGTTTTTAGGCAATCCTTTAGAAAAAGCAGCACAATTCATCGGTTTGGTATTACTGGGAGGCTGGAGTTTAAGCCTGATATTCACTTTCCTTGCTGCAATAGCTGCCAAAGCACAACAAAATGCCGCAATAATGGCTGTATTAGGATTTCCAATCATTATACCTCAGCTTTTACTTTTAATGAAATTATCTAATGCGGCTTTCGCTCCATTACTAACTATTTCAGCTACAACAGTACTTTTATTAATTGCATTGGATATAATGGTAATTCTTCTTGCAGTTATTCTTTTCCCATTTCTTTGGAAGGATTAACAAATCATTGAACAGTTCCTAATAAACAGATTAAAAGTTTAGAAAAAGAATAATTACAGTTTCAATATTTAATTTTCAATACTACATTCTTTCATTTCATATTCAGTTTTCCCCTTATTTTTGCCAACACATTTATAAGGCCATTTATTACTAATGGCCACGAGATGACGGAAGCAAAAAACTATATGTACAGGCCCTGGTGGAAGATTACAGGTGTGCTATTGCTGATCTATACTTTTATAGCTGGTTTATTATTAAAAGTGCCTGCACTTCCTGCTTTGCAGGAAACCATACGTAATTTATATTTTCATGTCTGTATGTGGTTTGCAATGATGATACTTTTCACAGTTTCTGTTGTTAATGCAATCCGTTATCTCCGTAATCTTGATATTAAATATGATATCTACGCAAGGCAATTTGCCATAGTAGGAATTGTATTTGGAATTCTAGGTTACATAACCGGTGCGATCTGGGCATCATATACCTGGGCCGATCCCAATAAACCTGTTTATAATTCATTTAGCAGTATTGCAAGGGATCCAAAGTTGATAGGTGCCGCAATAGCCCTCCTGGTATATTTTGCTTACTTGATATTAAGGGATTCTATTCAGGATATAGATAAAAAAGCAAGAATAAGTTCTGTTTATAACATCTTTGCTTACACTATGTTATTCCCTGCTATATGGATATTACCAAGGATTTTACCAAGCTTACATCCGGGAAATGAAGGAAACCCTGCATTGGATGTAAAAAATGATATAAGTGGAAATATGAGAATGGTTTTTTATCCTGCAGTAATCGGCTGGACATTGTTGGGTGTTTGGATCACTACACTTAAAATAAGAATAAGCTTGTTAATAGAAAAAAAATTGACTTCATGATAAAGGTTTTAAAAAATACCGGAATGCTATTAATATTGATGCTTGCATCTATTACTTTAATAGCACAGGAAAAAGAAGTCGAAATGGCTGATACTATGCGGAGTAACGGCAGAATATATGTTGTTGTTGCCGTTATGCTTACTATTCTATTGGGCTTAATATTATATATAATCAGATTAGATAAAAAAATAAGTAAACTCGAAAAAGAAAATTAATTCAAGCAGCAAGGTGCTTGTATTATCAGTAACACTTACCTTGCATTTAATATAACGATTGCAAAAAAACAAAAAACATGTCAGACCAACATTATAGTTTTTTTGGAGCTGTAGAAAAAAGCTTCGACAAAGCTGCCAAACACACAAAATGGGATGAAGGAATTCTTACTCAAATCAAAGCTTGTAATGCCGTTTACAGAATGCGTTTCCCGGTAAAAAGAGATAATGGTAATATAGAAGTAATTGAAGCTTACCGTGTGCAACACTCTCATCACAAATTACCATGCAAAGGCGGAATTCGTTTTGCCGCTGAAGTGAACCAGGATGAAGTAATGGCTTTAGCTGCATTAATGACCTATAAATGTGCAATTGTAAATGTACCTTTTGGTGGTGGTAAAGGTGGTATTAAAATAAACCCGAAAGAATATACTACCTATGAACTGGAAAAAATTACCCGTCGATATACTGCTGAATTAATTAAGAAAAATTTTATTGGCCCGGGTACTGATGTACCAGCACCTGATTACGGAACCGGTGAAAGAGAAATGGCATGGATACTTGACACCTATTCTGCTATGCATCCAGGTGAGATTGACGCTGCAGGTTGTGTAACAGGTAAGCCTGTGACACAAGGTGGTGTTCGAGGCCGAAGAGAAGCAACAGGCCTTGGCGTTTTCTTTGGATTGAGAGAAGTATGTAATAATGCTGAAGTAATGAAGAAACTGGGCCTTACTACCGGAGTTGAAGGAAAAAAAGTAGCAGTTCAAGGTTTAGGTAATGTTGGTTATCACTCAGCAAAATTCTTTCAGGATGCCGGTGCTATCATTGTTGGCCTATCTGAACATGATGGTGCTATTTACAATGAAGAGGGTCTTGATGTTGATGATGTATTTAAATTCCGTCAAAAAACTGGTACCATTCTTACATATCCTGCCTCCAAAGACTTCGCAAAGAAAGAAGATATGCTGGAAATGGAATGTGATATCCTGATTCCTGCTGCTTTAGAGAATGTAATCAATGGCGAAAATGCACCCCGTGTAAAAGCTAAAATTATTGGCGAGGCTGCTAACGGACCATTAACTCCTGAAGCTGATGAGATATTCATTAAAAAAGGAGTTTTGGTTGTTCCTGATATGTATCTGAATGCAGGAGGCGTTACCGTTTCTTATTTTGAATGGTTAAAAAACCTGAGCCATGTACGTTACGGCCGTTTAGAAAAACGTTTTACTGAGAATCTTAATGCACATATTCTTGGTCAGATCGAAGAAATGAGTGGTAAGAAAGTTAAAGATTCTGAAAGAGAGTTTATTTTGCATGGTCCAGATGAAGTAGATCTTGTATACAGTGGACTGGAGGAAACGATGATCTCTGCAACAAATGAGATAATGAATAAATGGTTAGAAGACCCTGAAATTCCAGACATGCGTACTGCAGCCTATGTAGTAGCTATCAATAAAGTTGGTACCAGCTACGCTGAACTGGGCATATTCCCATAAACCACCGCCAATTGCTTATAAAAAAGAACCCCTCTTGTTTTACAAATGGGGTTCTTTTTTTATCCTAACTGATATACTTAATAATCTCTTTTATTTCCCCTGGCGCAAACCATTCTATCTCTTTATCTTTTTTAAACCAGGTTAACTGCCGTTTTGCATATTGACGGGAATTTATTTTTATTCGTTCTATTGCCTCTTCCAAGGAGCATTTCCTTTCCATATAATCTATTAACTCTTGATATCCGACGGTTTGCAATGCATTCAAATATTTATATGGTAATAACTGTTTAACCTCTTCCACCAAACCATGATGTATCATTAGATCAACTCTCCTATTTATTCGTTCTATCAATTCTTCCCTTGGCAATTCTAAACCAACTTTAACAATAGAAAAATCTCTCTTGACCTTATTACCTTTACGATAATATAAGATCGAATTACCCGTACTTTCAAAAACTTCTAATGCCCGCATCATTCGTTGCGGATTCTTTATTTCTCCCGTACTATAGAAAGAGGGGTCTTTCTCTTTTAGCTGTTCTTGCAACCAACGCAGCCCATTATTTTCAAATGCTACCACTACCCTCTTACGTATTGCAGGATCAACATCAGGTATTATATCCAATCCTTCACAAAATGCTTTTATATAAAGCCCCGTACCTCCTACCAATATAACATCATCATGTTCTTTAAATAATTCTTCAACCTTTTTTAATGAATATTGTTCAAAACTGACTGCTGTCACATCTTCTTGTATAGAATGTGATGCAACAAAATGATGCTTCACTGCATCAAGTTCTTTTTCAGAGGGCCTTGCCACACCAATATTTAATTCTTTATAACACTGACGACTATCTGCAGAAATAATTTCTGTTCGAAAAAGTTTTGCCAATTCTATCGCCACTGCTGTTTTTCCAACAGCCGTTGGTCCGGCAATAACAATTACTCTTTTATTTTTTGACATTTCCATCAACGTATTAAAAACCCCGGTTGTAAGGCCGGGGT
>JAHEMN010000221.1 GCA_024643645.1 Chitinophagaceae bacterium | reverse complement strand
CATCGTCTTTTGCTCCATGAAATATCCACCAACTAGTTTTTTTCATTCTGGAGGCTGTAACAGGATTCGCTCCGCCACAAATAGGAAAAGCTGCTGCAAAAGTCTTTGGCATTCTTTTTACTAATTCAAACACACCCATACCACCCATTGATAAACCTCCAGTATATACCTGATCCATTTTACATGGGTACTTTTCCAAGGCTGTCAATTAGGACTTTTTCAATCCCCTTCATTAAAAGGTCTGAAACCAAATTTTTTGCAACCTCTTTTATTTAAAATCTGAAATAAATTAATTGTTTAATGCAGGAAAAAAGGTATTTGAAAATAATCTATCCAAATCAATTTGATTATTTTTAAAAGCCATACTAAAAAGAAGTTTTTTATCTGGTAAATCCCGGTTATAAACAAGCTATATAATTCTAAGAATAACATTAATATAAAACGGTGTTTTACAATGGTTTTTTATATTTTTGCAACCTCTTATTCGAAAGACACCAAATCTTGTCGGTTTGACCCTTCCGAATATTTCGGGAGGGTCGCATATAGTTCTTATATTTTTGAAATGAATTTGACTGTTAAGCAGTCTTGGATCCTTAGCTCAGTTGGTTAGAGCACCTGACTCATAATCAGGGGGTCGCAGGATCGTTCCCTGCAGGATCCACTTATCAAGGGATATGACCGAAATTTTTATCATATCCCAATCCAAAGGCGGAACAATGTTCCGCTTTTTTTATAATAAAAAGGTGGTTTAACCTTTTGTTAACCGGGATGAAAATACATTTGTCCACTATTAAAACATTATGAAGAAGATTTTATCGTTCGCCCTTTGTACAATTTTACTTTCAACTTCACTGTTGGCACAGGAAAAAACTGAAGAGACCAAAAAGAAGCCACAAATTGATATGAGCAACCGCCCAAATGATCACTTCCTACTTCAATTCGGATATGCAGGTTGGGCAGGTAAGCCGGATAGTATTAACACTAGTGGGTTATCAAAAAGCTTTAATGCTTATTTCATGTTTGATTTTCCATTTAAAACCAATCCGAAACTGAGTATGGCATTTGGACCTGGTATAGCTACCGATCATATTTTATTCTCTAAAACAAATGTGGGTATCAAGGACAACACACCTACTTTTTATTTTACTGACCAGTCTGATACAAATCATTTCAAAAAAACAAAACTGGCCACTGCGTATTTGGAAGCTCCAATTGAATTCAGATTTTCAGCAGATCCTTTAAATGGAAAAGGAATTAAAACAGCCATTGGTGTAAAGGTTGGTACATTGATCAATGCACATACCAGGAATACAAAATATTCTAATAGCAGCAATAGTGTAATAAACGATTACACAATGAAAGAAGCAAGTAAACGCTTCTTCAACAAAACCCGTATTTCCGGAATGGCAAGAATCGGATATGGCCATTTCTCTTTATATGGAAGCTACCAGTTTACCACTTTATTGAAAGATGGCTCCGGACCGGAAGTAAGACCTTTTTCCATTGGTCTAACTTTGAGTGGCTTATAATCTAAGATCAATTAATACTAAATAATAAAGTAAAGCGATTCATCAGAGTCGCTTTTACTTTTAATATCACCTTGTAACGAAAAACTATTTTTTACCTTTGCACATCCCCTGTTTATAGCGGGGGATTTTTTATCATTATGATCGACAAGAAAAAAATAATTCAAAAAGAAGAGAAAGCAGTTTTGGTTGGTGTAATAAATAAAGACCAAACAGAACAACAAGTGTCGGAATATCTGGATGAACTGGCTTTTTTAGCTGAAACTGCCGGGGCTGTTACCATCAAACGATTTACCCAAAAATTAGCCCATCCGGATAGCAGAACTTTCATTGGCAAAGGAAAACTTGAAGAAATAGGAAATTATGTGAAAGGAAAAGATATAAGGGTTGTGATTTTTGATGATGAATTAAGCGGAGCCCAGATCAATAATATTGAAAAAGCGATCAATGTAAAAGTGATCGACAGGAGTGATCTTATCCTCGACATTTTTGCCAGAAGGGCACAAACAGCACAGGCAAAAGCACAGGTAGAACTGGCACAATACCAATATATATTACCACGGCTTCGGGGTATGTGGAAACACCTTGAGCGACTAGGCGGTGGTATTGGAACCAGAGGACCCGGTGAAACTGAAATTGAAACTGACCGCCGTATTGTAAGGGATAAAATAAGTTTACTAAGAAAGCGATTAGCTACTATTGATAAACAAGCTTTCACTCAACGTAAAGACCGTGGTGAATTTATTCGGGTAGCACTGGTTGGTTATACCAATGTTGGTAAATCCACCATTATGAATTTGCTCAGCAAAAGAGATGTCTTTGCAGAAAATAAATTATTTGCAACGCTGGACACTACTACCAGTAAAATTGTATTTGAAACAACTCCTTTCTTATTAAGCGATACAGTAGGATTTATAAGAAAATTACCACATCATTTGGTTGAAAGTTTTAAAAGCACCCTTGATGAGGTAAGAGAGGCAGACATCCTTTTGCATGTAGTTGACATATCTCACCCGGCCTATGAAGATCAATTGGGTGTTGTAAATAAAACCTTGCAGGAATTAGGGGCTTTTGAAAAGCCAACCTTAACTATTTTCAATAAAATGGACCTGTATGAAAAAAATACGTTTGATGAATGGCTGGAAGTAAGCACAAAAGAGGAGATTCTACAAGACCTTAGAGATCGCTGGAATAATGAGACCAATAACAATGCTGTATTTATTTCTGCTATAGAAAAAAAGAACATTGATGTGCTTCGCAATACAATTCTTGCAAAAGTGAAGGAATTATATAAAATAAGGTATCCGTATAAAACCGAATTCCTTTACTAGTTTTCATTATAATGACTGAGAAAAAGTACACCTGGCATAAGATTGCTGATCATATTGCTGATTTGCATTTTGCTGAAAATAATATTGCAGCAGCAGAATTAAACGGTAAAAAAATTTGTGTTGCAAAATTTAAAGAAGAGCTATTTGCTTTCGCCTGGAAATGCCCGCATGCTGGCGGTTTATTGGCAGATGGATATATCGATGCATTGGGAAATGTGGTTTGTCCGCTGCATCGGTATAAATATAATATGGAGAACGGACGCAATGTAAGTGGAGAGGGTTATTACCTTAAACATTGGCCTGTAGAGACAAGAGATGACGGGATTTATGTGGCTGTAGAAGCTGAAGGTGGATTTTGGAATATTTTCAAATAAAAATGGCTGTTAATAGCTTGTTGAAAAGCTA
>JAHEMN010000220.1 GCA_024643645.1 Chitinophagaceae bacterium | reverse complement strand
CTGTTCATTCAGGTCAATGCCCCGTTCCATATAATCATCTGCAGCAGCACCAAACCCGGTGGCATTGGCTGTTTTCACTTCCTGCTGTGTAAATTGTTTCGAGCCTTTATAGGCAGCGCCATAAAATTCTTCCCCCTCCATAAAATAATATTTTTGTAAAGCTAAATAATTTAGTAAATTTATGCTAAGAAAATGAGGAATATATTTTGAATCACTAAAAGAGTGGAGAATGGAAACGATTATCAATACGATACCCGGTTACCGGGTGAATGAGTATTTGCTGGTGTTGAACCCGCATGAAGAACTGCGCCACCGCATTATGAAAGTAAAAGAAGAGTTTGCTGAAAAATATAAATTGGAAAGCGGTAAATGGGGAATGCCGCAAGTGGCACTGGTTACATTCAAGCAACTGGCGATGCTGGAGGAGAGGATCATTAACCGGTTGAAAAAAATTGCAATGGGTTTTCCTCCTTTTAAAGTGGAGTTGAAAGATTATGGCAGTTTTCCTTCGCATACTATATACATCAACGTAACATCGAAACTTCCTGTGCAAAGCCTGGTAAAAGAAATAAGAAAAGGTAGTCAGCGGTTAATGAAACTGAATGATGATAATAAACCACATTTTATGATGGAATCGCATATAACCATTCGAAGAAAATTAAAGCCGTGGCAATATGAAAAGGGATGGTTGGAGTATAGTCATAAACATTTTACCGGCAGGTTCATTGCTGGTGGTATGACATTATTGAAAAGACCGGAAGGAGAAATAAAATATCAAGTTGCGCAGCAATTCGAATTTCAGAATTTACCTGTTAATATTAAGCAGGGGGAATTATTTGGATAAAAAACCAAAGAGACACAATGATACAGAGTAGCATAGGGAAAATACATAAGCCGCTTACTGAAAAAGAAAATTGGCTAGGCGGTCAGGTTGTAGATATTGCAATATGTATACATAAAGTAATGGGACCGGGATTATTAGAAAGCATTTATGAAAAGTGTTTTTGTTATGAGTTAGAAAAAAGAAGTATTTCTTTTAAAAGGCAAAAGCCGGTCACATTAAGGTATGATAAGTTAGAAATAACAGATGGACTCCGAATAGATATATTAGTTGATGAATTAATAGTAGTAGAACTAAAAGCACAGGAATATTATCATCCTGTATGGGAAGCTCAGTTGTTAAGTTATATGAAATTAAATGTAAACAGGCTGGGATATATTTTGAATTTTAATGTGCCGTTGATGAGAGAAGGTATAAAAAGAATGGTGATGTGAATTTTTGAAACACAGAGGCTCTGAGGCACTGTGACACATAGATTGACATAAGCATTCTGAATATTCCCTTCGTGACTTAGTGTCTTGGTGTCTCAGTGTTTCAAAAAAATAATTTAGTACCTAGGCGGTTCTAAAAGAAAAATCAATAAAAGCGATAATTAAAAGTGGTATGGATATGTGAGTAAGGAGGATAAAGAGTATTGAAAAGTGTAGTAAGGAATTGAAGAGAGAACTCTTTATTCTCCTTTTATATTAATTAAAATCAACTGTATCGTATGTCAGAAAAATTAAAGCAGGATCATTTCAAAGTGAAAGCAAAACAAAAAGACGATGGCGAACAATACCTGGCAGGAAGAGGCGCCCAGTTCAATACCAAAAATAAATTCTTCAAAAACGAAACAACAAAAGAACATATAGAAGGTATAGACGATTGGGAAGAATCAAATTTGCCAACCATCTATTTGGAGCAGGAGTCGAAGTCGATTGTCAATAAAGTAGAAAGTAAAGATGTAGGAATGGGGTACAGCATGAATCCTTATGCTGGTTGTGAGCATGGCTGTATCTATTGCTATGCACGGAATGTACATGAGTACTGGGGTTATAGTGCCGGACTAGATTTCGAAAGAAAGATCATCATCAAGAAAAATGCACCACAGTTGTTGCGAAAATTTTTAATGCATCCGAAATGGGATGGTACACCAATTATGCTGAGTGGTAATACAGATTGTTATCAACCTGCAGAACAGAAATATAGGTTGACGAGGGGTTTGCTGGAAGTATGTGCAGAATTTAATCAACCTGTAGGTATTCTCACAAAAAATTCATGGATATTGAAAGACAAAGATGTGCTCCAGGAAATGGCGAAGAAAAAATTGGTTTCTGCAATGGTATCTATTACTTCTTTTAACGAAGACTTGCGAAGAATAATGGAACCAAGAACAACAACAGCCAATCAAAAATTAAAAGTGATCAATGAGTTGAGTAATGCCGGCGTAAGAATGGGAATTATGATGGGGCCAATGATTCCTGGTTTGAATGAACATGAAATGCAACGCATCATGAAAGCGGCAAGAGATAACGGTGCTACATTTACAGCATATACATTTATAAGGTTGAATGGTGCGATCAAATTTTTATTTCATGACTGGTTATTTAAAAATTTTCCTGACAGGGCAGATAAAGTCTGGCACCTGATAGAACAAAGTCATGATGGAAAAGTAAATGACAGCCGTTGGGGAGTCCGGATGAGAGGTGAGGGTAGCATTGCAGACATGGTAGCACAGCAGTATAAAAAATATGGAAAATTGTATGGTATGAATGCTGAAGAATGGAGTTTAGAGACAAGTCTTTTCAGAAGACCGGGAGAACAAGGAAGATTATTCTGATTCGAATTCAAGTCTTAAATCTTTTCCATCAAAAAGAAACAAGGTTTTATCTTTTACTTCATACCTGTTTATCTTTTCCAGTTCTTTGAAGAAAGTATCTTCAATTTGTTGCACTCCATCACAATACATTTTCGTTGAGAAGATATTTTTAAAACTTATTTTATTCTTATTCAATATAAAGTCACTTCCAAAATTGTTACAACTTCCATTGCCACCGGCACTTTGTTTTTCTTTGTCGAATTTTATAAAAGCTTTTGTTTGCACATCTTCAATGCCATTTTCAGTATGAATTCTGTTTAATGACCATTTGGTTTCAAACAATAAATTTTTCTGCTTTGAATTTGTCATTTTCATATTAAAGGCAGATAAAAAAATAAAAGTACCTGCACTTATAAATGTAATTAATCTCATATGTTTCATTTTAACAATATGGAGATGCAGTCTGAGATATAATTATCTATAAAATAATGTTAACAGTGATTATCCTATACTTTGATGTAGATATTCTTCTTATCCATCCAGTAACAGATGGCCCACATAAATGTAATGATACATAATGCATAAAGTAGAGAGCCATTTTCAGGTGCGCCGGGTGTATGTATCAATACTTTTTTATACAACCAGTTCCATG
>JAHEMN010000094.1 GCA_024643645.1 Chitinophagaceae bacterium | reverse complement strand
CCACCATCTTCACTAAAGGTTATGGTAGAGTGAATATCATAAATACGGTTTTCGTTTTTAGGATCAACATAAATTTCCTGGTAATAAAAAGGGCGGTCACTTACTTCTTCAGGCTTATTGTTTACCAATGTCCATTTGTTACCTCCATCCTCACTTTTGTAAAAACCATTTTTCGCTGACTCGATCTTTGCATATACTCTTGAGGGCATACTCCGGGAAAAAGCAATTCCAATGCGGCCAATAATTCCTTTTGGCATTCCATCTTCAGCAGTTAGTTTTTTCCAGTTCTTTCCTCCGTCAATGGTGATGTACATGCCACTACCGGGACCACCGCTATTCATTCTCCATGGTAAACGATAATGCTGCCACATAGCAGCAATCAGTTTATTGGGGTTGGAGGGATCCATCACTAAATCTGCACAACCTGTAGTATCATTTACAAATAGAATTCTTTTCCAGGTCTCACCACCATCGGTTGTTTTAAAAACCCCTCTTTCCGGATGTTGAGCATAAGGATTGCCGATAGCTCCTACATAAACAGTATTCGGATCATTTGGATCAATTACAACACGATGAATATTTCTGGTTTTTTCAAGACCCATTCGCTTCCAGGTTTTACCAGCGTCGAGACTTTTATAGATGCCTTCACCGATATTCAATGAATTACGAGGATTCCCTTCTCCGGTGCCTACCCATATTACAGAAGGATTAGATTGTTGTATAGCCAATGCTCCAATATTTTGTAATGGCTGATCATCAAAAATAGGATTCCAGTCTGCACCGAAATTCTCTGTTTTCCATACACCACCGGAAGCAGCACCAACATAGATGATAGAAGGGTTTGCATGTACAGCATCAATTGCCACAATACGACCACTCATTCCTGCAGGCCCGATGTTTCGGACTTTTAAATTCTTAAATTGTTCTAAGGATACTTTTTGAGCTGTGGAGGTATAAAAGAAACTGATAGAAAATAATAGCAAAATTGATCGTCTCATTACAATAAGTTTTGAATGATAAACTTACTGATAAAGAAAAGGAGTGCAAAAAAGAATCTATGAATGGTTAATTGATAGCGGAAGGATCGGTCTGGATAGAATCTTTTGTCTCAATCAATGATTTCAGACTTTGGAGACCGTCTTCAAAATCAGATGCCATGTTTTTCTCAAGACTATACATGAGATTAAAAATATTCCAGGGCCTTGGAGTGGCCAATTCAAAAGTCCAGTTTACAGTTGTTACACTTCTTTCTGTTTCAGAAAGAGTAAAAATTGACTTTGCTTTCATTTTTTTAGGAGAGAAGAATTGAAGTTGATGAACAACTTTTCTATTTGGTTCTAAAGCTACGATCTCTATTTTGCCTTCTCCGGAAATTTCAGGACTTCCTTTCCATGTAGTAACTGCGCCAACAATTCCATCTTTACTATTTAATTTATAAATAATTGAAGAGTCGTGTTGGCTCCAAACTGAAAACTTGTGAAAATTTTCAAGCTTTATGATTTGATCATAAATTTCTGTTGCAGTACTATTGATCACAACCGATCTTTCAACCTTCTGGCTGGTTGGCATCATAAATGAAAGTACTGCTGTAGTAATTAGTAAAGCCAATATGAAGAAAAGAAATAATCTTGCTGCTTTCATTATTGAATCAAATTCTAAATGAGCCTTCCGGCAAACGAAATATTAAAATGCCTTTAAAGGTTTTTCATCTTTTTTGTCAGGGTTTAAAGTTGCCAGAATATAGCCATTAAGATTGATATATTTTTTAGCTGCTTCCTGTATCATTTCAGCTGTAAGCCCATCGGTTAGTTTTTGTTTGTTTAGAATTTCAGTTGGACTGGTGCCATAAAAGTATGCATCATAAATATTATCGATCCAAAATCTGTTTTGTTTAAAATCAACTTCAAGCTTTCTTTTTTGCTGTTCTTTGATCTTTTCAAGATCTTCCTTAGTAACGCCATCCCTGATTATTTTTTTGAATTCATCTAAAACTGCCTTGGTTAGAGTGTCAACATTTTCAGGTGCACAAGGAAAAGTTATAGTAAATGATGCGGTAGAAACCGGAATACGATTAATATTTCCAAAAGCACTAACACCGTAAACACCTCCTTTTTCTTCCCGTAACTGTTCAATTAGTTTTATACTCATCAACTCTCCAAGGCTGCTAAGTGAAAATGCCTCTTTGATTGAATAAGTTGCTGGTTTTGTGAATACCATTGCTACAAGGCTTTTAGGATCACTGCCTTTATTGATCTCTTTTTTTACCATTCCGGCAGGTGGACGTATACCTAGATCCTTAAAAGTTTCTTTTTTAGGTGTTGAAGGCAGGCTGCCAATATATTTTTCCAATAAAGGCTTGATTGAATCTTCATTAAAAGAACCTACAAATAAAAATGTAAAATCACCTGCATTGGCAAATCGTTCTTTATAGATCTGCATACTTCTTTCAAGATTTACTTTATCCAGATCTTCTGGTTTAGGAATGCCTCCGGCACGGGGATGATTTTTCGTCATCAATTTCTGAAACTCACCACTAAAGTATATCTGTGGATTAGAGTTCAGGTTTTCAAAAAATTGCTTTTGTCTTGTTTTATAAGATGAGAATGCTGCTGTATCTTTTCTAGGTGCAGTGAAATATAAATTCAATAATTGTAAAAGAGTTTCAGTCTCTTTCGGTATTGTACTGCCATTGAATCCTTCGCTGTATAATGAGATATTTGGAGACAGCGATGTGCTTTTACCTTTGAGCATATTGCCGAGATCAACAGCATTTAACTTTCCGATGCCACTCTGAGAAATAATTCCCGTTGCATAAGTTGCAGAATAATAATCGGCATCTTTCACTAATGAATGACCACCCTTGCTGAATGCCCTGAAAATTATTTCGTCATTTTTAAAATTAGTCTGCTTTAAAATAACAGTAGCTCCATTCGATAGTTTAATAGTGGTAATACCGGTTTCTTCATCCGATTTGGAACTGATGATCTTTCCGGGTTTTAATTTTTTGTCATCCATTAAATTATCAGCTAGTATTTTCTCTTTATATGGCTCAATCTTAGCTATTTCAACTTCCGCTAATATTTTTTGAATTTCTTCATTGGTAGGAATATCAACCCCTGTTTTTTCAGGTGCGTTCATAGTAATAACCAGGTTGTCTTTTGTAATAAACTGCGCTGCCAGTTTATTGATGTCTTCCAGTTTTACAAGGTTCAGGTATTGTTTTACAAAATCATATTCCCATTCTATACCAGGTATTGGTTCATTGATCAGAAAATTATTTACATACTCATCGGCATATTTAAATGATTCTTCTTTTTCCCTTTCCTTAAAGATCCGGTCATAACCACTTTGCATCTGTTTTTTCTGTAATTCAAATTCTGATTGTGTAAAACCATGCAATAAAACTCTTTTATTTTCCTGCATTAAAGTAAAAAGAGTTCGGGCCATTCCTGTATCACTTGTATTAGCTGTAACCTGGTAGGCGTCTTTAGTTCTTGCATAGCTGTTGCCATAGAATGAGAAAGCGAAAACAAAAGGCGGGTTAGCTCCTAATGTTAATTCTTGTAACCGACTATTCAACATCCCGGTAAAAAGACTTCGGTTCATATATCTTGTATAATCACCAATGGTAGTTTCCGGTTGAGGCTCTTTTTTAAATAATAACTGTACAGTAGAGAAAGCTGATTCTTTATCTTTTGCAACAACAGATAATGTTTCTGAGTGATCAGGTACATTGAATGATTCTCTTTTTCTTGGTGATGTCGGTGCCGGTATTTTTCCAAACATCTTAATTATCTTTTGCTCCATCTCATCAACATCAATATCGCCAACAATCACTACAGCCTGCATATCCGGACGATACCAATCTTTATAAAATCGTTTTAAGGCAGCATGAGAAAAATGATCAAGACTTTCTTTTGTACCGATCGGCAACCGTTCTGCATATTTTGAGCCTTTATATTGAACCGGAAGAGTTTTTTTCATCATTCTCTCATCGGCCCCACGGCTAAGACGCCACTCTTCGATCACAACTCCTCTTTCTTTTTCAATTTCAAGAGAATCCATTAATGCATTATGTGCCCAATCTTCTAATATTTCTAAACCTTTTTCTACAAGCCCCGGTTTATCAGTTGGTACTGGTAGAATATATACTGTTTGATCAAATCCGGTATATGCATTCAGGTCGGCCCCAAATTCTACGCCTATACTTTGCAAATAATTTACCAGCTCATTTTTAGGAAATCGTTTAGTTCCATTAAAATTCATATGCTCTACAAAATGAGCAAGCCCAAGCTGGTCATCATCCTCCAATACTGATCCTGCATTTACTACCAGGCGAAGTTCAACTCTGCTTTCTGGCAGCTTATTTTGCCTTATATAATATGTAAGACCGTTGGATAAACGCCCAATTTTTACTTTTGGATCAAGGGGCATTACCTGATTGGTATTTATTTGCGCAAAAGCAAATCCTGTTAAAATGAATAAGGCGGCAATGCTAAACCATACTTTTTTTACCTCTCTCATACTCTATAATTTGCAGTAGTAAATTTATCCAGATACAATGGGTTGAAAAAATAAAAAATCCCGGCAATTAATCCCGGGATTTTGATAAATATTGATGATTTTTATTCAGGATCCTTCTTTTTGTTATAATTGTTTTCAGCCTCTTTTGCTTTTGCAAAATCAAGTACAATACCATTTATACAATACCTTAATCCTGTAGGAGGTGGGCCATCTTCAAATACATGCCCTAAATGTGCTTTACATCGACCACATTGTGTTTCAATTCGGGACATGCCATGGGTATTATCAGGTGTATAAATAATACTCTCTTTAGATATTGGTTCATAAAAACTAGGCCAGCCACATCCACTTTCAAATTTGGCATCACTCTTAAACAATGGGTTTCCACATGCTGCACAGTAAAAAGTACCTAACTCATTGAATTTGTCATACTTACTGGTAAATGGTCGCTCAGTCCCTTTCTGCCTGGCGATCTGGTATATATCAGAAGGAAGTATTTTTCTCCATTCTTCATTACTCAATTCTACTTTAGAAGTGTCTGAGGTAGAATAGACAGGATTGTCTTTCTTGATGTCCATTTTATCTGATTTATTTTGTGAATAGCTGCATTGCTGAAGCAGACCAGCTATTAAAACAATTGCAAAATATTTTATTGATTTTTTCATTTGATAACTTTTCAAATTTACGTTAATAAGTCACCTGCGGTTTGTCATTTGTGAAACATATTCATGATATTAACATATTAGCTAAAAAGAAGTTTAAATCAAAATGTAAGCAAGGTTATTGAGAATACAAGTCCTGAATGTTATATTTGTCGTTACTCAAAGTTCGAACTAGCATATGTTTAATTTGATTTTATTTGGTCCTCCGGGAAGTGGAAAGGGAACACAGTCGGATTATATAGTGGAAAAATATGGACTGATTCATCTGTCAACAGGTAATCTTTTAAGAGAAGAAATAGCTCAGGAAACGCCATTAGGCATTGAGGCTAAGAATTTTATGGATAATGGCCAGTTGGTTCCCGATGAAGTTGTTATTGGAATGGTGGATTCCTATTTTGATAAACATGAAGATGCAAAAGGCTTTTTATTTGATGGGTTTCCCCGTACAGTGGCACAAGCCGAAGCTTTGGATAAACTGCTGGATCTAAAGAAAACACAAATAGCAGCTGTGCTGGCATTAGATGTTAGTGAAGAAGAATTAATAAAAAGATTGTTAAATAGGGGCAAAACATCCGGCAGAAGTGATGATACCAATGAAGAAGTGATAAGGAAAAGATTCTCTGTTTACACCAATGAAACTAAACCTGTTGCAGAGCATTATAAAAAAGCAGATAAATTTTTATCAATAAAGGGAGAAGGAACAGTGGATGAGATTTTCGAATCAATCTGTAAAGAAATTGATAAACGGATTTAATAGTTGTAACTATTGAAGTAAATATTAAAGATGACGGCTTGTGTCGTCATTTTTAATTGATAAATAAGGGATTCTGTAAATTGCTGATTACAAACCGGTAGATATGAGTATTGAAAAAGAAGATTTTCTTCGCACCAGGCTGGTTTCTCATTTTCAACAATTAAATCCTTCGGAACCACCGCGATGGGGTAAAATGTCGGTACAACATATGATCGAACATTTTGCTTTTGATGCACTTCAAAATGCTAACGGCAAATTAAGATTTGAAAAAATATTAACACCTCCGGAAAATTTAGACCGGATGAGAAGTTTTATGATGAGTGACAAACCCTTTAAAGAGAATACAATGAATACTTTAATGGGTGAAGAACTGATTCCATTAAAATTTAAAACAGTGCAAGCTGCAATTGGTACTTTGCAGGAAGAGTTGATTTATTTTTTTGAAGTTTATCAGAATGACCCTGAAATGATAATCCGGAATCCTTTCTGGGGCGACCTTAATTTTGAACAAAATGTGCAGCTATTGCATAAGCATGCCTTGCATCACCTAAGACAGTTTGGAATTGAACCAATTGGTTAAATAAAAATAGGGAGAATAAAGTTCTATTAGTTGTTTGAATTAAATATTGAATCCGCCTTTTGTAAACCGTTGAGCACTGCTGCTTTCATTTTATCCACTTTCATTTTTTCGTCAGTAAGATATTTAATTCGTTCTGCTGCTTCATTTTTTGCTGAGTCCATATTATACTCTGTCATCCATTTTTCCATTGCAAAATCAGCATATTCCAGCTCTTTCATCAATTCATTTAATTGAGCCACATAGCCAGCTGCAGCTTGTTGTGCTTTGGCCGGAAGTTTTGCTATAGAATCCAGTACCCTGTTGGTATTTTGTTGTGCTTTATGTAATCGAGCCATTTTTGACATGCCAACGATATGGCCTTCATCAATATCTTTCAATAAACTATCTTCTAATGTTTTTGGCGAGTTATTAGTATGACCGTGGTTATTGTGTTCGTCGTTTTTTTTATCGTTATTACATGCGAGAACTAGAATCGATAATAATAGAGCAAAATAAATAAAACGTTTTTTCATATTTAAAATTTAAGATTGCAAAGATAAGCCCGATCAAAAAAATGAATATTGACGTTTTTTTAGTTTTCAGGTAATTTCGTAATAACACAAAGAGTGCTATATGAATAAATTGGAGAATTATATAACAGGGAGTTGGATAACAGGTGATGGAGATGGACAGACTTTATACAATGCAGTAACGGGTGATGTAATTGGAGCAGCAAGTACAAAAGGGTTGGATTTTAAAAATATTACAGAATATGCAAGAAGTGTTGGTAATCCTGCTTTGCGGAAAATGACTTTTCATGCAAGAGGAAATATGCTGAAAGCACTGGCCTTGCATTTAAGGAACCATCTGGATAAATTTTATAAGATCTCGTACCAGACCGGAGCAACAAAAGCAGATAGTTGGGTGGATATCGAAGGTGGAATTGGTAATCTTTTTGCAAATGCATCGTTAAGAAGAAAATTTCCGGATGAGGTTTTTTGTATTGATGGTGAAAGCCATAACCTGAGTGTAAATAAAACATTCATGGGCACTCATATCTTAGTTCCAAAAGAAGGTGTTGCTATTCATATCAATGCATTTAATTTTCCGGTATGGGGTATGCTGGAAAAAATAGCAGTGAATTTATTGGCAGGTATGCCATGTATTGTGAAACCAGCAACTGTTACTTCCTATTTAACCGAAGCAGTAGTAAAAGAAATTATTGCATCTAAAATATTACCTGAAGGTGCATTGCAATTAATATGCGGCAGTGCCGGAGATATGTTAGATAATGTTACATCGCAAGATGTTGTAACATTTACCGGTTCTGCTTCTACGGGATTAATGCTAAAGTCTAATCCGATTATTTTAAGAGAATCAGTTCCTTTTAATATGGAAGCAGATTCTTTGAATTGTATTATAATGGGTGAAGATGTGGTTCCTGGTATACCGGAATGGGATCTTTTTATTAAAGAGATCCGAAAAGAAATGACATTAAAAGCTGGTCAGCGTTGTACAGGGATCAGAAGAATTTTTGTTCCGGAAAACAAGATGGAAGAGGTTTGGAAAGCAATTGCTACATCCTTATCACAAACAACAATAGGAAATCCATTGAATGAAAAAGTAAGAATGGGTTCCCTGGCCGGACAAACACAACGCAATGAAGTAAAAGAACAGGTGCAAAAGCTTCTTGCATCATCACAAATTGTGTATGGATCATTGGATAGCGTAGAAGTGGTAGATGCAGATTCGGGTAAAGGAGCTTTTATGTCTCCGGTTTTATTAATGAATGATCATCCCTTCTCAGCTAAAGAAGCTCATGAAGTGGAAGCCTTTGGTCCGGTAAGTACAATAATGCCTTATAAGAATCTGGATGAGGCAATCGAATTAAGTAAGCTTGGAAAAGGGAGCCTTTGTTCTACAATTGTTACTGCCGATTATAAACAGGCAAGACAATATGTTGTTGGAGCCGCTACACACCATGGCAGAATTTTAGTATTGAATAATGAATGTGCAAAAGAAAGTACCGGTCACGGTTCACCGCTACCATTATTAGTGCATGGAGGTCCGGGCCGTGCCGGTGGAGGAGAAGAAATGGGTGGTATTCGTGGTGTAAAACATTATTTACAACGTACAGCCATACAAGGTTCACCAACTACTATAACAGCAATCACAAATGTTTATCAACCCAATGCGAAAGGAAAAGATCCGGGGAAACATCCTTTCAAAAAATATTTTGAAGAGTTGGTTATAGGTGATCAGATCATTACAGAAAAAAGAATGATCACTTCAGAAGACATAGATAGGTTTGCTGACCTAAGCGGCGATCATTTTTATGCGCATATAAAAACGACCGACTTTACAGGAACTATGTTTGAACAACAGGTAGCACATGGATATTTTATAATGAGTGTTGCTGCCGGTCTTTTTGTAGATAGTTATGAAAAAAATCCAGTTTTATTAAATTACGGTATAGATGAATTACGATTTACAAAACCTGTTTATCCGGGTGCTGAAGTTTACATCCGGTTTACCTGTAAGGAAAAATTGCCAAACGATAAAAGAGTAATTGAAAATCCGGAAGATTTTAAAAGAGGTGATGATATAGAAAAAGGGATCGTAAAATGGCTGGTTGAGTTTTTTGATGAGACAGATGAAATTACGGGGGTAGCAACAA
Organism: Chitinophagaceae bacterium; assembly: GCA_024643645.1. Lineage (GTDB taxonomy): Bacteria > Bacteroidota > Bacteroidia > Chitinophagales > Chitinophagaceae > JJ008. Next base: position 3,341 of record JAHEMN010000094.1, on the reverse strand, counting down.
TATTAACAATGGTAAAATTGAAAAAACAATAAAATATATTTTATGGCAGACGCATATGTAAAAAGTGAATTTCACAATGGATTAACGACTATTGAATTTTTTCATCCACAAAGCAATTCATTACCCGGAAAAATTTTAGATCAATTGGCACAGATCATTCATGGAGCAGGAAACGATAAGTATACAAAGGTTATTATACTGAAATCCGCAGGAGAAAAGGCCTTCTGTGCCGGTGCCTCATTTGATGAATTAGTTGCCATTGAAAATAAAGAACAGGGATTAGAGTTTTTTAATGGCTTTGCAAAAGTTATCAATGCAATGCGAATTTGTCCAAAGCTCATTATTGGACGTATTCATGGAAAATGTGTTGGTGGTGGTGTTGGTTTGGCTGCTGCAGTAGATTATGCAATTGCAAAAGAAGGGGCTGATATCAAGTTAAGTGAATTAGCAGTAGGTATAGGCCCATTTGTTGTAGGTCCGGCAGTTGAAAGAAAAATTGGGGCCTCAGCCTTTTCTCAACTGGCAATTGATACTACTTTATGGAGAAATGCAGAATGGGCAAGAGCAAAAGGTTTATATGCAGAAGTACAACCGGATATAGCAAGCCTGGATGAAGCTGTTCATCGATTATCAAATGTATTATTACGCACCAGCCCTGATGCTATGGAAGAACTGAAGAAAATATTCTGGCAGGGTACTGAACATTGGGATAAATTATTGTTAGAGAGAGCTGCTATCAGTGGAAGATTGGTGTTAAGTGATTTTACAAAAGAAGCAATCAATAAATTTAAAGAAAAAGTTTAAAAAAAGCAGGAGAGATAGTGAATGATTCAGGTGTTTGATCAAAACAACTTTAAACTTTATTGCGACAAGCTTGCAAAAAAAGATAAAGAGTTAAAAAGAATTATCAACGATCATGGTTATCCGCCTATGTGGACGAGGCCTAATACGTTTCAAACATTAGTACTCACAATATTTGAACAACAGGTTTCTCTTGCTGCAGCATATGCTGCTTTTAAAAAATTAAAAGAAAAAGTAGGTTACATAACTCCGGCTAAAATATTGCAATTGAGCGATGCCGAAATGAAAGCCTGTTATTTTACCAGACAAAAAATGGGTTATGCAAGAGGGCTGGCAGATGCTGTTATTTCAAAACAGATTCGATTAAAAAAGATGGTCTTGCTGCCGGATGAAGAAGTCAGGAACATCATGATCCAATTAAAAGGAATAGGCAACTGGACAATTGATGTATACCTGATGCATGCTTTACAACGAACAGATCTGTTTCCATTGGGTGATATTGCTTTAGTGAATAGCTTGAAAGAAGCTAAACAATTACCAAAAGATATCAGTAAAGAAAAAATGTTATCAATTGCTGAACCATGGCGACCGTTTCGTACGATCGCTTCAATGATTTTGTGGCACTCTTATATTCAAAAAAGAGGTATTAAACTTCAGAGTTAAATAAAATTTAAATATTCAATCCGCCACAAACACTTAATGTCTGACCGGTGATATATGCACTCATATCACTAGCAAGAAACAAAGTAGCATTCGCAATATCTTCCGGTGAAGCAAATTTACCTAAAGGAATACCGGCTTTATATTTATCAGCACCTTCACCATCTTTTAAATAACTGGTCATATCCGTTTCTACAAAACCAGGTGCAATTGCATTACAACGGATATTACGGCTACCCAGTTCTTTTGCAACACTTTTAGTAAAACCAATAATACCAGCTTTGCTTGCTGCGTAGCTGCTCTGCCCTGCATTTCCTATTTCACCAATAATAGAACTCATATTAATGATTGATCCAGATTTTGCCTTCATCATGGGACGAATAACTTGCTTGGTCATATAAAAAACACTGTTCAGATTAATCTGTATCACTTCATTCCATTGCTCAGGTGTCATTCGTAATAATAAATTGTCTTTTGAGATGCCAGCATTATTTACACAGATATCTACATTGCCGAATTCTTTCAATACATCAGTTACAAAAGATTCACATTGAGCAAAGTCGCCTGCATTACTTTTATATGCTTTAGCTTTTATGCCAAGACCGGTAAGTTTATTTTCTAACGCAGTTGCTTTTTCAGCACTGCTATCGCTAACGTATGTAAAAGCTACATTGGCACCTTGTTCTGCAAATTTTAATGCTATTCCTTCGCCAATGCCACGGGCAGCACCTGTAACAATAGCAACTTTTCCTTCTAATAATTTCATAATGTTGGTATTAAATGTTTACGATTTCTTTTTTATCGATCGCTAATAGCTCTTCTAATAAATCCCTTTCGTTTGAAAGCCTTGGTACTTTATGCTGTCCGCCTAATTTACCTTTACTTCGCAGCCACTCGTTAAAGATCCCTTTTTTGATTGAATGAACAACCGGCTCTCCTAATGCAATATTTTTATATCGCTTCGCTTCATAATCACTATTGATATTCTTTAAAGCTGCATCCAACTCAAAAGTGAATTGTTCAATACTCTCAGGTTCTTTCTCAAATTCTATTAACCATTCATGTGCTCCATTTGAATTATCAGAAAAATAAACTGGGGCAGCAGTATAATCATTTACAACAGCTCTTGTTTTTTCAGCAGCAGTAGCAATTGCATTATCTGTATTATCGACAATAACTTCTTCTCCAAAAGCATTAATATAATGTTTCAGTCTGCCAGTCACTTTAATTCTATAAGGAGCCGTGGAAGTAAATTGAATAGTATCTCCTACTAAATAACGCCACAATCCACCATTGGTACTGATGATCGGTGCATAATTTTTTCCGATCTCTACATCCTGTAATCCTACCGTCAATGGATTTTCATTTCCGTATTCACTTACCGGCATAAACTCATAAAAAATGCCATGGTCTGTAAATAATAACATCCCGTCTTCGCCCGGAATATCCTGTGCAGCAAAAAAACCTTCACTTGCATTATACATTTCAAGATAATTGATCTCTTTTCCGATCAATTTTTGAAACTGTTCCTTGTAAGGAGTAAATGAAACGCCACCATGCATATATAACTCTAATGCAGGCCACACTTCACTCATGGTATTTTTTCCTGTCATTTCCAATATACGCTTGAACAAAACAATTGTCCAGGTTGGTACACCGGATATAGAAGTTACATTTTCTTTGATTGTGTTTTCTGCCAGTTTTTCAATTTTACTTTCCCATTCATCCATTAATGCAATGCTCAGGTCCGGAGTACGTAGCCAATGCCCCCAGAATGGAGTGTTTTGAAGTAATACAGCGCTTAGGTCACCATATTGTGCTTCATTGTTCATTGGATTGATATTATGACTGCCACCCAATACCAGGCCCTTTCCGGTTAA
>JAHEMN010000093.1 GCA_024643645.1 Chitinophagaceae bacterium | reverse complement strand
CGTTTACTACAACGATGTTACCCGTTTTAAATGTTACAGGGTCGATATCACTGTCAACATTATCTGCTCCCGCATCTTTTGGTGATGCAACATAGCCGATCGGTGGTGCCACTTTTACATAGTATGTACCCGGTGCTACATCATTAAAGAAGTAGCTTCCGTTATTATCTGTTACCGTTGAACGATATAATACATCACCACTGGTGTATAACATCACAGTTACACCAGCTATACCAGGTTCACCTGCATCCTGGATACCATTCTTATTTAAATCGTTCCATACAAAATCGCCTAACCTTGCAAAAGAAGAAATGTACATACCAGCATCGACATAAGTAACATTTGGTGTGGCATTGGTTAGTGTTATAGTTCCAGTACGTCCGGTTAAAATATTTGCATCACTATTATTTGTAATAGTTACAGCTCCGTTATTCGGGCTAAATAAATAGCCGGCAACTAAACTAAAGCGTACCTGGTAATTAATACCGGTAACACTTGTTTCCAGGTTACTGAATTTATAATTACCATAACCATCAGTGATAGTAGTGGCTATTATATTATTTGTAGCACCATCATATAAAGTAACTAATACACCTGCTAATCCAACCTCGCCTGCATCCTGTACACCATTTTTATTAAGATCATTCCAAACACGGTCGCCTATTGAACCGGCTGCACAAGGGTTATTAGTTATGATTTCAGTGTTATTTCCTGTTTTACTTGGACTGGCATGAACAGAAGCTACATTTACATAGCCAAATCCTGTTGCACCAAATACAGATGCTTTTACTGTTACCTCATACCAAACCTCATAGATCCAGTTAGGATATGCAGGGTTTGGTGAATACATAGCATCAGTGGAAGGTGAATTGGTTGTAAGAACATAACCAAAATCGTTGAAATTTGTAGAAAGCGATGTCCTGAAACTCAACACATCTGTTGTACTTCCAACTGTTGGAGTACCACCATCACCACCAAAACCCAATGTGCTATATCCAGAAGGAGCAGTAGCATCAGCACTAATATAATCTTGTTTGAATGCTAATTTCTCAACACCATTGGCATCTCTTATTGACCACTGTAAATGATCAGAACCTACAAGATTATTAAATGAATGGCCACCTGACCAACCAATAGCATTGGTACCATAAGTATTATCGACAAATGTTTTTGCAAACGTTACACGAATCGTAACTGTTTGTCCATTTGCATTTGCATTCCAGAAACTTTTTGCAAACACTAATGGGTTAGTACCTGCAAAACAACTCTGCCCACCATTTGGTGGAGCTAAAGGATTATAAAATCCTATATCATATGTATTATTTGTATTACCACCTGGTTCTGATCCTGAAGCCAGTGAAATTGACATACCTCTTGCTTCTGAACCAATTTGTAATGTGGCATTATTATCATTATCAATATCATTATCTGGGTCACCACCGTTAGAAACTGTAATAGCATAACTAACAGGTATATCTGCACCAACAATATAATTTCCCGGAGCAAGATTAGTGAAAGTATATATACCTAATGCATCGGTAGTAGTAGTTTGAATAGCTGCACCGTCAGCAACATTGTCATTGTTATTGTCCTTATATAAACGAACAGTAACATCTGCCATCGGACCATCACCAGCATCAAATGTGCCGCTTCTGTTTGCGTCGAAGAAAACTTTATTACCTAAAGTAAGATTTGCAATTACATAACCAGCATCTACAGTTGTATTATTTTGACCCGGATATAAAGTAACACCACTGGCTATTCCTGTTCCCTGGTTAGGATCGCTGTCTTTTGCATCATTTGCACCTTGATTATCATTTGTTAAACCATATCCACCAGCTAAAGTAGTTGGGAACTTAACAGTATAACTTCCTGCAGATAAATTAGTGAATTGATAAAAACCACTTGCATTAGTAGTAGTAGTTGCCATTGTACCATCAGGTTTATTCAATGTAACTAACACACCCTGAAGTCCTGGTTCACCGGCGTCCTGAATACCATTGCCATTGTTATCTAACCAAACAAAATCTCCTAAGCTGGCTATACAAGATGCGGGAACTACTGGCACAGAATTACTTCCTATTTTACTAGGACTGGCATGTGTGGAAACAATATCCGGATAACCAAATCCAGCAGCACCAAAAGCAGATAACTTAACAGTTACTTCATACCAAACTTCGTATATCCAATCTGGATAAGTAGGATTAGGCGAATAATTATTGTCCGTTGACGGAGAATTTGTTGTTAATACATAACCATATGTATTAAAGTTTTTATCTAAAGATGTTAGAAAACCAGTGACATCTGCTGCACTACCAACCGTTGGACTGGAACCATCACCACTAAAACCAAGTGTACCATAACCAGAAGGGAAAGTTCCACTTGAACTGATATAATCCTGTACGAAGGCTAATTTAACGACACCATTGCCGTCTTTTAAAGACCAACCTAATTTATCGGAACCGGTTAAATTACCAAACGTATGACCTGAAGGCCATCCTATTGCATTTGATCCGTAAGTATTATCTACAAATGTTTTTGACAACTCAACTCTGATCGTTACAGTTTGATCTGCCGGATTTGTCATCCAGGTACTTTTTGCCCAAACAATAGATGGATCAGTTGTACTTATAAAACAATTTTCTCCTGATAGTGAAGTACTATATAAACCAAAATCAAGAGTAAGATTGCTATTATTTCCGTCTCCATCATTTGTAGGCTCAGTACCAAGAGCTAAAGTAATATATTTACTCCTCAACTCACTTCCAACAGTTGTTACTCCATTATTGTCTAAAAGATTATCATTATCGGGATTATTACTGGTTGCAGTTGTAGCACCAGGTACAAAACCAGTTGGTAAAGTAACACCCACAATATATTTGCCATCAGCTAACCCACTAAAATAATATAAACCACCATTGCTGGTTACGGTAGTTGCCAAAGCAACTCCATCCGGAACATTATCACCATTTGCATCAGCATATAATTTTACAGTAACACCATTAATGCCATTTTCACCGGCATCTTGTATACCATTATTATTCGCATCATACCAAACATAATCACCAACTTTTACTGAGGGTGCTTGTGGTACTGGTGGAGATACATATACACCACTAGTTCCTGAGGTCATTTTAATCCTGATAGTTGATGTATACCATCCACCCACAAAAACTGCATTTTTTAAATCGGGTGTTTTAAAATCACCTGGATCACCGGTTGTTAACCAATAACCGGTAAAAAATCCACCACCATTAAAATCCTGGCCACCTGCTATTAAAGCTCCTGTACCATTATTATAACGAGGACCTTGCGGATAAGGTATTGAAGGATTACTGCCACCACTACCTGAGTTTAACTTTCCGGCAGCATTAATAAAATTGGTTGGCTTTAAGCCACCTAATGGAACAATTGCCCCACCACTCTGAATCTTTACTTCACCCTGGTAACCATTATTTGGATTTCCATCAGAATCCCATCTTAATATAAAAATATCACCAGCATCACCGGTAATATTGATCTTTGAAGAAACACTCAGCCCGGATGTAATATTAATTACAAAAGTCTCTGAAGTGCCATTTTGTGTATTCAATCCATTTAATGAAGTTGAGGAAACACTTGTATAACCTGCTGTTGCAACTAAACCTTTAATCTGGTTCATTGCATTATTAAAATCGGTTTCTAAAGCTGATAACTTTGCTACCTGATTTAAAGAACGAAAAGCTTGCCCTGTATTATCATCTATAATATTTTGCCAGGCATTTAAAGTACTGCTATTAGAATAGATAGTTCCTGCATATGGAATAGTTCCAGAATTTCCTTCATTTGCCTGAATCCCATCTATTGCAACATCACCAATATATCCTTTTGAAGAACCTTCCCATTTTGCATCATTACTTCCATTGGTAAATACAAAAAGATGATCTGGCAAATGACCAAGATTAACACCACCAAGAGTAGTTTGTCCAAAAGTTGCTTGTGTAACAAACAATATCAGGACTGATAATATGAAAAATAGTTTTGTTGTTCTCATAATGCTCAGTTTACGTTCAGGTAAGGATTGCGAAATTTTCATGTCAGGTATTTTTAGTTTTCAAATCCAATTTTAAATACTTCTGATAGTTTTTATCAGAAAGTTCTTTTTAAAAAAAGCTGTATAGGAGTTGATAAAAAGATTTGACAATCAGGCAATAAATGACAATTCGTATAACTTATTATTGCTCTTGCAAATACATAAGCTATACAGTTATCAATCAATAACTCATTACAGTTTTCTAAAAGAACCTATAGTCTTTAATAGTTGGATAAAACGGACATTCAGAGGATTAGAATTCTAGTGGTATGGATTCCTGAAAATCAAGAATTGAAACCAGTTGTTTTGGTTCTTAATAGTAATGAGGATAAATAGATGGAAATTCGAAGGAAGGCGGATTAGAAATAAATACTATGTAATGATAACTACTTAGTAATTATACTGTCTGTAAAAGTATACGTAAAATATAGGATTTGCAAGCATTTTGGTAAAAATATTTTTTAGATATGATTAATTAGATAAAAAAATGAATGTCAATGGTATACATAATCATAAAAAAAGCCTCCCTTATCTTAAGAGAGGCTTTTGCGTTTAAAATTTTACCTGTTATTCAGCTTTAGGCTCAGTTTCAGCACTATCACTTTCACCATCCATTTTCTTTTTCAGATCAGCTAAAACACCCAAATCACCCAAAGTAGCTTTTTCAACTTTACTTTGAACTGATTTTACAGCTTTCCTGGTATTATCTGCCTCTGCTCTTGCTTCTTTCTTTATTGCATCAGCAGCATCAACCTGAACCTGCTCCCAGATACGGGTATGAGAAACTACAATGCGTTTTTCATTGCGGTCAAACTCAATAACCATAAACTGAGCAGTCTCATCAGCACCGATACTCTTACCATCTTCTTTTGAAAGGTGACGATTAGGAGCAAATCCTTCTAACCCGTAAGGAAGTTGAATCGTTGCACCTTTATCATCACGACGGCTAACAGTACCTTCATGTATACTACCAATAGCAAATGTATCAGCCAATGTATTCCAAGGATCTTCTTCTAATTGTTTGTGGCCTAACTGCAGTTTTCTGTTTTCCTTATCAATACCTAAAATAACAACATCAATTGTTGCACCAACTTTAGTGTATTCACTTGGATGATTGAAACGCTTTAACCAGCTCAGGTCGCTGATATGGATCATACCACCAATACCAGGAGCTAATTCAACAAACACACCATAATTAGTAATGTTCTTCACTAATCCAGGATGCTTGCTATTCTCAGCAAATTTAGTTTCGATCTCATTCCAAGGATCTTCAGAAAGTTGTTTGATAGATAAACTCATCTTACGGCTTTCCTTATCCAGCGTAACTACTTTAGCTTCATGCTCATCACCCAGCTTAAAGAATTCTTTAGCGTTGATAGGAGTATTTGCCCATGTAATTTCAGAGACGTGAACCAAACCTTCTACACCAGGTTGAATTTCGAGGAATGCACCATAATCTTCAATGTTCACCACTTTTCCTTTTACTACATTTCCTTCTACTATATCTTCAGCTAATACATCCCAAGGATGAGGAGTCAATTGCTTTAATCCAAGGCTGATACGTTTTTTCTCATCATCAAAATCAAGTACCACAACATTGATCTTCTGATCAAGCTTTAATACTTCTGAAGGATGAGAGATTCTTCCCCATGAAATATCAGTTATGTATAACAGACCATCTAAGCCACCCAGATCCATGAAAGCACCGAAGTCAGTGATATTCTTCACTGTACCTTCTAATACTTGTCCTTTTTCCAGTTTGCTCATGATCTCTGCTCTCTGCGCTTCAATATCACTTTCAATAAGTGCTTTGTGAGATACAACCGCATTCTTAATGGTCTCGTTGATCTTAACCACTTTGAATTCCATTGTCTTTCCAACAAACTGATCGTAATCGGTAACAGGCTTCACATCAATCTGAGAACCTGGTAAGAATGTTTCCATTCCAAATACATCAACGATCAATCCACCTTTAGTTTTAGAAGTAACAGTACCGGTAATAACTTCACCAGTTTTATGTACTTCAACTATTCTTTCCCATGCACGGGTAATGCGGGCCTGACGACGACTTAAATTCAAATGACCATCTCTGTCTTCTTTTTCAACGATCATTACTTCCACTTCATCTCCAATAGCTAAACCTGGAAGGTCACGGAATTCATTCAATGAAATCAATCCGTCACTTTTAAATCCGATGTTCAATACTACGTCAGTCTTTGTAAGACCAACAACAGTACCATTCATCAATTCACCATCATTCAATTGCTTGAAAGTATTGTCATACACTTTATGATACTTTTCTTTCTCTTCTTCAGAGTAAGAAGTAACATTGCGTTTGTCAACGTTCCAGTCAAAATCATCATGTGCAGTTTCAACAACAACTTCTTGTGCTGTTGCCACTTCCTCAGGTGCATTTGTTGTCGCTGTAGAAGCTTCCGATGCGTCTGGTGACGTATCGCCGGCGTTCTCCTGTGCATCAGCGTTTAAGTTTTTTAAATCTTTGTTTTCAAACATGTTTTTTAATCCCGAAGGGTTTTATTTTCGGGGGAGCAAAGATAAAGAATTAACCTCGTTTTTTCAGATAGAACTCAATGAAATTTTCAATTATGTAGCCAGCTGTAACGCCTTGATTTAGCTGAGGTTGCGACGCTCCGTTCAGGGTTCGGTTCGCTGTTCATCTGCTTATTCTTCCTATATTCACAAAAAACCCGCTGCTTGCTTTATTTTATATTTAAAAGAATTGCCCGGTTAGCCCTACCCTTTTTCTGCCGGAAAATTGTGATTAATAAAACGGATATATTAAAGGTAAAAGGCCCGGTATTACTTGCCTGCAATCATCCTAATTCATTTCTCGATTCCATTATTATTGATACCTTATTCAAAGAATCTGTTTGGTCATTAGCCAGAGGCGATGCTTTTAAAAGGCCCTATATTAAAATATTAAAGGCGCTAAAGATTTTACCTGTTTACAGACCAAGTGAAGGAGTAGAAAATTTATCTGAAAATTATAAAACGTTTGAAGACTGTATCGGGCTATTAAGAAATAATAGTATCATTACAATTTTCAGTGAAGGTAAATGTATAAATGAATGGCATCTTCGCCCATTAAAAAAAGGAACTGCAAGATTAGCTATAAAAGCATGGGAAGAAAATATACCTCTAAAGGTAATTCCAGTCGGAATTAATTATAGTTCATTTAAGAGATTCGGTAAAAATGTATTTATAAATTTTGGTGAGCCGCTTACTAATAAAATTATTAATGTTAATTCAGTTGATGGATTAAAACACCAAACATTCAATGCTTTACTAAAAGAACAGTTAGAGAAATTAGTTTTTGAGATACCTAAAGATGATCTGGAAAAACAAAAAGAATTATTAGAAATTAAGCCATCAAAAATTAAATCAATCACACTGGCTATCCCAGCGGTTATAGGCTTCTTTATTCATTTACCAATCTTTCTTCCAATAAAAAAAATGATTTGGAAACGAACATATGCAAATGATCACTATGATTCTGTAATGGCAGGTATTTTGATGCTTGCATATCCAATATATTTATTAATAATATTTGTCCTATCGATAATTTTCCTCAATTGGGTTTGGGCATTAATTATTTTATTGCTATTCCCATTCTCAGCATGGTCATATATTCAATTGAAACCTCAGTTGGATAAAATTAACTTGAAGCAATAGCCTTTGCAGCAATAAACCCACTCGTCCAGGCATGTTGAAAATTGAATCCACCGGTCACACCATCTACATCAAGTATTTCGCCTGCAAAGAAAAGATTTGGGATTTTCTTACTCATCACCGTGTTATGATCAATCTCATTTAATTTAATTCCTCCTGCAGTTACAAACTCTTCTTTGAAAGTGGTCTTTCCCTTAATACTAAATTCGCAGGAACATAAATTCTTAATTAACTTGTTTTGTTCTTTTGAAGGCAGATCTGCCCATCTGGAATCTTTATTTACACCAGTAATATCCAACAAATATTCCCATAACCGTTGTGGTAACCCAAATGGATTTTTATTAATTATTTTTTGTGTCGCAATCTGAAATCTTATTGACTGAAATCTTTCAGTCAATTCTTGTTCATTTATATCTGCCAACCAATTAATTAAAATTTTGAAGTTATAATTTGTTTTGGCAAGTTCCCTTGCTCCCCATGCACTAAGTTTTAATATAGCCGGCCCGCTAAATCCCCAATGCGTAATTAGTAATGGACCCGACTGAACAAGTTTTGTTCCGATTATTTTCACAGTTACATTGCTAATACTTACACCCATCAGATCCGTTATAGGATCTTTTACTTTACCTGAATCTCCTTTACTAATATTAAATGTAAATAATGAAGGAACCGGCTCTTCAAATGAATGACCAAGGTTTTTCAACCAATCAAACATTGATGCTTTTGGGGTACCACCACTGGCAATACAAACGTAATCAGCAATCATAGATCCTCCACTTGCAACATCAATCTTAAATAAATTATTTTCATTTTTAATCGATATTACTTCAGTCTTTATCAATACTTCAACATTATACTTACTGGCTTCATTAAGTAAACAATTTATTATTGTCTGTGATGAATTGGATACCGGGAACATTCTTCCGTCCGTTTCAGTTTTTAACGTTACACCCCTTTCTTCAAACCAACTAACTGTATCGGTAGTAAAAAATTGATGAAAAGTTTTCTTCACAAAATTGCCGCCCCGGGGATATTTACGGCTCATTTCTACAATATCAAAACAGGCATGTGTCACATTACATCTTCCACCGCCACTTACACTTACTTTTGAAAGGAGTTTATTACTCTTTTCAAGTATCAATACTTTTAGTCGAGGATTTATTCTTGCTGCATTTATTGCACAAAAAAAACCCGCAGCCCCACCTCCAATAACTATTAATCTTTTATTAGCTGACATGGAAAGAAGTGATGAAATGTATATCGGAAAACCTTAATTGAAAGGTTGCACAATTTGTTGTGTAAATAAATTAGGATTTTTTTCTTCGGCAGCTTCAATACTTGAATAATCGGATAAAATATCGGCTTTACCTTTTCGCACACATACATCATGTTCAAAATGTACAGATGGCTTACCATCTGCTGTACGAACTGTCCATCCATCATCTTCTGTGTACACCTCTTTTTTACCAAGATTGATCATTGGTTCAATAGCTAATACCAAACCATCTTTCAATTTTGGTCCATTTCCTTTCTTACCATAATTTGGCACTTGTGGATCTTCATGCAAACTTTTTCCAAGTCCATGTCCAACTAATTCCCTTACTACCCCATAACCATTTTTCTTTTCTGTATGTTCCTGAATTGCAAAGGCAATATCACCAACCCGGTTACCAACAACGGCTTTATTAATTCCCAGATACAATGATTCTTTAGTCACATTAATCAGTTTCATTACTTCATCGCCAGGATCACCAATGGCAAACGTATAGGCATGGTCGCCATGCCAACCGTTTAAGATTACCCCTATATCAACAGAAATAATATCACCTTCAATTAATTCATTTACACTGGGAAATCCATGCACTACCACATCATTTACTGAAATACAGGAATTAAATGGATACCCTCTGTAATTAAGAAAAGAAGGAATTGCTTTATGATCTTTAATATACTCTCCGATTATTTTATCTATTGAAAGAGTAGTAATGCCAGGTTTAAGCAACTTAGCAATTTCAGCCAGTGTTTTACTAACTAATAAAGCACTCTGCCTCATTAATTCAACCTGTTCATTTGTTTTATAGATCATCATATATGCAAATATCCTTAAAAAAAGTAAACCCGTCTCGCCTGAGGCGAAACGGGTTAATATCGTAATAAATATTTATTAAATCTGTACAGGTGACGCTGATTGTCTTCCCTGTAATCTGCCACTTTTCATTAATCCATCATATTGACGCATCAATAATTGTGTTTCGATTTGTTGCAATGTATCAAGAACAACACCTACCATGATCAACAAAGAAGTTCCTCCAAAGAAAGTTGAAAACTGCGATGTTACACCAAAACTATCTACTATACCTGGAAGAATACCAACAAATGCCAATAGAAATGCTCCTGGCAATGTTATTCTATCCATTATAGTTCCGATATAATCAGCAGTTGGTTGTCCAGGTTTAACACCGGGAATAAAACCGTTATTCTGCTTAAGATTATCAGAAATCTGTTTTGGATTAAAGATCAATGCTGTATATAGGAAAGTAAATCCAATTACTACAATTGAGTAAATAAGCATATACCAGATATTGGTATGATCATTCATTGCTCTTAAGAACCCACCACCGGTAGTACTGAAATTCGCAAAAATTGTTGGAATGAAAATTATTGCTTGAGCAAAGATGATAGGCATTACACCGGCAGCATTTACTTTCAATGGTAAAAATTGTCTGGCACCACCAAACTGGCGGTTTCCAACAATTTGTTTTGCATAATTAACCGGAACTTTTCTAACACCCTGAATTAATAATACACATCCAAGAATGATAGCGATCAATATTGCAATTTCAATGATGAAAATCAAAATATCTCCACTACGACCTGATTTATTACTTAATTCCTGAATGAAAGATTGAGGTAAACGGGCAATGATACCGATCATGATAATTAATGATGTTCCATTTCCCAAGCCATTATCAGTGATCTTTTCACCGATCCACATTACAAACATGGTTCCAGCTGTTAATACCAATAAACAAGACAACCAGAAATAACCGGAGAATGCCGGCATAATAGCACCTGATTGAGCAAACATGCCTTGCAAATAAGATACATAGGCAGATGCTTGTAATAAGGTAACTATTACAGTTAGATAACGGGTATACTGATTAATTTTCTTACGACCACTTTCGCCTTCTTTTTGCATTTTTTGAAAACTTGGAACTAATACCGTCATCAGCTGCATAAAGATAGATGCAGAGATATAAGGCATAATTCCTAATGCGAAAATTGAAGCATTATTGAATGCACCACCAGAAAATGCATCTATCAGTCCAAGTATACCTGTGCTATTTTGAGTACTGGCATCAATTTTTGTAGGATCAATACCGGGTAAAACAATGTGAGAACCCAGGCGGTAGATAGCTATCATCATAAGGGTAAATAAAATTTTACCTCTCAGATCTTCGATGCTCCAGATGTTCTTAAGTGTTTGTATTAATTTCTTCACGGGGAATAAAAAAATTTTAAAAGCCTATAAAATACTACTCCGGAATCCCATTGCAGTAAAACAAAAAACGCATTGTTAGTGCGTCGTCGCAAATTAGCTAATTTACTTTACAATTTCTACTGATCCACCTGCTGCTTCAATTGCTGCTTTTGCTTTCTCACTTACTCCATTTACTTTAAAAGTAAACTTTCCTTTTAACTCACCATTACCTAATACTTTCACTCTATCAGTCTGGCCTATCAATCCATTGATGTAAAGATTTTCTAAGCTGAACTCAGTCAATCCATATTTCTCTGCCAATTGTTCTACCTGGCCAAGATTTATAACTTTATATTCAATACGATTTGGATTCTTGAATCCACGTTTTGGAATACGGCGTTGAATTGGCATCTGACCACCTTCATGAGCCATTTTACTTTTGTAACCAGTACGGGCCTGAGCACCTTTGGTACCTTTTGTTGCAGTTCCACCATGTCCGGAACCATCACCACGACCAATACGTTTTACTTTGTGAGTTGCACCTTTTGCAGGTTTTAATTCGTGTAGTTTCATTTTTATTGCTTTTATTTTTTACTCAACGCCCCGAAAGCATTCGGGGCTCGCTGTTTTATACAAATAATTAAATGCGAAAATATCCGCATTTAATTTCCTTAATTTAATTCTTCTACTTTCAAAAGATGATTCACTTTGCGAATCATTCCTAGAATCTGAGGAGTAGCTTCTACTTCCCTAGAAGAATTAGTTTTGCCTAAACCTAAAGCCTGAACAGTAAGTTTCTGACGTTTAGACCTGTCGATAGGACTATTAACCAATGTAATTTTTACCTTTTTCATAATTCAATTCGTTTGTAATCGGATTAACCGTTAAATACTTTCTTCAATCCCATTGTACGGGTTTTCGCAACAGCAATAGGTTCACGAAGTAAAGCCAGAGCTTTAAAAGTTGCTTTTACAACGTTATGAGGATTAGCAGATCCTAAAGATTTAGCTAATACGTCAGTTATTCCTGCGCTTTCCAAAACGGCACGCATAGAACCTCCGGCGATCACACCAGTACCATGAGCAGCAGGTTTGATCAATACTTTAGCTGCACCTTCTTTAGCCCACTGATCATGAGGGATCGTACCCTTCATTACCGGAACTTTAATCAGGTTCTTCTTTGCATCATCAATTCCTTTTGCAATAGCTTCCTGTACTTCTTTTGCTTTACCCAAGCCATGACCTACAATACCATTTTCATTTCCTACAACAACCAGTGCTGAGAAA
>JAHEMN010000092.1 GCA_024643645.1 Chitinophagaceae bacterium | reverse complement strand
ATTTACATAGCCAAAACCCATTGGCAAAACTGATATTGATCGGTGATATTGTACAAATTGAAAACCTCCTCCTGGAGCATAATATATCCACTGAAAACATTTCAGTTATTCATTCTGAACAAGTGATTGGCATGCATGAGCATCCAACAAAAGCTTTAAAGGAAAAACAAAATTCATCCATTTCGATAGGCTTCCAACTATTGGCAGCTGGTCAGATGGATGCATTTATAAGTGCAGGCAATACAGGCGCCATGCTGGTAGGTGCATTATTCAGTATAAAAGCTCTTGAAGGAGTTATCAGACCCACTATTTCAAGCATAATACCAAAATCAGAAGGTGGAACAGGTTTACTGTTAGATGTAGGACTAAATGCGGATTGCAAACCAGAACAATTGAACCAGTTCGCTATAATGGGATCTGTTTATGCGAAAAATATTTTAGGTATTGAAAACCCAAAAGTGGGATTGATCAATGTTGGTGAAGAAGAAGGCAAAGGAAATTTATTAACGCAGGCTACTTACCCACTTTTAAAAGAAAATAAGCATATCAACTTTATTGGTAATATAGAAGGCCGGGATGTGCTGCTCGACAAAGCTGATGTAATGGTATGTGAAGGATTTACAGGTAATATCATTTTAAAACTTGCTGAATCGCTTTACGAAATCAGTGCAAAGAAAAAAGTACAGGAACCATATTTTGAACGTTTTAATTTTGAAAACTATGGTGGTACACCGGTTTTAGGTGTAGCCAAACCCGTTATAATAGGCCATGGCATTTCAGGTGCCAAAGCATTTATGAACATGATCCATCTTGCTCAATTGATGATCGATAAGAAACTGATGGAAAAAATGAAAGAAGAACTTTCCTGATTTTATCCACATCATTATTTCTTATGTTGAATAAATACCCAATACCCGGTATTATATTTTTATCCTACTGAATTATCTTTAGTGAAAATTCAGCTATTGAAACAATTCATAACATTATTCCATACTCTATTACTTGCTATTATTATTCAGGCACAATCTGCAGATCAGTTGCTCATCAGCAAACCGTTATTGATCCCAACAGAAAAGACTATCATTTATAAAATAGGTGAAAAGAATATCCCAATCAAAGTAATTCAGTTTGGAGAAGAAAAAGATATTGTTTGCATAAATCTGCATGCAAATGAAACTACTTCTGTAAATGCAGCCATGCAGGTGTTAGTTGACAAAGGTGGTACGCTTATTAAAATTGAAAATAACAATCAAAGAGTTATCCGTTTCCGCTTAAAAGGGATTAATTATGCCTTTGATCCCAATCGCATATTTTCCAGAGAAGGGATTAAACAAACTTTAAAAGAAAACAGTAAGGTAAGTAATGACGCTATCGATGAAGTTGAAAAATTTGCACAAAGATTATTAAATCTAATCCCTGATTACAATTCTTGTATTATTGCCCTGCATAATAATACTGATAAAGCTTATTCTGTTAAAAGTTATTTACAAGGTAATAACAGAGAGAAAGATGCTAAAGCAGTGTATGAAAACAGCACCCAGGATGAGGATGATATTGTTTTTACTACTGATAGCCTGTTATATCAGAAAATGGCTGATGCAGGATTTAACAGCATTTTGCAAGACAATGATAACGCAACTAAAGATGGTTCATTAAGTATTTATTGCGGTGAAAAAAAGAAGAGATATATCAATGTAGAAACACAACATGGTAAAGTTGGACAGTATATTATTATGCTTGAGAAATTGATGTTGACACTGACTGCTGAAACTAAAAAATCCCCCGAATTAACGGAGGATTCTCTGTGATCCCGCTGGGACTCGAACCCAGGGCCCATACATTAAAAGTGTATTGCTCTACCAACTGAGCTACGGAATCAACACTTTCCCTTTTTAGGGAGTGCAAAAATACAGTCTCACATCTATCATACCAAAACTTTTTCAAACAGTTATTAACAAACTTTATTGACTGGAAATACAGCTCTCAAAAAAATGTGAGACATATTCATTTCTCCACTTATCATTTTGCACAATTTTAAAGTAGGTTTGTAATAATAATCATAAATATGTCATCTTATTTTAATAATAAAGTTGTTGTTGTTACTGGCGGTACAGAAGGGATTGGAAAAGCATTGGTAGAAACATTGCTTAAAAATGGAGCTAAAGTAGCCACCTGTAGCCGTAATCATGATAATCTCTACCGATTGCAATCATTACATCCTAACACTCCATTACACACTATGGTAGCAGATGTAAGTAGTGAAAATGATTGTCGGCACTTCATCGAAACAACTATTAAAGCATTTGGAGGAATAGATATACTGATTAATAATGCCGGTATATCCATGAGAGCATTGTTGAAGGATACAAATGCTGATGTGATCAAGAAAGTGATGGATGTTAATTTTTATGGTACTGTATATTGTACAAAATATGCAATAGAATCGATCATTAATAGAAAAGGAACAGTAGTTGGCGTATCCTCTATTGCAGGTTACAGGGGCTTACCAGGAAGAAGCGGCTACTCAGCAAGTAAATTTGCAGTACAAGGCTGGCTGGAAGCAATAAAAACAGAATTAATGGCCGATGGAGTGCATGTAATGTGGGTTTGCCCTGGGTTCACTGCATCCAATATCCGGAATGCCGCCCTAAGTAAAGATGGCAGCTCACAGGGAGAAACACCAATGGACGAGAATAAAATGATGACTGCAGTAGAATGTGCGGATCATATTTTAAAAGCTGTCAGGAAAAAGAAAAGAACTTTGGTGCTTACTTTTACAGGCAAAAGAACAGTTTTCATGCAGAAATTCTTTCCAAAACTTGCAGACAAACTTGTATATAAATTCTTTTTTAAAGATGGCGAATTAGTAAAATAGAATCCTATAAAAAACAATAAATAAACTACAAACCGTTTTGTCCTTAGTTACCTTAACATCTGATATTGGAAGCCCAGATTATTTAGTAGGTGCTGTAAAAGCACAGCTATTACATATCAATCCAGAATTTCAGATCATTGATATTTCACATAATATTCCACCGTTTAATTATCCACAGGCAGCCTATGTATGCAGAAGTGCTATTAAAAATTTTCCAGATTTTAGTTATCACCTGATATTAGTAAATCTGTTTGAAAAAAAACCTGAACAATTAATACTTGCTTTCCACAACAATCAGTATTTATTATGTGCAGACAATGGGTTATTGACGATGATACTGGAAGATACTCCTGAAATGGTGATCGGCATCCCTCTGGAAAAAGAGGCAGCAAAAAACACTACGTACATAACTTCAGTAATGGGAAATGTTGTGAATCAACTGGTGAATGGAACATCCATTAAAAATATCGGAGATCCGGATGTAAAATATATTCAAAAAAGGCATTTACGTCCTACACTTGATAATAATTCAATTGAGGGCCAGATAATTTTTATTGACAGTTTTGAAAATGTAATAGTAAATATAACCAGGGAGCAATTTGAAGAGCAGCGAAAAGGTAGAAGCTTCCAGATCATTTTTAAAAGAGACGAAACAATTGAACAAATAAGTGAAAGCTATGCTGATGTTCCGGAAGGTGAAAAATTAGCACTTTTTAATAGTGCTGGTTATCTTGAATTAGCTATCAATAAGGGCAATGCAGCGGGCCTATTTGGTCTTACCGGGTTTTCTGAAAAAATAAGACAAGGACAGCTCTCCTATCAGACCATCAGGATCTACTTTGAATAGTGCATCTTATTTACCTTCAGATCATTAAATTTTCAATCCCATTTCTGTTCTGAAAATCAACTAAGAAAAACGTACTTAATCTCTCACACTCTTAGCCTTCTTTTAACCTATATTCCCCTATTTTTGCTTTCTTTCAAAATCAACACTTTATGAATTTCAGAAAAGTCAATAACATTACCGGCTGGGCTGTATTTTTTATAGCATTTGCCACTTATTTTTTGACCCGTGAAGCCAGAGCAAGTCTTTGGGATACTGGTGAATTTATAGCCAGTGCTGATAAATTACAATTGCCCCACCCTCCCGGTGCTCCATTATTTGTTTTGATTGGTCGTTTTTTCATTATCCTCTTTGGAGATAATGGAATGACCGCAGCCAATGCAGTAAACTTTATGAGTGCATTGGCGAGTGCTGCAACAATATTATTTCTTTTCTGGACCATCACCCACTTTGCCAGAAAAATGATGGTATCTGCAGGTGAGCAGTTAACTGCACACCAAACTTTTGCTACGATGGCAGCAGGTGCTGTTGGTGCTTTAGCATATACATTCAGCGATTCATTCTGGTTCAGTGCTGTTGAAGGTGAGGTATATGCCTTATCGTCCTTATTTACAGCATTAGTATTCTGGGCAATGCTTAAATGGGAACATGCTGATGAACATGCTGGTAATGATCTGAAGGAAAAAGCAAGAAGTGACCGATGGATCATTTTCTTATTCTTTATGATGGGCTTGTCAATCGGTGTTCACTTACTGAACCTCTTAACGATACCTGCTATTGTAATGATCTATTACTATCGCCGGTACGAGGCAACAACAAAAGGAGCTATCATAGCATTCATAATAAGTTGCCTTATCACCGGATTAGTACAGGTTGGTGTTGTTCAATATTCAATGAAATCTGCCGGATTGTTTGATGTGTTTTTTGTAAACACATTGGGATTGCCATTCTTTGCGGGCTTCGCTATTTATTTTATTATTCTGGCGGCATTGATCGTAATGGCGTTGCGATTTAAAGAAAATAATACTTCATCTACTAAAATAATCGCTTTTTTTATTCTTTTCATCTGCTTATCTTTTTTACCATTTGTAGTTAGTTCAGGTTCTGGCGGATCGAAGTTTTTAAAATTCATAGCACTGGCTGCTGTTGCATTGGCCATTGGTTATTTCTTAAAACCATCAGCTATAAGAGTATTGAAACTTACGTTGTGGTGTTATGCTTTTATGATGTTGGGATACCTGATGTATCTGACACCAATGATACGTTCAAATGCAAATCCTGCAGTTGATATGAATAATGTTGACAATCCGATCAACCTTGTTTATTACTTAAGTCGTGAACAGTACGGAGAAGCACCAATAGTATACGGGCCTCATTTTTCTGCTGAATATAAATATGATGAGAATGGAAATGTGGAATTGGAAAAAGGAGAAATGAAATATGTAAAAGGAAAAGATAAATATATTCCAACAGGTATTTCCAGAAAGCCTAAATATGAGAGTGCAGACATGCAGCTTTTCCCGAGAATTTGGGATGGCAGTAATGATCAGTACCATGCAGATTTTTATGCAGAATGGCTTAACCTCGGAACAGAAAAAGCTCCTATTACCGGAAGAGACCGGTATGAACCTCCAACATTTTCACATAATATGGAATGGTTCTTCAGTTACCAGATGGGATTAATGTACTGGCGATACTTTATGTGGAATTTCTCCGGTAAACAAAATGATGTACAGGGATTAGGTAATAAAAGAGATGGTAACTGGATAACCGGTATCCCCATGATCGATAATAAAAGATTGGGAGATCAATCCAAATTACCTGATACGATCAAAGCAAATAAAGCACACAATAAACTCTACTTGTTACCATTTTTACTTGGCATCTTAGGTTGTGTATATCAATTCTTCAGAAATAAAAAAGACTGGGTAGTTACATTCCTGTTGTTCTTTATGACAGGTATTGCTGTAGTAATTTATTTGAATCAACCTGGTAACCAGCCAAGGGAAAGGGACTATGCTTATGTTGGTTCTTTCTATGCATTCGCAATATGGATTGGTCTGGCTGTTATTGGATTTATCCGATTGGCAAAAGATAAAGCCGACAAACTTACTTTTCAGAATGTACTATCAGGGGGAAGTATATTGACATTCCTGATAGCTTTCATGAGTGCATCACCAGGTACATTCAGCGATATGTTCATGACGGGTATCTATGCTACCATTTTATATGCAATAGTAGTAGCCGGTATCACCTTCCTGGTAAGAACCATTTCTGCTGGTGGACAAAACGACCGGATTTTAAACCTTTCCACTACCGTTATTTGCCTGGCAGTTCCACTATTAATGGCACAACAGGAATGGGATGATCATGATCGTAGTCAGAAAACAACTGCTCCGGATATTGCAAAGAATTATTTAGAAAGTTGTGCTCCCAACGCAATCATTTTCACATTTGGTGATAATGATACATACCCTCTGTGGTATGCGCAGGAAGTAGAAGGTGTAAGACCTGATATACGCATCATCAATAACAGTTTATTGGGTATTGACTGGTATATCAATCAGCTACGTTATAAAGTTAATAATGCTGACTCGTTAGATGTGATCTGGTCAGAAGAACAAATTGAAGGACATAACAGAGAGTACTTACGTTATAAATTAAGTCCGAATGCTGATCCGAATAAATATTATCCATTATATGATGTGATGAAAGATATAATGGGTAAAGAATACCGTGACCCAGAAACAGGAAGAGATGTTGGGCCAAGTGCATTTCCTGTAGCACAGGTTTATAACCCTGAAACAAAGGGTTACGATCCGGTTGCCCGATTCAGTGTACCGGTAGATAAAGAAATAGTAAGAAGTAACGGCACTGTTCTTTCTGGTGATAGTGTTTTATCTGAAATGCAATTTGAAATTCCAAAAAACAAATTGGATGGTGGCCTGGTAAGAAGTGATTTCATCATTCTTAATATCATCGCCTCAAATAAATGGAAGCGTCCGATTTATTTTACATCACCAATGGGTGAATTAGGATTTGGACAATATTTAAGAAAAGATGGTATGGCTTATCGTCTAGTACCAGCTGTATTAAGTTCACCACAACAAAACTGGACTGTTGAACAGGCTTTTCGTCAAAACGGATTAGGGGGAACACAGATAAGAGCCAACAATCTTGATTCAATGTATAACACGATGATGAATCAATTTGAATTTGGTGGAGCAAATAAGAAAGGTGTATACTTTGATGAAGAAAATCGTCGTCACATATTGGCCATCCGGTCATTATATGGTGAAGCCGCCGGTAATATGGCAGATGCAGGAAGAAAAGATGAAGCACAAAAATTAATTGATAAAGTAGAAGCTGGTATTAAACCTGAAAATCTCCCTTATGGATTAGTTAGCCGTTATAATAGTCATAACCAAACCAGCATGGTTTATCTTGAAGCTTGTTATAAAGCCGGAAAAGCTGAGCTGGCAGAAAAAGTAAGAACTGTATTAAAGAAAGATCTGAATCAGCAGTTTGACTATTATGCATCACAAGGTGGTATGAGTCGTAGTGAATTTGATAATATCTTTGCTCAATATGAAAAAATGAGGCAGGATGCCCAAATGAAAATGGCTTTTGCACAATCAGCAGAGCAGCAAAATCAAGCCCGTATGGAAGTTAACCGTGCTGATTATTTCTTCACTGAAAGTTTAAAAGACAAGCAAATAAGTTTAAGAACAGAAATTCTGATCACCAGAAGCTTGTTCAGAGTATTAGATGCGGTAGAAGAAAAATATGCTCCGCAAAAGAAGGAAAGTCCAACAACTGAAGGCCCTGCAACTATTGATAATACCGGTAAACAAGACAGCACTAATAAAGCTGATAGCGGTAATTAATAAATTATAAAAACAGTTCAAAAGCCTCCGAATAATCGGGGGCTTTTTTTTATTTGAACTATCAGTGTATTAAGTTGTTGTTAATAGAGATCGGAAAAAATTATTTTATCGTAAATTGTATACCCATGAAAGGTTTCCATTTTACTAGATTTGATGCAGACAGCGAAGGTAAAAGCAAGTTTGAGCAATTGCTTGATCTTTTTATGCAATTACTTACTTATACCAGTGGTGATGTTGGAGAATCCATTCAGTGGATGAATGAACTGGATAAGAAATATCAATTGACCGATGATGAATATGGCATGGGTGATTTTATTGATGAGTTAAAGGAGAAAGGATATCTGACAGAAAATAATGAAAGAGGTGAGATCAAGATCACCCCAAAAACGGAGCAAGCTATAAGGAAAAGTAGTCTTGAAGAGATATTCGGAAAACTTAAAAAAACAAAGAAGGGAGATCATCATAGTTTCAAGCCAGGTCAGGGCGATGAAATAAATCCTGAAACAAGGCAGTTTCAATTCGGCGATATGCTGGAACAAATTGATTTTACTGAATCAATTAGAAATGCACAGATCAACCATGGAATAGAAAGTTTCAAAATGCAGGAAGGAGACCTGAGTATTCGTGAAACTGATTTCAAAGCACAGACATCAACTGTACTGATGATCGATATTTCTCACTCCATGATACTTTATGGTGAAGACAGGATAACACCAGCAAAAAAAGTGGCAATGGCTTTAAGTGAACTTATAAAAACAAGATACCCTAAGGATACACTGGATATCGTTGTATTTGGAAACGATGCATGGCCAATAGAAGTTAAAGATCTCCCTTATTTACAGGTTGGGCCTTATCACACCAATACCGTAGCAGGTCTAGAAATGGCAATGGATATATTACGAAGAAGAAAAAATCCGAATAAGCAAATATTCATGATCACTGATGGGAAGCCAACTTGTTTAAAGATTGGTAAGCGGTATTACAAGAACAGTTTTGGCCTTGACAGAAAAGTGGTGAACAGGTGTATCAATCTGGCAGCACAATGCAAAAAATTAAAAATACCAATTACCACTTTTATGATCGCAACTGATCCTTATTTACAACGATTTGTGCAGGAGTTTACAGAAACGAATAATGGAAAAGCTTTTTTTGCGTCTTTGGATAAATTAGGAGCATTTATTTTCAAGGATTTTGAATCCGGAAAAAGAAAAACAGTTTATTAAAACTAAAACTGATAAATAAATAAGTATACAAATTAAAAAGATCAAAAGCATTATGGATATTAAAAAAATAAAGACACTAGGGGCATTAATAGAAAGTGGCTATAAACCTAAATCTATTAAAGAAGAGATCAGACAGAATCTGATCTTAAAGTTGAAGAAAAATGAACCGACATTTTCCGGTATAGTGGGTTATGAAGAAACCGTAATTCCTGATGTAGAAAGAGCATTGCTCAGTAAACATAATATATTATTTCTTGGATTAAGAGGACAGGCAAAAACCAGGATGGCTAGGCAGATGACAGAATTGCTGGATGAATACATTCCAAGTATTGCAGGAAGTGAGATCAATGATGATCCCATTAATCCTGTTTCAAAATTTGCACAAGAAGAAATTGCTACACATGGAGATGAGACCGGGATTCATTGGATCCACCGTAGTGAAAGATATGGTGAGAAATTGGCTACACCCGATGTAAGTGTTGCTGACCTCATCGGTGACATTGATCCAATAAAAGCTGCTAATCTAAAATTGAGTTTTGCAGATGAAAGGGTATTGCACTATGGTATCATTCCAAGAAGTAACAGAAGTATTTTTGTAATTAATGAATTACCGGATTTGCAAGCCCGTATTCAAGTTGCCTTGTTTAATATACTTGAAGAAGGAGATGTGCAGATCAGAGGATTTAAATTACGTTTACCACTGGATATTCTCTTTGTATTTACTGCAAACCCGGAAGACTATACGAATCGTGGATCGATCGTTACACCTTTAAAAGACAGGATCGAAAGCCAGATCTTAACTCACTATCCAAAGTCCTTAGAAAATGCATTGGAAATAACGGAACAGGAAGCGGAAATAAGTAAAGAGCAGGAAGCAAGAGTGAAGGTTAACGACCTTATAAAAAGATTAATTGAACAAGTTGCTTTTGAAGCAAGAAGCAGTGAATTGGTAGATAAGAAAAGTGGTGTAAGTGCAAGGCTTACAATTTCTGCATTTGAAAATGCCATCAGCTCAGCAGAAAGAAGAGCAATAATAAATAATGAAAAACAAACACAGGTATGGATGAGTGATCTGATCGGCATTATTCCATCCATAACCGGAAAGGTAGAACTTGTATATGAAGGCGAACAGGAAGGCCCCTACCAGGTAGCTATGAATTTAGTAGATAAAGCTATCCGTACTCAATTCGTTCAATATTTCCCAAATCCTGATCAGCTCAAGAAAAGAAGAAATACCGGAAAGGCTTCTATGGAAGAAAAACCGGACGAAAATCCTTACCGACCCATTACCCAATGGTTTGACAAAGGAAATAATCTTAATATTTCTTTTAATACAACAGATAAAGAAAAGATAATGCTGCTTTACCAGGTAGATGGATTACATGCTATGGTAAAAAAATATTTTCCAAAAGGAAATGAACAACAAACTGCGTTATTAATGGAGTTTGTGCTGCATGGACTATCTTCTTACTCATTGATCAGTAAAAAGATATTTGAAAATAAAGTTGAATTTAAAGACCTCGTAGGTAGCATGATGAATTTTTCTGAGAAGGATTTTGAGTTTGACGAAGAAGCGTAAAATCATTTACAATTGATCTGGTTAAGAGAAGTGTTCATTCAATGATGTTCACTTCTCTTTCTAAATTTACTCCAAACTTTTTATTTACACTCTGTAAGATCTTTTCACTTAACTCATATATCTCACTGCCTTTGGCAGAACCATAATTTACCAATACAAGTGCTTGTTTAGCATGACAACCGGCATCACCGATCCGGTATCCTTTCCAACTGGTATTTGCATCAGGACCGCAATTTTCGATTAACCAACCAGCAGCAAGTTTTACTTTTTCTTCAGCTAAAGGATAGCCCACAACCTCCGGGAATTCTTTTTTAAGTTCATCGAATTGCTCATTACTGATCTCAGGATTTTTAAAGAAACTTCCTGCATTTCCGATTTTTTTAGGATCCGGCAATTTTGAAGAGCGGATATTTATTATTGCATCAGATATAGCCTTTATAGATAGTTCCTTCACTCCCATTTTTTCTAACTCCTGTTCTATTACTCCATAACTAATATTAAACTTTGGATGTTTCCTTAGTTGATAGGTTACATTAAGAATTACAAACTGATCTTTATACTTTTTCTTAAATATACTATCCCGATAACCAAACTCACAATCATTTCTGGAAAATGTCAAAACTTTATTGTCATGAATATGGTAGGCTTCCAATGCATAAAAAACATCGTGCAGCTCCATACCATATGCCCCGATATTTTGCATTGGCGAAGCACCGACATTTCCCGGTATCAAAGAAAGATTTTCTACACCGGCCCAATTCCTTTCCAAACAATGTAATACAAATTGATGCCAGTTCTCCCCTGCTCCAACTTTTACATATACATATTCATTATCCTCATGCATTTCATGAATACCGCTTATTTCATTTTTCAAAACAATTCCGTCATAATGATTGGTGAAAAGGACATTACTTCCTCCACCAAGTATCAGTTTATCAGTATCATGAAATTGATTTATCAATTCCTCCAACTCATCAGTATCTTTAAATCTGGCAAAAGATCTTGCCACAACATCGATTCCAAATGTATTAAAAGGCTTTAATGAAATATTTTTCTGAATTTGCATACTGCAAACATCCTGAATTTTTATGATAGCAACACTAATTGGTGCCACCGGATTAATTGGAAATTATCTTTTAGAAGAACTTCTAAAGGACGAAAATTTTGAAACCGTCAGAATTCTGATCAGGCGACCAATAGAATTTTCCCATCCAAAACTGGAAAAAAAATTAGTTGATTTTAACGATAGTGATTCATTACTGGTTGCTTTAAGCAATAGTGATGTCGCATTCTGTACTATAGGTACAACACAAAAAAAGGTAAAAGGGAATAAAGAAGCATACCGGAAAATAGATTATGATATTGCAGTAAATACAGCCCGTTTTTGCAAAATGACAGGATGTGAAATATTTGTTTTAGTTTCTTCAGTGGGTGCAAACAGCAAAAGCAATAATTTTTATCTTCATCTGAAAGGTGAAATTGAAGATACTATAGAAACCATTGGCTTAGAGTCAGTACATATTATGCGGCCATCTGTTCTACTAGGAAATAGAAAAGAAAAGAGATTGGGTGAATCCATTTCAAAAAAGCTGATGTCCCTTCTTTCATTCCTTGTTCCTTCAAAGTATAAACCGATTAATGGAAAAACTGTTGCTTTAGCAATGAAGGAAGTTGCAAAAAAGAACAAACCAGGGTTTTTTGTATATGAATACAAAGAGATTTTAAAACTCATCAATTAATATTAATATTATACCGGAATTGAATGAGTTTGTTGATTTGTTTGATAATAACCTGAAGTGATTGAACCCAGAAAAATAGTCAAGATATTTACCACTTTTCAGTTAAAAAAATGGGTTTTTCCAATTCTAAAATAATAAAGAAATTGCTGAGATTATCTGAATAAAAAACAGTAAATTAGGAATATGACAATACAATTAAATACCGATAATAACATATCAGGGAACCAAAAGTTAGACAGTTATTTAAAATCACTAATAGAAGATGAATTATCCAGGTTCAGCGATGACATAACCAGAGTTGAAATTCATCTTTCCGATGCAAACGGCAGTAAGAATGGACAAGATGATAAGCAATGTACTTTTGAAGTACGTTTAAAAAACAGGCAACCTATTGCTGTTTCCAGCAATGCAAAGACTGTTGA
>JAHEMN010000091.1 GCA_024643645.1 Chitinophagaceae bacterium | reverse complement strand
GTAATTTTTTTAAGTTCCTTTTTCAATGAGTCATCAACTTTCAATTTATTTATAAATTGATGTAACACTTTTTGATCTATTTTCTGATTACCTCTTGTAAGATCTTTTAATGCTTCATAAGGATTAGGGTATTTTTCTCTTCTCAATATTGTTTGAATAGCTTCTGCAACTACTGCCCAGTTGTTTTCGAGGTCAGCATAGATCTTATTATCATTAACAATGAGTTTACCAAGTCCTTTTTCTATAGAGCGAAAAGCTATTAAAGTATGGGCGAACGGCACACCTATATTCCTAAGCACTGTTGAATCTGTTAAGTCTCGTTGTAATCTGGAAATGGGCAATTTTCCGGCAAGATGTTCGAAAATCGCATTGGCTAATCCAAGGTTTCCTTCTGCGTTTTCAAAGTCAATCGGATTTACTTTATGTGGCATCGCAGAAGAGCCTACTTCCCCTTTCTTTGTTTTTTGAGTGAAGTACTCCATGGAAACATAGCTCCAGATATCTTTACAAAAATCTGCCAGTATATTATTGATTCTCTTCATACAATCAAAGTGGGCAGCCAGGTTATCGTAATGTTCTATCTGGGTAGTATTTTGTTGGCGAACTAAGCCTAAGTTTGAAATAAATTCATTAGCAAATTTTATCCAGTCTGTTTTGGGAAAAGCAACATGATGGGCATTGAAATTGCCAGTAGCTCCACCAAATTTTCCTGAAAAAGGGATGCCTATAAATTGTTCAATCTGGTTTTGTATTCTTTCTACAAATACCATAATTTCTTTTCCCAGTTTAGTTGGGCTGGCCGGTTGTCCATGTGTATGTGCCAGCATCGGAATTTCCATCCATTCTTCAGCCAAAAGTTTCAATTGGGCATTCAGATTAAGTAATCCCGGCAGGTATTCATATTCAATGGCATGCTTCCATGAAAGAGGTATGGCAGTATTGTTAATGTCCTGAGAAGTAAGGCCAAAATGAACCCATTCTTTCGCAACGGCCCCGCCATTTTTTTCCAATTCACTTTTAAGAAAGTATTCAACAGCTTTTACATCATGATTAGTTGTAAACTCAATTTGCTTGATCTCCTGGGCATCTTCCGGACCTAAATTTTCTGCCAGTTTCTGTAAGAATTTTATGGTCTTACCTGGAAGTTTGAAAAATTTCTTTTGCTGTAAAAAGAGTAAATATTCAATTTCAATAAGTACCCTGTATCTGATAAGGGCATATTCTGAAAAATATTCGTCAAGGTGGTGAACTTGTTTTCTATAGCGGCCATCTACCGGAGAAATAGCAGTGAGAGTATTCAATTCCATGATTTGATTTTAATGAAGTCCTTTCAACCTATACCTTTGCGTCACAAAAATAACTGAATTGGATAAGATAAAAGTGGGAGTGGTGAACTACCTGAATACAAAACCGCTGATCTATGGATTGGAACGGGAGCCTATCAATAGCCAGATTGAGTTAATTGGTGATTATCCATCCAGAATTGCAGATATGTTGTTAAAAAATGAAATCGAAATAGGGTTGGTTCCTGTTGCTGTATTGCCAAAATTGAATGAATATCATATAGTTTCTGATTACTGTATTGGTACCCAGGGAGAGATAGCATCTGTAGCATTGTTTAGTGAAGTACCAATGCAGGAGATCGAAAAAGTATTGCTGGATTATCAAAGTCAAACATCTGTAGAATTACTAAAATACCTGATGAAAGAATATTGGGGTATAAATCCTGAAATTATTGCGGCTAAAGATGAAGAGTTTCGGAACGAAATAACCAGTACCACTGCAGGTTTAGTAATAGGAGACAGGGCATTTGAACAACGTAAGATATCAACTTTTATATATGATCTTGGATCTGAGTGGCGAAAAATAACCGGCTTGCCATTTGTGTTTGCAGCCTGGGTTAGTAAAAAACCACTTTCCAGCGATTTTATCAGTTTATTTAATGAGGCTAATGCAATTGGAATTAATAAGATTGATGATATTGTACAAGCTTCTTCTTTTCGTTTATTTGATCTGAAGAAATATTACAATCTTCATTTAAGCTATCATTTAGACGATTCTAAAAGGAAAGGAATGGCCCATTTTCTGAAAGTAATATCTTCAAATTAACCATAAGCAATATTTAAAGTATAGTAAGATGAAAAAATTGATAAGAAGGATATTTAATCAGTTTGGTTATGATATCATAAAAACCAATGTTCCATATTTCCAAAAAAGCAAGAATGACAAAACAGTGATGGTGAGAAAATATCCAATTATTATGCCTGGAAATAATGTACAATCGATTAATTATCGTCTTTATCCTGACTTAAATGCACAATTCGGGAGATTGGCAAAAGTTATTCATGAAAAGTATCCGGGAATGTCAGTCATCGACGTAGGTGCAAACGTTGGAGATACAATTGCTGTTATTAAAAGTTTTGTTGATTGTCCGGTTATTGGTGTTGAAGGAGATGATGTTTCATATAGTTACCTGGAAAGGAATATTGTTCAATTCAAAAATGTTTCAATCGTTAAAACTTTTCTTGGTGAAAAGAATGAAAGGGTTAATGTTCAATTAGACAAAGCCGGTTGGAATACAACAATTATTCCAGGAAAGGCTGCTGATAAAACAATTAGCTTAAGGACACTTGATGAAGTAATTTCTGAAAGTAGTAATAATGAAAAGAATATCAAGCTGCTAAAAGTTGATGTAGAAGGATTTGATACCATTGTATTAAGAGGTGCATACTCAATTATTGAACATCATAGGCCTGTTTTATTCTTTGAATATAATAGGGATAATATGCAATTAATTGGTGAAGATGGCCTATCAACCATCTTATCATTTAGAACATATGGGTTTAATAAAATAATATTTTTTGATCATAAAGGAAGAATGCTGGTTTCTACTTCTTTGGAGAATGAAGAAGTAATTTCCCGTCTTCATCACTATGCATTGGGTAAAGACAATTTACTTGGCTATTATGATATCTGTGTGTTTCATGAAAATGATAATGATATAGCTAATAAATTTCTAGAAGAAGAGTCTGGTTATGTAAAAGATTGATCAAAGACTTAATTTCCTGGGATGTCCGGTTTTTGTATATAAAAAATATCTGGGCGGTTCATAGAAATTCTCAGCAGTAAATGGTCCGTAAAAATATTTTTCCGCAAGTTCATTTTGCACAAAAAAAGCATTTACGCCTGAAAAAGAGCAACCAACCAGTTTATATCCTTTTTTTTCTGCTAATTTGCAATAAGAAGATAGGCTTGCTCCAAAATTGCTTGTTTTATCCCACATAGAATTAGCATCGTATTCAACAATAAATTCTGTATCTGGCCTGTAAACAGCATTGTATTCAATAACTATAACACGGGGTTTATATTTATTTATTGCATTCCAAACATGATAATCATTTCTGTCAATATCAATCGATAGTAAATCAAATTCTTCAGGGACCTCAGCTTTTTGAAAAATATCTTCAATGTTTTCAGCAGTAATAAAGCTTTGAATGAATTTTAATATATTATTTGTTATAAGCTTTGAAAAAGATCTTTCTATTTCAATTTTATTTTTTATACTGCCATCTATCCATAATCCTTTCCAGTTTTTATGAAGTAAATAGGTACTGTTTGTCTCTAACCCATCTTCAACTCCAAATTCTACAAAGTATTTATTTGTTGTGTTTATTCTTTTAAATATTTCTTCAATAATACCATCTTCTCCAAATTGAGAAAAAGATTGGTATTCAAATTTATTTAAATAGGAATTGGATTGATATTTAGGGTTTGAATAAAGTTGTCTTTGTAAATATTCATCTATCTGTAGTTGAGATAATTTATCAATGCTTTCATTTAATTTTTCAAGGTAAAATGCTTTTCGGATCTTGCTGCTTATCTTATTTAATACTCCTGCCATTTTATTAATTATTTGTTGAAAGCTGTTTAATTATTTTTTCAAATTGCGGTTGATAACAGAAATCATATCCGTGATCACCTTCAGGTATTACATTAGGACATTCAAAACAAACTTCCAGCACTCTTTTAACTTTTAAAGCTTCAGCCACAGCAAATGGAAATGATTGATTGCCGATAAAAAATTTACAGCCTGCAACAATTTGGGCAAATTCAAGAAAGTCAGCAATTTTTATATATTCCAGATGAGGGATTGATTTTTTCATGTCTTCATATTCATCTGGTAATCCAAGGAAAGCGATAGCTGGGTATTCTTTTAGAAAGTCATAGCTTATTCCCGGTTCTCTATAACGGAAACTCCTAGCTATTACAATGCTGTCTTTATATTTTTCATTTGGGTTAACAAAAAGCCAGGGATTTGACAAGTTAGTTGTAATGCCGTAAGTATGAAAATACCAACGACAAATATGTCCATAGTTATAATCAAATGGAAATTTTCGAAATTCATCAAGGTCATAGTCAACCGGTTGGTTGGTGTAAACATCACAGCTTTTAAATTCAGGTTGTAGTAGCAGTAATGGAGCAAGCCATTCAACACTTTTTTCTGTCAGAATTTTATTCTGATTATAGTGTTTCATACTCTTTTTGTATAAAGACTTTTGGTTGATCAAAAGGTGTAAATGGATATCTTTACCTTTTGCCAAAACTTTCATCGCTGGAATGGCATAAATAATATCACCAATCAGTCCACTATGCCTGAAATGAACAGCATCATTACTGGTTTTTGGATATAATTGAACAGGTGGGGTCTTCTCTAAAGCTTTAGTAAAAAGCATTCTTTTTGCCTTTGTTTTAAAGATTGCAATATAAAGCCGCTGAAAAATATTCAATCCATTCATATATCTGTTTTGAAAACACTCAAAAGTAGCAGATTTTACTGAACAGATTAAGCTGATTCTAACCTGTTTCTGTTAAACACTAATTCTTTTGTATGTTTCTTATAAATTATCTGTTGGTTTATGAGTCCGGGCTTTTATTTTTGCCTATTATCGATCTATATTTTTTCAAATGATAAACAAGTTCAGGTTAATTTTCTATTACGTCTTTATTTACTCCTATTATAAAATTATTATGGGGGGGATTGGTTCCCGTTCTCGTCTGATCAAAACTAAAGTAGATGGCAGCAATAAAATTTTCATTGGTTCTAAAGTATATATTAATACAGGAGGTTGGTTAGCTGCAGTTCCACTTACTGGCAATCAAAATTGTTCCTTACATATTGGTGATGGGAGTTATGTTGGCAGGTTTTGTCATTTTTATGCTACTTCAAAAATTGTAATTGGTAAAAAAGTACTTATTGCTGATAAGGTTTATATAAGTGATAATCTCCACAGTTTTACAGATATAGAGTTGCCTATTATTGATCAACCTGTTCAACAAGTTAATGAAGTTTCAATTGGAGATGGAGCCTGGTTAGGTGAAAATGTTTGTATAATTGGGGCATCTGTAGGGAAACAAAGTGTAATTGGTGCCAATTCTGTAGTAACAAAAGATGTTCCTGATTATTGTGTAGCAGTAGGATCTCCGGCAAAAATCATAAAGCGTTATTCTATTGAAATTAATAAATGGGTAAATACAAACAGCAAAGGAGAATTTATATAGTATTATGAAAAAGATATTAATAACCGGAGGTGCTGGTTTCATTGGTTCTAACTTATCTCTTTATTTAGTTGATAAAGGATATAAAATAACAGTACTTGATAATCTTTCTGAGCAAATACATGGAAATGATCCTGATATTTCATCACCCTTATATAATTCTATAAAGGATAAAGTGAATTTTATAAATGGAACAGTAACTTCTGCATCAGACTGGGCAGATGCCATAGCCGATAATGAAGTAATAATTCATCTTGCTGCAGAAACCGGTACCGGTCAATCTATGTATCAAATTCGTCAATACACTGAAGTTAATATTGGTGGAACCGCATTATTGCTTGATCATCTTACTAATCAAAAAAATAGTGTTAAAAAAGTAATTATAGCCTCATCAAGGGCTATTTATGGAGAGGGGAAATATTATTCTGCAGAAATTGGAAATGTATATCCGGGTCATCGTTCCGATGATAACATGAAAGAAAAGAGATTTGAAATTACTTACACAGGGGTTACTTATCCTCTAAAATTAGTTGCTACCGATGAGGAGTCAAAAATACACCCTTCATCTGTGTATGGTATTACAAAGCAAAACCAGGAACAAATGATTATGTTGGTTTGTAAATCATTAGGTATTGCAGGTGTTAGCTTTCGCTATCAAAATGTTTATGGTCCTGGTCAATCACTCAGCAATCCGTATACTGGAATCCTTTCTATTTTTTCAACGTTGATTTTGAACAAAAAACCAATCAACATTTTTGAGGATGGCAAAGAAAGTCGGGATTTTGTTTTTATTGATGATGTAGTAAGAGCAACTACTCTGGGTATTGAAAATGAAAATGCTAATGGAGAAATTTTTAATGTTGGCACAGGAGTGGCTACCTCTGTTTTGGAAGTAGCAGAGGCATTAGTTGCCAATTATGCAATCGAAGTGCCAATTCAAATAACCGGCAATTACCGGTTAGGTGATATAAGGCATAATTATGCAGATATCTCAAAAATTAAAAAATTACTAGGGTTTACTCCATCAATTGGTTTTAATGATGGACTTACACGATTTACTGATTGGGTAAAACAACAGAAAATTGGCCAAAGCCGTTACGAAGAATCCATCAAGGAAATGAAAGAGAAAGGGTTAATGAAATAATATCTCTATGGCAAAAATTGGGCTTGTTACAGTTTTATATAATAGTGATGATGTTTTAGAAGGATTTTTTAAAAGTCTTTCACGGCAGTCATTTAAAGATTATGTTCTTTACCTGGTTGATAATTCAGTAAATAGCAAAACAAATAACTTAATTAATCAATATTCAACTGAATTTCCAGTATCACAAGTAAAGCATATTAAAAGCCAGGGTAATATTGGTGTTGCTGCTGGTAATAATGTTGGTATAAAAAATGCCCTTGAAGATAATTGTTCCCATATTGTGTTACTTAACAATGATATTGAATTTGAACAGGAATATTTATTTGAAAAATTGGTATCTGAATGTTCCGAAAAAGGAGAGTCTATACTAGTGCCTAAAATATTATATTATGATACAAGGAGGTTATGGATGGCAGGTGGATATATGGATGAATGGAGAGCATTAGGCGTACATTATGGATATGATAAAGCAGATGCACCGAAGTTTAATGTTCCAAAATATATAACTTATGCGCCTACTTGCTTTATGATTTTCCGCAAAGATGTTTTTGAGAAAGTAGGGTTAATAGATGAAAAGTATTTTGCTTATTATGATGATACTGATTTTATTCTTCGGGCTATAAGATATGGGTATAAGCTTTTTTATGATCCGTCTTTGATTGTATTACATAAAGTGTCTTCTTCTGTTGGAACAAATTCTCCATTTTATGTTTATTATTCTAATAGAAATAAACTTTATTTTATAAGAAAAAATTTGAAAGGTATTAAACGTTATTTCTCAATTTTATATTTACTTATTTCCCGGGTATTCTTTTATATCAAATTTGATAAAGTCAAACGAAAAAATCTATTGAAAGGAATAAAAGATGGGTTTCGTTTAAAATGAATTAATGATTCTCGGAATAATATTTTTCCAGCAATAAAAATTGTAAAATTCATGTGGGGTCACTTCATTGGTATTTATATTATTAAATACTATACTAGCGAATTCATTCCAATTCAGGTGATGTGAAATTTGTAATTGTTTACCACAGACTTCATTATTAACACCTTTAGCTCCTTCATAAGTACTTACAACAGTAGTTCCATATGCTATAGCCTCTACGACCTTTGTTTTTACACCTCCACCGGTTAATACAGGATTCAGAAAAATATCAGCGCCTTTGTAATAGGTTTCTATATCAGCTATAAATCCTGTATAAATAATATTCTTTTTAGAATAGGAATTTAAATTATTCATTTCATCTGGCAGGCCTTTCCCACATATAATTATTTTATAGTTAAATGTGTTTTGTAGTAAAAGCAAAGGGTTTAGTTTTTCAAGTATGATATTGACAGCATCAAGATTTGGTTTGTAATTTAATGCTCCTGCAAAAAGTAATATTTTTTCATCTGGTTTGATTGCATGTTTCCCGTCTATCAATTCACGGCAGGAATTTTTATCTGCCGGATAATTTTCTACATCAATTCCGAATGGAAGATCAATACATTTTTCATTTGCAATCTTCCACTGAGTTATTGCAAAATTCTTGTCTTCAGGTGTAATGAAGAATAATGCGTCAGCTTTTCGGAAACTCCATTTCTCATAATATTTTAAAATAGGCCACCACCATTTGTTGGTTGATCGGAATCTTTGATATTCGATGTTATGAGTATGAATAATGACTTTTATACCTGTTCTTTTGCGAATAGCAAATGCTAACCAGGCTAAATAGGGGTGTTCAATAATAAGAAAATCGAATCCTTGTTCTTTTATCAATACAGTAATCTTTTTGATCAGGCTTCGGTCTAAATACCGGCTAAACGATTTTTTTAAAAGTGGAATTGTTTTGTATGTCTTTGCCAGTGAATTTTCATTTTCAGTAGCAGAAATGACAGTCAGGTCAATTTCTTTACCAAGATGCATAAAGAATTGTGCAATAAATTTTTGCCCTCCTGAATAATATGGCAAGTAAGGATATGGAGCTATGGCAAGTACCTTCTTCATTACTTATTTCAGCTTTTTTTCCTGCTGGTTCGCCAAGCCATAAATAATCCACCAACGAAAATTATCAAGATTGCTATTGAAGCAAAATACATGATCGTTCTGCCACTTTTAACGGAAGCAGGTTCGAATACAAATTTTATTGTGTGCTTGCCGGCAGGAACATTCATTCCCCTCAAAATATAATTGGTATTATAGTAAGTAGCTTTTTCATTATCTATATATGCATTCCAACCTAACGGATAATAAATTTCGCTGAATACTGCAAATTGCGGACTGTTACAATTTACTTCATAAGAAATAGTGTCATTGTCAAATGCCGTCATTTTGATTGTTGCAGTAGAATCCCATTGAGGTTGAATGAAATCTTTTGCCAGTGATTTTTCGAGAATAGCTGTGTCTTTTAAATCCGTATTTCCCAAAGCCTGAATGACTGCTACTCTGTCATCTACGATTGTTATATTTTTTACTAACCAGCAATTGCCATAAGTATCAGGATTGGCAATTAATCTAGGTTGTCTTGTTTGCTGATCGGGAACAATTACATATTTGGTGTTCAGCATATTTAAAACTTCCTGGTTGGGATTGCCATATAAATACTTTTCAAGAATATCCTGGTAAATTCTCAATTTAGCCGGGTGATAGCCTCCAATTGATTTATGGTAGTAAGAAGTACGGGACTCGTTATATGGATTACCGGCCATATTAAATACTCTGAAATTTGGATCTTTATCCTGTAAGATTTGTTGATCTATTATACTGGCAGCAAAATTTTTATTTGCATATTCATCCGGAGAAACATAGTTTTCTTCATTCAAATATTCATGACTGGTAAAAGTAAGCTCAACCGTACTGATCACTAATAAAATTATACCAGCCGCTAATGGTTTTAGCCAGTTTTTTAGATAGCTGTAAAGTACTCCTAATAATAAAATGCAAAAGACAAGAGCCCTTAATAATTGACCTCCAAACATACTATTACGATCGGCTTTTAATCCTGCAAGTACAGCTCTTGCTATCTCATCATTTTTTATTTGGTCTGTAATATTACGCATCAATTCTGCATCATTTGGAGATGTGTAATCCATCGAAAAATACATTATGCCTAATAATACAAACAAACCACCTACAGTATATAGAATTTTTTTAAAATCCTTTTTTAATAATTCTTTACTTTTTTCTTCGAAGATCAAATATTGCAATGCCAATGCTCCCATTAAACCAACGGCAAACTGAGGTATTACCTGTGCAAAAGAAGGGGCTCTGAATTTGTTATACAATGGCATATTTTCAAAAAGGAAAAAATTGAATCCTGGAAAATATTTACCCCATGACAGGAATATACCAAAAATGGTAATGGCAAGTAAGCCCCACCTAATTGGCTTTTTTACGACCACAAAACCAATTAATCCTAATAAAAAAATGATCAATCCTAAATAAGCAGGACCAGAAGTATATAGTTTGCCCCAGTAAGCAGGGAGATTCGATGCAAATTGTGTTGCATTATTTTCATCAACACCTTTATCCATTAGTTTTTCTACAACTTTGGAATTTTCACCAGCCGGTTTTGTGCTACTGCCACCAAAAGCATTTGGCATAAGAAGTGTTACAGTTTCTGCTTTACCAAGACTATATTCAAAAGCATAAGAAGTATCAAGTCCTGATG
Source organism: Chitinophagaceae bacterium (assembly GCA_024643645.1). Classification (GTDB taxonomy): domain Bacteria; phylum Bacteroidota; class Bacteroidia; order Chitinophagales; family Chitinophagaceae; genus JJ008. The sequence goes on along the minus strand of JAHEMN010000091.1, from coordinate 2,240 downwards.
TTTTTGCTATTGTTACAGAATCCCCAACAATGGAAATATCTTTTCCTCCACGCATCGTATACTTAGCATATTCTGATGTGGTTTTCAATGAAAGTGCATTACCGGCAATACCAATAATTGCAGAAACAAGGGCAATAGACCCGGCAATGCCAATATGTTTCCAATCTTTATTTTTTACCCATACATACAAATAACAAAGTGTAATGGCAACAACAATTAGAAATGTATAATAAGTAACCTGTAAGTGATTAATTCCAATTTGTTGATAAGTAGCATATGTTGTAAGTGCAAAGCCCAGCCAATATTTCTTCTCAAATAAGCTGATCAATCCAGCTATAAGCAAGGGCATAAAAGCTGTAGCAAGCATTTGAGTGTCATGTCCGGCAGCAACGATCACCGGATTATATGTTGAGAATGCAAAACCTAATCCTGCCATAATTCCAATTACAGGTCTAATTCGTAAAGTAAGGCACAGAATATAAAAACATAAACAAGCTAAAAAGAAAAAATTGATTGGTTTTGGTAATCCAAGAGAAAAGATTTTGGTAAGATCAGGTAAAATCGTTTTCCCTTCCATAGCAACCTGGTAATTAGGCATACCGCTAAAAAGATTAGGATTCCACAAAGGGAAATGACCATTTTCTTTTTTATATTCAAATGAATTTTGGGCCATTCCTTTCCAACCCACATTATCATGCTGATCCAGTACATTGCCGTCAAGTACAGGTTTGCAGAAAAGTACAGATACAATTAAAAAAATACAAATAGCGATTAAATGAGGTAAAAACTTTTTCAGGAATGGATTGTTCATACAAATTCAAGATTAGGCTGACAAAATAATGCTATTTTAGACTAAAATCCCGATGCGTTGGCTATTATTTTTATCTAGACTGGCTTTTATTTGTGGTCTTTTTTTCTTGTTAACGTTGATTCAGTTAATGACAGGCTGGATCAAAGACGGAAATATAGAATCAACAATAATAACAATCGGCTTTTTTATCGGAATGGTCGTTGTGCCCATAACACTGCTCTGTTATCTGGTTTTATGGGTTAGCGGAAAAAAGGTTTCTGCTTTGATTCCTCGTTGGTTAATTATCGCTAATTTTTTTGTACTACTTATTTTACTTACTTATATCTACTATATTAATTATATATACGCACAATCTTACGCATGATCCAGACAATCATTAAAAGCAAGCCAACAAAGTTATTTCTGATTTTAGGAGGTTTCTTTATTGCCAATGCTATGATAGCAGAAATTATCGGAGTTAAAATTTTTTCACTGGAAAGGACTCTTGGATTTTCACCGCTTGACATTCATATTTTAGGAAATGATCTTTCTTTTAATCTAACTGCAGGAGTTTTGCTTTGGCCTGTAGTTTTTATAATGACGGATATCATCAATGAATATTACGGAATGAGAGGAGTGAGGTTTCTATCCTGGCTTACTGCCGGATTAATCGGGTTTGCATTTATGATCTTTATAGGAGCAATTAATTTGGCTCCTGCAGATTTTTTTATAACAAGCAAACAAGGTAGCGGAGTTCCAGATATGTCAAAAGCATATAATAGTGTTCTCGGACAAGGTGGGTTTATCATTATTGGTTCATTAACGGCATTTATTCTTGGTCAGCTTATTGATGTTTTTGTATTTCATAAAATAAAAAAAGTTACAGGCGAAAAGAAGATCTGGTTAAGGGCTACAGGCTCAACCATCATTTCTCAGTTCATTGATAGTTTTGTTGTATTATTTATTGCATTTTATATTGGTACAAGAGTAAATGCAAATGGTAATGATTTTGTTTGGCCATTCAAATTGTTTATTGCAGTAGGTATTGTAAACTATATTTATAAATTTCTGGTAGCCATTTTAATGACACCTGTTATATATATAATTCATTATTGGATTGAAATTTATTTAGGCAAAGACCAAGCAGCAGCCATGAAGCAAGCAGCCATGGGGGATAATTAAAATCTTTCCCTTATAATGTCTGCAACTAATTTATCAATAGGTAAAGTAACACTTTCAGCAGAAAATATATCAGTATCTATGAAGCGAAAAGTTTCTGTCTCCTTTGTTTCTTCATAAACTTTTAACTGGGTTTCATCAAAGTCGAATGGCTTACTCCTCAATGGAACTTTAATTGATTCTAATGCTTTTACAGTATAATAAATTGAAATGATCTGGTGGTCGGGATTAAATGCAGATCGTTGATAAAAATCGGTTGTATAAATATGCT
>JAHEMN010000090.1 GCA_024643645.1 Chitinophagaceae bacterium | reverse complement strand
GATCCACCAAGAGGTGGAGAAGGATAGTTCAACAACTCGTATTTGCCTTTTTCAAAATTACCCAGTGAGTTTATATTTTCTGTACTATCATTTTTTCCGGTATTAACCCTTACAACAATATTATTATTAAAAGATATAAGTAATACGGTTGAATCATTTATAATATTCATTGCTTTATAAGTCTGGGCTGCTGGAGTAATGTTTCCATAACCGGTTGTACAGTTAATGGTAGTTGAATTAATGCCGTTATATCCTAATCTTTCTTTACTTAATGAATAGTCAGTTAATACACCGCTTTTAAATTTCCACAACAAGCCAGCAGTATGTGCTCCTGTAGTTAAAAAACTTGTTCCTGGCAAGCAATTGGTTGAAGAGATGGCCCTTGGGCTAATTTGTGGAAATAAAGAACTTCCGGATCCAGAAATATATGCTACCGTATCATTTAAAAATTTAATCTTATGAATCTCTTTCACTTTCGCATCAACCGGATAAAGTACAGAAGGAATATTGGTGTTATTGATATAACCAACCCTTGTTACTCCGTTAGATGGCGGTGGGGCAATCGAATCCCAGGTAGAACCTCCGTTAAGCGTAACATAAATTTTAGGTAATGAGTCTGCAGAATTATTCCATTGGCCACCTATATACCCTTTGTTTGCATCTAAAAACCAAACCGTATTGATATTTTTATTGTTTGCAAAAAGCGGTGTAGTTACAAAACTCCAGGTTTGGCCACCGTCAACAGTTTTAGCCATTAACCCGCCATTTCCTACTGCATAGGCAGTTGTTGCTGTAACGTAATGAACACCATTAAACGTTTGCTTGGCCTGAAATCCTGATAGATTGATGTAGGTAAATGGTCCATAGGTCCAGTTGCTACCACCATCCGTAGATTTGGCGATTCCACCATCTGATCCCACAGCAATCACATTATTGTCATCAAAATAATCAACATCCTGTGTTGTAAATCCAAATTGTTTGGGGTTACTGAACTTCCAGTTGGTAGTATTGTAGCCCTGAGCATGTACAAATGCAACGGAAAAGGAAAGTACTATTATAAGAAAAGAATAGCGGAAATTCCTTAAGCAGCTTTTATTCATTTTTTTAAATTTTTTTACGTTTGGTTGAAAAAGGGAAAGCAAGGTTAGACCAACATTTCATTTTCATTTGTAGAATTAATTCTATGCGAGGTTGTTTATAATCTGCGGAATATTGACCTTTATAAGATTAATGCGGCTACGGATTTCTATATTATTAATTATTAGCACTTTCTGCAGTATCACTTTATTTTCCCAGGACAAGTCCAACAGGGGAAAAGAGTTTTGGCTGGCATATGCATTTGATTATAGTTTTTTTCATGAATCCCCTGTTAATGAACAAGAGCTTGCCATTTATATAAGTACAGAAGCTGCTGCAACTGTTACTGTTACAATTACAAACACCGGTTATTCTCAAACTTTAAACATTCCGGCCAACACAGTAGATGCTACGATCCTGATTCCTAAAACGGGACCAAATGATGCGAGAACATTGACTGATGGTTTGCAAAACAGGGGTATTCATATAGTAAGCGATACAGCAGTTGCTGTTTATGCCCATGTTTATGCTACGATGGTTTCCGGTGCAACAATGTTAATGCCCGTGGAAACATATGGTTATAATTATTTTTCAATTAATTACACCCAGACAACTTCAGGTTCGCAGCTTCCGGTTATTAATCCAACTACACAAAACGGTCCCGATTGGTACTCATGGTTTTATGTAATCGCATCAGAAGATAATACAAGGCTTGAAATAACACCACCGGATACAACAAAAAATGGTTGGCTTCCCGGTAACACTTATACTATTAATCTTAACAAGGGAGAGTCTTATCATGTTTTTGGTAAACTGGTCGCTGGGAATAACCAGGCATGGGCAGCAAGCAAGGATATGACAGGCAGTAAAATTGTTTCCATTCCCGGTGCCGATGGTAATTGTCATCCTGTTGCTGTTTTTTCGGGATCAGGTGGTATTCGTATTTGCCGGGGTGATGGTGGAGAGTTTATTCATCAGCAAGTGTTTCCTTCTCAAGCATGGGGCACCCGTTACCTCACTTATCATACTATTAATAACACCAATACCAATATTCTTGAAACCAATAGAAATTACTACCGTGTTTGCGTACAAGATCCGGCAACAATAGTTAAAAGAAACGGAGTAGTGATGACCGGGTTGATCAACAATTTCTTTTATGAGTTTCAGGATTCCACTGGTGGGGACTATATTGAATCAAACCTTCCAATACTAGTAGCTCAGTATATGGTGAATGAAAATCAATGTTGGAATTTTCCTGTAACAACTCCCTCGCCACCATCATACGGCGATCCTGAAATGTTTTACATCAGTCCGATTGAGCAAGGACAAAAAGCAGTTAGATTTTATACCAGCAGAAAACAGGGAGTTGATTATGTGTATGCAAATATTCATTTACCTACGTCAGCTGTAAGTTCATTAAGAGTAGACGGATTACCTGTGCCGGCAGCGCAAATTATTACACATCCTAATCTTCCTTCATATTCAGTAGCACTTAGAAGATTTACAGGACCCGCAGCACAACACACTATTACATGTGATTCTGCATTTACCTCTACAGTATATGGATTGGGTAACTATGAAAGCTATGGTTACAATGTTGGTACGCTGATCAACAACTTGAATAATTATACCGGTATACAAAATACACTAAACACCAATGGGATAGTTGATACATTCACCTGTCCAAAAACACCTTTCCGCCTTATCGCAAAACTGGCTTATCCTGCTACTCAGATTCATTGGAAGCTTAGCCAGGTAGCAGGTCTTTCTCCCAACGCAGATTCAATTATTACAAACCCTGTCAGCATTGGCACAGAAATTATTAATGGCAGAACGTATTATCTATATACACTTCAACAAGACTTTACATTTGCGACCAGCGGTACTTTTTTTATTCCGATTTCTTATAGTGCAACGGTTATTGAAAATTGTAATCAAACTGAATATGCTACATTAAAAGTTATTGTGAAGCCAGGGCCTGTTGCTGATTTTACTTTTAATTCGCCTGCCTGCCTTAGTGATACAATACATTTTACCGGCGCCTCTATTCCCGGCATTTTTAATCTAGTTAATTATAACTGGCTTTTTGATGATAACTCAACAGCAACTACTGTTAATACTTCAAAGTTGTTTACAACAGCTGGTACACAAAATGTTAAATACACCATCATCGCAGATAATGGATGTCTTAATGATACCACCAAAACAGTGACACTGTTTGAAAAGCCAACTGCCGTTTTTGGAATTAGTGGAAATGTCTGTATTGGAGATTCTGTAAGGATCACAGATAACAGTTCTGTTTCTGCCGGAAATATAATCAACTGGCAATGGGGTTTTGGTGACGGAACCAATGCTACATTCAACAACAACAATCCGTTTTATCATACCTATAATACACCTGGTAATTATATTATATCATTAATTACAACTTCTAATAACAGTTGTAAAAGCGATACCAGCTTTGTACCAGTTTCTGTACTTGCAAAACCGATTTCCTTGTTTACTCATTCCGGGAATATCTGTTTAGGAGATTCTGTAAGATTTAACGATAACTCCGGTGGCGCCATATCCAGCTGGCATTGGAATTTTGGGGATGGAACCGCTTTTACCAATACGAATAATAATCCTTTTTATCATCAATATACTGGCGCCGGAAGCTACACAGTATCGTTAGTTGTTACGGGTAGCAACGGCTGTGTCAGCGATACTTTCAGGCTAAGCGTCAATGTTAGCAGTCAGCCATCGGCAACATTTACACTTACCGGAAAACCGTGTATAGATAGTATTCAAAGCTTTACCTCTTCTTTATCCCCAGGAGGAAGTAATCCACCGACCTTTAACTGGGATTTTGGTGACGGGCAATCCTTTTCTACTACAACGAGCAACAGTGCCTCTCATGCTTATTCCTCTTTACAAACAAACATTATTGTAAAACACTGGATCAGCTATAGTGGTGGTTGCAGCAGTGATACAACATTTGCAACCATTCCATTCATCAAAGCAAACCCAGTTGCTGCGTTTAATATAAACGATATCACATTCTGTGAAATGAGACCGATATCATTTACTTCAACTACAACGGGTGTGACCAACTGGAACTGGAATTTTGGAAACGGCATTGGGAATAATATACCACCGTTTTCAAGAACATATAATACAGCGGGAAACTATACTGTTACTTTATCTGTAAGTACTGCCGAGGGTTGTGGTTCATTAACCGCAAGCCAATCATTAGTTATTAATCCCAAACCAGTAGTGAATGCAGGACCAGATAAATTAATAAAATTCGGTACATCAACAACCCTGGATGCTACGATCAACAACCCTGCTAATTACAATTACCTCTGGACACCTTCTTTATATTTAAATGCTGCAACGATTCTTAATCCTGTTTCAACCCCTGTTGCTCCAGTTACTTACACCATCCAGGTAATTGATAAAATCACCAGCTGCACAGGAACCGATGATGTAATGATCATACCTGTATCAGACATTTTCATACCAACCGGTTTTACACCGAATAATGATGGAAAGAATGATAAATGGGTAATTCCGGGATTAGCATTATATCCTGATGCACAAGTATCTGTCTTTAACCGATGGGGTGAATTGATATACCAGACAAAAGGATATTTCTCCAGACCGTGGAATGGTATGTATAAAGGTGTCACTCAACCGGGTGATGTATATGTATATATGATTCAGTTGAATGATGAAAAGAAACAGTTTTTTAAAGGAACATTTACACTTATCCGTTAATAAAAAGAATTAATTCTACAAACAGATCGTTTAAAAAAAAGAACTTAGACAAATTAATTTACCCTGATTGAAATAAAACAAATGCAACCGCAAATTCTTATAGCTGATGATCATAGTATGATCCGGAAAGGGCTGAAATTAAATATTCAGCTTAATCTCGGCTATACAGACATTAATGAAGCTGCAAGCTGTTCAGAGCTAATGCAAGAGTTAGTAAAAAAAAGATACACACACCTGATTCTGGATATCATATTGTCAGACGGCAGTACTTTAGAAGTGATACCTAATATCAGAAGGGTTTATCCCAATATGAAAGTGCTGGTATTTTCTATGCAACCTGCTGAAATTTATGGTGAGGCTTTAAAACAATATGGTATTAATTATTATTTATCTAAATCTGTAGGTGAAGACGAAATTGTCAGACTCTTGAATATTTTTCTGAATAATAAAGACACTCTTAATGAAAAAGTTACCCATCGACATGTTGGAAATCCTTTTTCTTCACTGTCTCCACGGGAGCTGGAGGTTTTACACTATGTGCTTAGGGGTACGGGTACCAAAGAAATTGCAGACACGTTGAATCTGAAAATGAATACCGTATCTACGATGAAGAACCGCATCTATGAAAAAACTAATGCAATCAATATTAAAGAACTGCTAGAACTAGCTTCGCTGTATAATGTGAATTTTTAAAGGGGAATCTGTACCTTGTTGTTATTATTCAGTAAATGAAGTCATTTTTACTCCTACTTATTTCATTCATTTTTTTTAACCCGCTGGTTAATTCTCAACCTGCCTCACATTTTAATGTTCGCTTCTATACTACTGAAAATGGCTTGCCTTCCAACGGTATCAAAGGATTGCAATGGGATGAAAAAACAGGTTTTCTTTGGATTGCAACAGAAGCCGGTGTTGTTAGGTTTAACGGTATAGATTTAAAATCCTATACCAAAGAAAACACCAATTTTATTAAAGCAGAAAGAATGCAATTCCTGATACAAAATTTAAAAGGAGCAATTTTTGCCTGCGACCTGGTTGGAACAATTATTAACATCAACGAAAACAAGGTTTTATTTAAATCGAAATTAGCTCCTGTTGGCAACAATCTTGCTGGCAGCACTTATGGTTTAGCTGTTTCCGATACCTTTTTTAAGTACCGCCAAAAAAATCCAGCCGACGGATCGTTTCTTATTGGATTTGATAAACTTATTCCACTAACAGATACTTCATTGGCTATTATAAAAAACAAGAATGTCTATTATAATACAATTTCAAAATTAAAGCCAGAACTATTTGATTTTAATGGAATAGCGATTGAGAATGGGTTTGTAATTAATGAAAAATGCTTTTTGGTTTCAGATCAAAAAGAAATATTTCTTTTTGATGTTTCTACAAAACAATTATCTCCCATAGAACTTTTGGCTTCCGAATCAGATAACAGAATAATAAAAAACAATAAAACACTTTTTTTGTGGAATACTGGTCAACAAAACCCGATCTTGATTTTTGAAAACACTGCATTGCAATTATTGTTTGATGGGAAAAGAATTGTAGCAGAAGAGATTTGTAATGCTATTCCCAATGGTGTTTTGATTCAGTTTGCACATTACAGCAGAAAAAAGCATATTCTGTTTCTTGGTACAAATTCAAAAGGATTGATAGTAATAAGTAAAAATAAAGTACAGCCTGTTAAAAAAAGGCATACTGAGGGAGATGAACGAAATGCCTATTACTCCCAGATTGAATTACCCAGAGGAAATGTATTGACAAACGAAGGCCATATTATCGGAACAAACCCTGTTTCAACAGAACCGCTTCCTATAATGGGAAAGTTTGGTTTTACTATTTCAAAAACCGGCGACAGTTTAATTTGGTATTCCAAAAATGAACCCGGTATTAAATTCGCTACCCTGCATAATTATAATTTTGAGACAGGTGTTACCAAAAACTTTTCTAAGATAAAAGGAGCTGATAATTTTGTAATCAATTTAAAAAACAATCAAACTATTATTCTTAATGAATCCGGTATCGGTAAGTTTGAGTTTGATTCTTTACACTATCTCTACACCTTTAAAGCGAATAAACTAAAAATATCACCCAAAGATCTTATTGAAACAGAGCCGGGTAGTGTCGCTCTTGCTGTTCGTGATGCCATTTTAAATTTTAATACCTCCACTTTAAAGCTGGATACAATTCTACATGAAGAAAATCTTACTGCCAGAACCTTGTTCTGGTATAAAGGTTATTTGTTTATTGGCACTTATGGAAACGGCTTTTATATACAAAGGGATAACAAAATAAAAGCAATGCCCCTGGATAAGAATAAGTTTCTATTATATACACACTGCTTTATGCCCGATAAACTAGGTTTCTGCTGGATAAGCACTAACCGTGGTTTGTTTAAAGTAAAACTGGATGAGCTGCTCAATGCATTTGATAAAAATAATAACATTGTCTATTATCATTACCTGGGCAAAAATGACGGTATGGATATTACTGAAATGAATGGTGGTTGTACTCCTTGTGCAATCTCATTAAAAAGGGGTACCATTTCTTTTCCTACAATGGATGGACTATTGTGGGTGAGCCCGGAACAGTCAAATACCATATTACCAGACGGAGATTTATACATCGATGAAGTATCTACTGATAATAAAAAGGTGAACGTTGATTCATTGGCATATATAAACCTTGATTTTAAAACCAAAGAAATAAAATTTTATCTTGGATTTTCTGCCTGGTGTAATCCGGAAAATATTTACATCGACTATAAATTGAATAACGACGTAAAATGGACTTCATTAAATACAACTAATGGTGCAGGTATACAATTCAACAATCTGCCACAGGGAAAATATGTATTAGAAATTCGCAAGTTGAATGGCTTTGGAATTAATAATTATACATACAAGGAGATAAAATTTACTATTAATACTCCCTGGCATAAAACAGCCTGGTTTTATGGGTTGTGCGGCCTATTGCTGCTTGGCCTGATAGCCCTTTACTTCAGGCTTCGTACAAGACAATTCAAACTCCGAGAAAAAAGACTTGAAAAACAAGTAGCAGAAAAAACAAAAGAATTGCAGCAAAAAAATGAAGTTCTTGAAAAAAGCAATTCCATTAATACAAGGTTGATCTCAATTATAAGTCATGATATCATTACCCCTTTAAAATTTTTAACAGTAGCAGGAAAAAGCTTGCAGAATAAAAGAAGCCAGATGCCCGAAGCGTTGCAGCAGGAAACGATTTCTGAAATAACCAATACCTCACAGGAGTTACAACTACTTTCTACAAATATTCTTAACTGGATCAAATACCAGAATGAGAACAGGCGGTTGCTTAAAGAAACCTTTAGCCTGAATGAACTGGTGAGCCAGGTGCTGGGCATCCTTCAGTCGATGGCAAAACAAAAAAAGCTAACAATTGAAAATAATGTAAACGAAAAGTTAGATATCCATCAGTTTTACGAACCATTAAAGATTCTTATCTATAACCTGTTGACAAATGCTATACATTTTACAGAAAAAGGTGTAATAGAAGTTTCGGCAAACACATCTAATGAAAAGATTATCATCTCAGTAAGAGATGAGGGTATTGGTATGTCACCGGAGAAAATAAAAAGTTTGATGGCAGAACAGGTTGTTATAAGTTCAGCCAATGTTGATAATAAAAAAGGACATGGCCTGGGTTATCTGATCATTAAGGATCTGCTGAAAATGATTGGGGCGGGAATTCAAATAGAAAGTAAAAAAGGAAGAGGAACAACCGTAAGAATAGAAATTCCTGTAAAATAACTATTGCCTGTCGGCAACAGCTTTACGTACCAGCTCCAACTCAAATCCTTTTTGCATCAAATAATCCATCGTTTTCTTTTTTCTCACCAGGTGTTGATCAGACTTTAATGCATTATATTTTTCTTTCACTAATTTATCAAGAACCTTTAAATAGTCTTCCTCGGCTATTTGTTTCAGCGCCTTTTTTATACTGTATTCACTCACCTGTTTCTTCTTCAGCTCATATTTGATCTTTACCTTTCCCCAGTGATTGATTCGAAATTTTCCTCCTGCAAAAGCAATGGCAAACCGCTCCTCGTTCAGGTAGTTTTCTTCAATTAGTGATGCAATGATCTCATCATGTTCTTTTCGGGCTACACCAAGGTTGTATAGTTTTTCCTTTACATCATAATGGCAACGCTCCTGGTAGCCACAGAAATGCCGTAGTTTTTGTAATGCCTGTTCTTTGGTAAGATATTTTTTATACATCCTTTTTATAATAATCAAATACTGATAAAGGCAAGATACTATAGACGGCTGTAACTTAAAACAGACTGCTACCTACAAAAAATGTTGGATTTTACAATTATTCCTGTTTTTCTGGAATAAACCGCCCGGTTTTAAAAGTTATCTGTAATAGCCTTTAAAGTATTGGGAGTAAAGTAAAAATATGTAGTTTCGCCACAAACCAATTGAAGATGAAGTTTATTGCATCCTCCTCTAGTTTATTGAAACAATTACAGCACATTGCCGGTGTTATTAATGCAAATACCGTATTGCCAATACTGGAAGATTTTTTGTTTGAAGTAGAAAAGAACAAATTGACTGTTGTGGCAACCGACCTGGAAACTGTAATGAGAGTACAACTTGATATTGAAGCCAAGGACAGCGGAAAAGTTTGTATTCCGGCCAAGATATTGATGGACTCTTTAAAGAATATCCCGGATCAGCCACTTACATTCAATATTGATAAGAATTTTGGCATAGAAATTACCAGCGATAATGGCAAGTATAAAGTAATGGGAGAAAATCCGGACAACTTCCCGAAAGAACCAACTGCTGATGAGACTACTTCATTTACCATGCCTGCTTCGGCATTGGTAACCGCAATTAATAAAACATTATTTGCTACCAGTAACGATGATCTTCGTCCGGCAATGACGGGTGTATTCTTTGAGCTTGATAAAAAAGGATTACAGGCTGTAGCTACCGATGCACATCGTTTGGTTCGTTTTAAAAGAACGGATGTAAAGTGTCCGAAGACAGATTCATTTATTGCTCCACGCAAACCATTGAGTTTGTTAAAGGCCGCTATTCCTTTTTCTGATGAAGAAATTACAGTTAGCTACAACAGTAATCATCTATTTGTAAAGCACGGTACCACACAAATGAGTTGCCGTTTGATCGATGCAAGATTTCCTGATTATAAAGTGGTGATACCTACTGACAATCCTTATAAATTAACCGTTAATAAGAATGAATTTCAAAGTGCACTTCGCCGTGTAAGTGTATTCAGCAATAAAAGCACCAACCAGGTAGCATTGAATATCAGTGGCAGCGAATTACAATTAGCTGCGCAGGACGTTGATTTCAGTTTTGAAGGTAATGAAAGAATGAAATGCCAGTATAATGGTGAAGACCTGGTGATCGCTTTCAATGCAAGGTTTTTAATTGAAATGCTAAGTGCTGCTGAAAGTGATGAGATAGTTATGGAATTATCTACACCAACAAAAGCCGGTATCATCAAACCAACTGATCTTGATGAGAATGAAGAGTTACTGATGCTGGTAATGCCGCTGATGTTGAATCAATAAACTGTTTAATCTTTTTAATATAACAAAGTAAAAATCTCTCTACAATTATCAGAGAGATTTTTTTATTATCTGCCATATCTCCTGTTAGCGATAATTTAATTTTAAATTCGTTGAATGGAATTTGTAGTTCTTAATTCTTACAGCAATTATATAGATGCTCATATCATTCGGGGTGTGCTGGAAGAAGAGGGGATTAACTGCTGGCTGAAAGATGAACACACCGTTACTATAGATCCTATTCTTACCAATGCTGTTGGAGGAATTAAAATAATGGTATACAAGGGCCAGGCGGAAAGAGCCCTCGACATCATAACAAATTTAAAAAAAGAACAAAAGCTATTGATCAGTTGCCCTAATTGTAATTCTCATAACGTAGAATTGGTCAGTACTCCTCGTAAAGCTTCCAACTGGATAAGTGCAATTGCCACTTTTTTTCTGGGTGATTTTGCAATTGCAGTAGACAAAGTGAATCATTGTTTTGATTGTAAACATGAATTTGCACCAAAAGGATCTGATTAAATTTTTATCTGCTCTTTACTTCGTAACTTTTAAAAAAAATTTCATGTGGCAAAGCATCGTTGATCATTTTCAAACACTAGAACAAAGACCGGTTGAGCGAATGATCATTATTGTTGGTGGCTTATTATTCTTCTGGATACTTGAAGGCGCCATTCCGCTGGTAAAACTTAATTACAGGAAAAATAAAGTTCGCCATGCCGCTGTTAATTTCGGCTTTACTCTTATTCACCTTGTCATTCATACTTTACTGGCAATTCTGATCGTTCTGTTGGCAGACTGGTGTCAGCGAAATTCATTTGGTATAGTACACTGGGTGCATGCGGGCATCGGCCTTACAATCATCATTGCCATTCTTGCCCTTGATTTCAGCAGCTGGCTGGTACATTGGATTATGCATAAAGTAAGACTGCTCTGGCGTTTTCATCTTATACATCATACAGATAATAACGTAGATGCAACATCGGGTCTTCGTCATCATCCGGGTGACAGTATTCTCCGTGGTGTCTTTTTTATTTTGCTGATCTTTATTTCCGGCAGCCCGGTGTATGGTGTTATGCTGTATCAGACGCTGCTTTTATTAGCCACCGCATTTACACATGCCAATATCCGCTTACCAAAAAAGTTAGATAATGCGCTGAGTTATTTTATAGTTTCTCCTAATATGCATAAGGTACATCACCACTGGAAACAACCCTTTACAGACAGTAACTATGGCGCTGTTTTTTCTATCTGGGACAGGATGTTCGGAACATTTAAAAAATTAGACATAAAAGATATCCGCTATGGAATAGACAAGCACTATCCCAATGAAAAAGATGAGGATTTTTTATCCTTGATGAAAAAACCTTTTCAGAAACTTGATTTATAGTTTTTAAATCTAAAACACTGTTATATGAAAAAGTTCATTTTCATTTCTTTACTGTTCATCTCTTTTACGGCTATCTGCCAGGTATCCGGTACTATGTATGTCGCAGCAAAATCAGGATTGAATATGCGGGAAGCCGCCGGTACTAATTCAAAAGTGCTTGAAAATATTCCTTATGGTACAACGGTTGAAATTATTCAGGCGGACGAAGAATATAAAAGTCAGTTAATAGAAAACATGTTAGGTTATTGGCAAAAGGTAAAGTATAAAAATAAAACCGGCTATATCCTGGATGTTTATTTACTTCCATGGACACCTCCGATGCAGGGTATGGTAAAAGAAATGAAAGACTATATAGATCAGGTAACATCGCCCTATGGAAAAAAACTTATTATAAAATCTAATCCCAATAATCAGTATGAAGAAGCCAGCTGGATTATTGAAAAACAACTGTATTATAACGGTGCAGAATGGCATCAGCAAACCGGATACGAATACGGATCTGATACCTGGTTTCTACCCGGCTTTACCATTCAACAGGGATTTTTATTATTACGGCTTATTCCTGAATTTAAATATGCCATTGGTGAAAGTGATGCTTTTCCCGCCACTAATAAAAGCATTAAGCGGGGAGAATATGAACAGGAATATAAAATAACTGTTGAAAAAGAAGATTATGGCAATGGCGATGCATGGTATAAAAAAGTATCAATAGAATATGAAGACGGTGCTTTTTATGAACTACAGATATTCCTTATAGATAATCAATTAGTAATTTCTTTCAGCTCAGG
>JAHEMN010000089.1:3124-12651 GCA_024643645.1 Chitinophagaceae bacterium | reverse complement strand
TTCAACACCAGCTATTTCTTTCCAGTTATTAAGATGAAATTTACCAAGATGACCTACGCCAATTACTCCGATCTTTAGCATAATAGATTATTAGTGCGCAAAGATAAAGATTGGAAGACGGAGAAGCCTGTGAGTTATGAACAAATGTGCTTTAACTCAGTATTTTAGACTTAGCAATATAAGACGGATGATATATAAACAAGCAACTGCCGCTTTTAATTGTATTGATAATGCCAGTAGTGAGTTCTGCAGGTACTGCAGGGCAACCCCAGCTACGGCCAATAAATCCCTGTGAATTTGCCATTGCTTTGGAAACATAATTGGCTCCATGAATCACAATACCTCTTTCTAAAGCATTATCATTGATACCTTTTTCAAGACCTTCCAGTTTTAATGAATAACCATTTTTGCCCTGGTAAGTATCAAGGGTTATATAAAATCCGGGACTGCTTTGGTGAGAAGAATTGTTGTTGGAGAAATTAGTGGCCCATTCACGGCCTGTATTACTTCCATGAGCGACCAGCGTATTGTATAAGATTGTATAATTTTTAAGGTCAATGATAAACAGTCTTTTTTCTTTACTTGGTTTGCTGAAATCAACTATTGTTATGATCTGATCGTTCAATAATTTGCCTTCATCTATCAATTTATCAAATCCTTCTTTTGCATATATAAAGGCTTCCTTACTTAACCCCATCATATCTAATTGTAAACTATCATATGCTGATTTTATAACAGGTGCAGCGACTGAAGAATCTATCTCAACTGTTTTTATATCAAATAAATATTTTGAGGGAGAATTTTTTGCAAAGGCAATTGATAAGTGCAAAGCACTGATTAGTATTGCGGATATCGGAAGGATGGAAACCTTAAATTTTTTAATCATATTACTTAAAAAGTTTTAATCGTTAATATTTATTAATGCATCAAGAGAAAATAATTATTTTCTCAGTAGCAGTAATTTCCAGTAAAATAATAGGGGATTAAATAATGCCCATGAATATTCACAAGCGGGCAGTTTTGGCAATTAATTCAGTTGCAAATTTACGGATTCTGTTTTTGAATTCGGTTTAATGAATTCTTAATATTTGCAATTTTTGACTTTAATCAAGTGTAATATATTATTCGAACTTACACTTGTAAGTAATCTTGATTTTATTTGTTTGGATATAAAATAAAAAGATTTTTTGTTCAAAATCAAACCTAAAGTTTACTGCTATTTCGAAAAACACAGATTGAATTTCATATACCTATTTTTATATACTTATGTATCAATTTTCGAATTATATTGCTAATCTTATTTGATTCTTTACAAGTTTTTTGAGCAAAAATAAAAAAGCGAAATTGCAGCTATATAAAAATATATTGATTCAGATCATTTATATATAGTTGTTGCTTCCTTGTTTGGAACATACGGGTTTAAAATGTGTGAAAGATTTAAAATAAAATCAATAAAAGAATAATAAAATGAACAGAAAAGATTTCATTCTTAAATCCGGAATGGCTGCTGCATCAGTTGCAGTTATGCCCTCCTCCAATTTATTTGCTGCAAATACAGAAAGGCAAGTAAAAGTTGCAATCATAGGTGTTGGGTTAAGAGGACAAAATCATCTTGAGTTATTATTAAGAAGGGCAGATGTAGAAGTTGCTGCAATATGCGATATAGATGATAGAATGCTGGTAATGGCTAAGGAGCAAATTACCAATAGTGGAAAAAAGTTACCATCGGTTTTTACCGGCGATGTATATGCCTGGAAAAAAATGCTGGAAACAAAAGGACTTGATGCCATTATTATTGCAACCCCTTGGGAGTGGCATAAAGAGATGATCATAGGTTCGCTTGAGTCAGGAATTAAATATGTTGGTTCTGAAGTGGTGATAGGTATTACGTTGCAAGATCATTGGGATGTAGTAAGAGCAGCAGAAAAGCATAATGCTCATGTAATGATGTTGGAAAATGTTTGTTACCGCAGAGATGTAATGGCTGTTTTGAATATGGTAAGGCAAGGTCTCTTTGGAGAAATGATTCATTTGCAAGGTGGCTATCAACATGATTTAAGAGAAGTAAAATTCAATGATGGTATAAAAGCTTACGGCGGTGGATGTGAAATGGATGAGAAAGGATGGACAGAAGCCAGATGGAGAACACACCATTCTATTTATAGGGACGGAGACCTGTATCCAACGCATGGTATCGGGCCAATAGCACATTACATTAATATTAATAGAGGAAATCGTTTTTTGAATCTCTGTTCTTTCTCAACAAAAGCAAGAGGCTTGCATGAACATGTTATTAAAACATGCGGACCAGATCATCCAAATGCAAAAATTAATTTCAAATTGGGGGATGTAGTAACAACTTCTATTAAATGTGCCAATGGAGAAACAATTTTATTGCAGCATGATACGAGCCTGCCCCGCCCATACTCTTTAGGTTTCAGGGTACAGGGTACCAATGGCATCTGGATGGATGTGAACAAAGGAATTTATATCGAAGGCAAATCAGCAAAAGCACATCAATGGGATGATGCTAAAGAATGGTTGGATAAATATGATCATCCATTGTGGGCAAGGTGGAGCAAAGAAGCCACAGGTTCTGGTCATGGAGGTATGGATTTTTATGTAGTGCACTCATTCATTGAATCAGTAAAAAGAAATGTAGCAACACCTATGGATGTATATGATGCAGCTGCCTGGAGTGCCATTACACCATTGAGTGAACAATCAATTGAGTTGGGAAATGAAACAGTGGAGTTTCCTGATTTTACCGGTGGGCAATGGATGTACCGAAAACCTGTATTTGCCTTTACTGATGATTATTGATAAAAATGAAAAAACCCCGAAAATTCGGGGTTTTTGCGGACCGGACGGGACTCGAACCCGCGACCTCCGCCGTGACAGGGCGGCATTCTAACCAACTGAACTACCGATCCAACTATTTCAAATTAAGGATATTTACCGGTTGATTAATCAACCACTTTAAATAATCCTTATTACATCTTTTCAATTTCTTTTCTTTCAGCAAGGCCTCTGACTTTGTCTCAAACTTTTGAACAAATATTAATTTCCAAGGGCCTTTTCCTTTTGTATACACATTTATTCCATTATTATGTTCATTCAACCTTCGGGTATAATCACTTGTACTTCCTTTGTAATAAATACCAGTTTGAAGGCTTTCGATCATATAAACGTAATACATAAAAAAAGAACTACAATTTTGTCAGTGACTTTCGTTTTGACAGGGCGTCTCGCCTGAGGCGAGATAACCAACTGAACTACCGATCCAGCTCCTTTGAATGATTCGTAACCCGAGCCATTTTTCAGGACGGCCTGTCCGCCGTACTAAGGTACTTTGGAAGGCGTGCAAAGATAGCTGCACAATCTTTTTCAGCCAAATGTTTTTCTATTATTTATTCCCTGTAAATCAACCTATCTGAGAAAAATAGGTATTATCATATTATCCTTAATTTAGCCGCTCATATATTATTGCAATAGCATATGCCAAGAGACGAAAACAGACAATTTCTGGATTTTGAAAAACCTATCAAAGATTTGATCGATGAGATAGCCAGTATGGAACATCGCCAAGAGAAAACAAAGTTGGATCTGAGTGATACAATTTCCAAACTGCAACAAGGAATACTGACAAAAAGGAAAGAAATTACAGAACATCTTAGCAGTTGGCAAAAGGTTCAGTTAAGCAGACATCCGGATCGACCTTATACAAATAAATACATTCAAAAAATGACCGACAATTTTGTCGAGTTGTTTGGAGATAGAAATGTAAAAGACGATAAGGCTATGATAGGTGGTTTTGCCAGTTTGGAAGGTGAAACTGTTATGTTTATTGGCCAGCAAAAAGGCATTAATACAAAAATGCGGCAATTCCGGAATTTTGGTATGGCAAATCCTGAAGGTTATAGAAAAGCTTTGCGATTAATGAAACTCGCAGAGAAATTCAATAAACCTGTCGTTACTTTAATAGATACACCGGGGGCATTTCCAGGGTTAGAGGCTGAAGAAAGAGGGCAAGGTGAAGCCATTGCCAGAAATATTTATGAAATGATAAGGCTTAAGGTGCCTGTTATCTGTGTTATTATTGGAGAAGGAGCAAGTGGAGGTGCAATGGGTATTGGAGTAGGAGATAGGGTTTATATGATGGAGAATACATGGTATACCGTTATATCGCCGGAAAGTTGTTCTTCTATCTTATGGCGTACATGGGATAAAAAAGAAATTGCAGCTGAACAATTAAAACTTACTCCTGATAAAATGCTTGGCTTTGGATTGATAGATGGAATTATTCCTGAACCTGTTGGTGGTGCACATTGGGATTATGATGAAGCAGCTAATAATTTGAAAAAGCACCTTGTTAAAGTACTGAAAGAGTTAAAAAAAATACCTGCAGAGCAAAGAGTAAATGATAGAATTGAGAAATTCAATAAAATGGGTTTTTGGGAAGAACTGTAATAAGTCAGGGTTCAATAAAAAATAATTAGTATCAAATACTTTTTTACCCGGCTTTAGTACAACTATCATATTTCATTGCAGCCTGCCCCGTCCGAGTGGCGGGGTCGCACACTTCAGGGTTCAGTTCATTACTTGACTAAATGAATTATTTATTATAAATCAATATTCAAAAAGAAATGTCACTTCGGAAAAAGTTTACAGGTACAGGTATAGCCATTGTTACTCCTTTTCATGCTGATGGGAAGATCGATTGGGAGAGTTTTAAAAATTTGATAGAGTTCTGGATCAATGGAAAAGTGGAATACCTTGTTGCGTTAGGAACAACTGGTGAAAGTGCTACCATTCATGGAAAGGAAAAACAGGAAGTTTTTTCCTTTGTTCAAAAGGCAGTTGCAGGAAGAGTGCCTTTAGTTGCCGGAATCGGTGGTAGTGATACAACAGAAGTATTGGAATGGTTTAAACAATTTGATCTTACTGGTTTTGATGCGATATTATCTGTAAGTCCCGCTTATAACAAACCAAACCAGGAAGGGATCTTTCAACATTATAAAGCATTGAATGCAGCTACTCCATTGCCAATAATTATGTATAATGTACCGGGTCGAACTGGTCAGAATGTTTCTGGTGAAACAACTGTTCGAATTGCAAATGAGTGTAAAAATATTTTTGCAACTAAAGAAGCATGCGGAAATTTTGACCAGATCAATTATATCATTAGTAACAAACCTGCAGATTTTATGGTGATCAGCGGTGATGATCCAATCACTTTAGCCATGATTGCCTGTGGTGCAGAAGGATTGATCTCTGTGGTAGCAAATGCATATCCGGAAGAATATTCTGATTTGGTACGTCTTTGCCTTGCAGGAAAGTTTGAAGAAGCAAAACCTATTCATTATAAATACCTTAATATAATTGCATCAATGTTTGCAGAAGGAAGCCCCAGTGGAGTAAAAGCCTATTTAAGTGAAATGGGACATTGCAAAAATACATTTCGTTTGCCTGTATGGCCGGTGAGTGAAAAACATTTAACAAGGATCAAAGAGTTGATGAAAGAAGTGAATTAAGAAAACTTCTTTTTATATTCACTCATGCTCAGATCAGTAATTTCATTTTTTTTATTTTTATTGAGTTGCAATGTTATTGCTCAACATAATATTGAATTCAAAATAAAATCTATACCTGCATTTAATACTTCTGATGCTGAGATCTATGCAGCTGGTTCCTTCAATGGCTGGGATCCTGAAAATGAAAACTACAAATTCAAAAAAGACAGTAATGGGGATTATGTACTTGGGTTAAAATTAAATACCGGATCATATGAGTTTAAAATAACAAGAGGTGGATGGGATAAAGTTGAATGTAAAAGGGATGGTGCCGGAATTGAAAATCGGTTTTTAAAAGTTGAGAGTGATAAATCAATTGATATTATAATTGAAGAGTGGCAGGATAATTTCTCAGATAAAGAGAAAGTAATTACTGCTGGCTCAAATGTTTGCATTATTGATACTGCATTCTGGATGCCACAACTGAACAGGTCAAGAAGAGTTTGGATCTATTTGCCACCTGATTATTGTGATGGTACTAGTAAAAGATATCCTGTTTTATACATGCAGGATGGTCAAAATGTGTTTGATGCCTCAACATCTTATTCAGGCGAATGGGGTGTAGATGAATTTATGGATACTGCTAATGCAAGAAGGTCTATAATTGTAGCAGTTGATCATGGAGGTTCCAAAAGATTGAATGAGTATTCACCTTTTAATTTTAGTAGCGGATTTTCATTTCAAACTGATAGTAGTGGAGAGGGTAAGAAATATGTAGAGTTTCTTGTAAAAACTTTAAAACCCTTTATCGATAGAAATTTCAGAACATTAAAAAAGAAAGAATATACTTTTATTGCCGGGTCGTCAATGGGTGGTTTAATATCAATGTATGCGTTAGTAAAATATCCGAAAATATTTGGTGGTGCCGGAGTGTTTTCGCCTGCATTTTGGGTGGCACCTGAAATTTTTGAAGAAATAATATCAAAAGGTAAAAAGGTAAACGCAGATATTTATTTCTATGCTGGTAAGCTTGAAGGAAAATCGATGGTTCCCGATATGTTAAAGGCTTTTCAGAAGATGGCTATTGTATCTAGATCAAATATGACTACGGTGATCAGAGATGAAGGCAAACACAATGAAGCAACATGGAGAAGGGAATTCCCTTTATTTTATTATTGGATAATGGAAAAAGTCAAGTAAAAAGAGAATTAGTAGAAATATCAAATTTCAAAACAAACGCCTTCAAGTGCTAATTCAGTAGCCGGAAATATTTCTCTTGCTTCAGCTTCAAATTCTTCTAATGTGTCATATTTACTACTGAAGTGTCCGATCAATAGTTTTTTTACACCAGCTTTTTTTGCAAGTTCGGCAGCTTGTTTTGTAGTAGCATGGAAACGACTTTCTGCTCTTTCTCTTAAATTGTCCAGGTAAGTCGTTTCATGATATATCATATCTGCACCTTTGATATGCGGGATCAAAGCTTCGTCATATTTAGTATCAGCACAGAAAACATATTTTTTACCGGGTTCAGCAGGTTCAGTTACTTGTTCATTTTTAATCACTGTGCCATCTTTCTGAATATAATCCTCAGCATCTTTTAATCTTTCATAAAAAATTGCCGGGATACTATATTCTTTCGCTTTGTCCAAAATTAATTTTCTTGGTTGTTTTTTTTCTTTAAATGAAAATCCATAACACTCGATACGGTGGTTTGTAGGAAAACATTTTACAGTTAATTTATCCGTATCAATTAATGTTGAGGCTTTATTGATATGATGAACATGCAATGCATAACATAATTTAGTATCAGCAACTTTTAATTGTATATCGATTATTTCTTTTAATGGAGATGGACCAAATACATGTAACTCTTGTTGATGGCTTAAAAGACTAAAAGAATTTAAAAGTCCGATCAAACCAAAATAATGATCACCATGAAGGTGAGAAATAAAAACATGTGAGATCTTACTGCGACGGATCTTGTAATTGATCATTTGAATTTGAGTGCCTTCACCACAATCTACCAGGTAGTTATTTCCGTCATGAGTTACTACCTGACTTGTTGGATGACGGTTAAATGCCGGTACGGCAGAGTTATTACCAAGAATTGTAACTGCGAACATGAAGTGGTTGGTGATTTTAGTGTGTAACAGTTATTTAAAGACAAAAAAATAGTTAATTCTGCTGCTTTTTTATGATCAACTAATTTTCTTCTTCATTAAAGAATTCCCGTTCAATTTCTTCCATTTGTACAATATCCCAGGCCTCACTTTCTGTTGGTGTTACATTCATCATTTCAAGTAATTCATTTTTATCTAAAAATTCTTCTACAGGTTTTTGTAATTCACAAATGACAAATGATGCATTTTTTTCGTAATATTTCTGTTGAATGAAAACCAGTTTTTCGGCTGCAGGAATATCTATTGATGATGTGTTTTTTAATATAAGTACCACATTTTTAACGTCATTTTGGAGGTATGGTAGCAAACATTTTTCTAAATTATCTGTCATAGTAGCAGATATATCAGCATCGGTAACAGTGATGACATGAAATTTCTCTTTGGTATCAGATTTGACATTCATAGTTTTAAAATATATCTGCTGACCTTGCTACGCAGAAGCAATGCGATGGCGAAGAGGCAGGTTGAATAATTATAAAATCTTGTTTAACCGGAAAGCTGCTTAATTAGCGAACCATTAGCAACTAAAATTATCAACATTGCGTTTATAAGTACGGTAAAACAGGAACCAAATTTATTCGTTAATATTGTATAACAACTAATTATCTAAAATGGATAATAATTTTTCAGCACAGGTAAAAGAGATTATTTCCTTCAGCAGGGAGGAGGCATTAAGACTTGGAAACGATTTTATCGGAACCGAACATTTATTGCTGGGCCTCATTAGGGAAGGAGATAATACAGCTGTACGTATTCTTAAAAGTTTTAACATTGACTTATACGAATTACGAAAGGAAATTGAATTGGCTGTAAAGGATAAAACAGGAAAAAATATTGCTAATATCAATAGTCTGCCGCTTACAAAGCAAGCAGAAAAAGTGATCAGAGTAACTGTTTTGGAAGCAAAAGCATTGAAAAGTGCGACTGTGGAAACAGAGCATTTAATGCTTTCTATTTTAAAGAACAAGGAAAATATTGCAACACAAATCTTAAATCAATTTGACGTGGACTACGATTTATTCAGACAAGAGCTGGGCATCGTAAAATCAAACGATCCCCGTGCAGAATTCCAGGATGAGAATGATGATGATTTTGATGAAGAGAAAAAATATTCTCAATCCAAAGGTGGAAAACAATCCGGTAATGCTAAAAGTAAAACTCCTGTGCTTGATAATTTCGGCCGGGATATTACCAAGATGGCAGAATTAGGAGCATTGGATCCTATTGTTGGTCGAGAATCTGAAATAGAAAGGGTTTCACAGATCCTTTCCAGAAGGAAAAAGAACAACCCAATACTAATAGGTGAACCAGGAGTTGGTAAAACAGCAATAGTAGAAGGGTTGGCCTTACGAATAGTTCAAAGAAAAGTATCAAGGGTATTATTTGATAAAAGAGTTGTATCACTTGATCTGGCTGCTTTGGTAGCTGGAACAAAATACAGAGGTCAGTTTGAAGAGCGGATGAAGGCTATCATGAATGAGCTTGAGAAAAACAGGGATGTTATTTTATTTATAGATGAGATGCATACTATTGTTGGTGCAGGTGGTGCAAGTGGATCATTGGATGCGAGTAATATTTTCAAACCAGCATTGGCAAGAGGAGAGCTACAATGTATTGGTGCTTCAACTTTAGATGAGTACAGAATGTACATTGAAAAAGACGGTGCCTTAGATCGTCGTTTTCAAAAAGTGATGGTAGATCCACCAACTGTGGAAGATACTATCAAGATTCTCAATAACATCAAATCGAAATATGAAGATTTTCATAATGTAAATTATGATGATGAAGCAATTGATGCTTGTGTGAAATTAAGTGATCGATATGTTACTGACAG
>JAHEMN010000089.1:0-3024 GCA_024643645.1 Chitinophagaceae bacterium | reverse complement strand
ATTGATATGAGTGAATACATGGAGAAGTTTACCGTTAGTCGTTTAATAGGGGCACCTCCTGGTTATGTTGGATATGAAGAAGGCGGTCAGTTAACAGAAAGGGTGCGTCGGAAACCATATAGTGTTATATTATTAGATGAAATTGAAAAAGCTCACCCCGATATTTATAATATTTTATTACAGGTATTGGATGATGGCCAGTTGACTGATGGTTTGGGAAGAAAAGTTGATTTCAAGAATACATTGATCATCATGACTTCTAATATTGGTGTTCGTCAATTAAAAGACTTTGGTGCAGGTGTTGGATTTGCAACAGCATCAAGAGTTGAAAATGAAGATGAGGCTAATAAAGCAGTTATTGAAAAAGCATTAAAGAAAACTTTTTCACCGGAATTTTTAAACCGTATTGATGATGTGGTAATCTTTAATAGTCTTAGTAAAGATGATATCTTTAATATCATCGATATATTGATGAAAGGGGTAATGAAGCGTTTGGCTAATCTTGGATTTAGTTTGGAATTAACGGCTGAGGCAAAAGAATTTCTTGCTGATAAAGGCTATGACTCTCAATTTGGAGCAAGGCCATTACACAGGGCTATTCAAAAATACCTGGAAGATCCGTTAGCAGAAGAAATTCTGAATATGAATGTAAAAGCCGGTGATATGTTGATCGCTGATACTGATGAAGAAAAAACCAAGCTTACATTTACATTCAAGCCAAAAACAGAACAAAAGTCGAAAGCTTAAATAAAAAAAGAATAAAGTTATCAAGGAGTATCAATCTACGGTACTCCTTTTTTATTTTTGTATAACACTTATGAGTAAAAAAATTAATATAGCAATTGATGGGTGGTCCAGTTGTGGTAAGAGCACATTGGCAAAACAACTGGCGAAGGAGCTTGGCTATATTTATGTAGATAGTGGTGCCATGTACAGAGCTATCACTTTATATTTTCTTCGAACGAATATTGATCTGACCGATAAGAAAAAAATTGAAGACGCATTAAAGAATATCAGTCTTGAATTTATTTATAATCCTTCTACCGGCATCAGTGAAATTTATCTGAACAGCGAGAATGTTGAATACCTGATCCGTGATATGTTTATCGCAGAAAAAGTTAGTGACGTTGCAGCAATAAAAGAAGTAAGAGAATTTGCAGTAGCACAGCAACAGAAAATGGGTGCAAAAAAAGGGGTAGTAATGGATGGAAGGGATATTGGTACTGTTGTTTTTCCCAATGCAGAGTTAAAGATATTTATGACTGCAGATAATGCAATAAGGGTACAACGTAGATTCAAAGAAATGTTTGAAAAAAATCCAAATGTATCTGTAGAAGAAGTAAAAAATAATCTTGAATTAAGAGACTATATTGATTCCAACAGAGAGGTAAGCCCATTGAAAAAAGCTGATGATGCTGTCATCATTGATAATACTAATATTACCCGTGAAGAAACACTTGCAAAAGTCATGACGTTGGTCAATGAAATAGTTTGATCAACTAACCACAATCATTTTATTTAGTATTTTTTTATAATAATTTTATTTCACTTCATTAATGTTGAGGTTGAAAAATTAACTTCTTATATCCTTCAAAAAACTTCCAACTCCGACTCTATTTTGACATGTTGTGAGGGATGGTTTAAAAAACTTCATAGCAGTAACAGGTGTGAAAAATGCCTGACGCTACTGATTTCATATTCAGGAAAAGGCAATTCACTTTTGTTACAGAAGTAATGAATTTGTTAACCTTTTAAAAACTGAGTTATGAAAAAATATCTATTCTCCTTATTCATATTTTTATTTATTGGAATAAGTGCAAATGTAAATTCGCAATGTACGATCTCAGATCTTGGTGTTAATGTTACAAGTTATAATCCAACAACCTGCCAGGTTACATTTGATTTTACCTGGGTACAGGAAGTAAATGGTGGAAATAAATATGCTTATTTGCATTTATGGTTGGGGTCAGATTATCATACTCCGGCTATGAATTGGACTGATATGTATAATCATACATCTGATTATCCGGTAGCTGCAGATCTGGTAAATGCTTTAGCAACTATAGTAATTGAAAAAAATAGTTCGGCGACTCCATACATTGGCACTGTTTACCATCCTGATGATACATATATTCCTTTGTCCAGTAGTTTAACCATTGTCAAAACTCCAATTTCTGCAACTGCTGAACAAATGACTGTCAAAGGATTATTGTTCACTCTGCCAACTTGTAAAGGTATCATTAGCATTGTAGGGGATGTTTGGGCCAGCCAGGCAGAAAATGGTAAAAATGTTCACTGTGCTTCAGAGGGCTTTTCATTTAATCTGAACAATCCAAGAGCTGTTGGTTTTAAAGTATGTAATCCCAGGAGTGTAACTTTTGGAATAACCAACAATGATCCGGTAACCACAATTACTGTAAACTGGAAACTTTATAAAGATGATGGGGATAGAATATTTGAACCAGGAACAGGTACAAGCCGTGATGGTGATCCAGTAGACATAATGAACAATATTGATATTTTACCCGGAGCTTCATATTCACAATTTCAATTTCCTTTTACCGGAAATGATGTGCCAGGTGAAAGCGGCAATTTATGGTTAGAGGTAATCACTGTTGTTCCTGACTATGGGTTTGTTACGTTTGCAGAGTTGGAAGATCCAGGTTGTGCACCATTACCAGTTAAATTTATTTCTTTCACAGCAGAACGGAAGAAAGCAGATGTAATCTTGAATTGGGAAACTGCAATGGAAATTAACAATGAAGGGTTTGCCATTGACAGGAATAATAATGGCACCTGGAATCAGATGGCATTTATACCAAGCCAGTCTGCTTCTGGAAATAGCGATGAAAATCTTTCTTATACATATGCTGATTATAATCCTGCAAAAGGGATCTCTCAGTACCGCATCCGCCAGATAGATAGAGATAAAAAAGAAAGTTATAGTGCAATAAGGTCAGTTAGGGGTTTAGATCAACCGGGCAGCATTACTATTTATCCTAATCCTTCAGGGAATGGGCAGGT
>JAHEMN010000088.1 GCA_024643645.1 Chitinophagaceae bacterium | reverse complement strand
AATAGTGTGAAGGCTTCTATAGAAAGCTTAAAGAAAACGAAAGGATATATTATTACAATAGCCAGCCTCGCAGGAACAAACTTTTTTGAAAATGGCGCAGCATATAATGCCAGTAAATTCGGATTAGTCGGATTTACTCAAGCCATCATGCTTGATCTGAGAAAATATGGAGTAAAGGTGAGTACCATTATGCCTGGTTCTGTAGCTACATATTTTAATAATCATATTCCTGAAGCAGCTGATGCATGGAAAATACAACCAGAGGATATTGGCGAAATGGTTGTTGATCTATTAAAGATGAACCCAAGAACATTACCTAGTAAGATAGAAGTGAGACCAGCAATGATTAATAAAAAATAAGGACTGATAATTTTTATTTATAGGGCAATAAGTTATTCTTTTCCTTTTCTACGATTGATCAGATAAATAAGGAAGGCAATGATCAACAAAGGAACAGAACCATAAATAATATAGCTAAGTGGCATAGTTAATTAATTAAATTAATTCTTTCCAGATCAACTCCAGGATTTTTTTAAATTCTTTGGCCTTTTGCATATTGGCAATATAAACTTCTTCCTTACCAGTTGCTTTTAATAAAAATAATCTTTTCAATTCCTTTTTTAATTCATTGTTTTTTCGCAACTCTTTTTCTTTATATAATAGTACCAATGCCCAGTTTTCTAAAATATAATTCATAGCCGGAGAGTTATTTTTTATTTGCAGTAAGCCAGCAAGTTTTTTAACTGCCCCTTTCTTTGCCAAATACCGGTCGTTTGCAAATTGTTTTTTTAGAATAGCAGCATAAATATCACTCAGATCTACTGCATCAAAATTAAAAGCACTTTTATTTAGCCTTAATTCCATTCTGCTTTCAGCAAACTTTTTTAATACTGACAGGGGACTTCGATAGCCTGGTGTATTTTTAATTTTACCCGCTTCTGCTGCAGCTAATTCCTTTTGTTCTTTATTAATAGGTCGAAAACCCGCATGATGATATACCCAAAAAGCACCTGACCGAATACCATCATAATTATCCTTTCCAATTTGATAGGTGTCAACAGTAAATCGTTTCAACTTATAGACGGCAGCATGCACCTGCAATACCAACTGAAAAATATATTGAGATTCACCTCCCCGATAGGCGGGAAAGACATTTAAACCTATCCGGCTACTATCAAACATGATCCATGAACCGGCATAAGCTATGGGTAATCCATTTTTAAAAACAGTATATCCCATGTAACTGTCATTTGGTACTTGTCGTTCAGGCATCATGCTAAACAATGCAATTCCATATCCTCTTTCCAGTGAATAATATGAAACGCCATTTGGATAAGTAAAGCTTATCGGGTCAATTTCTCTTAGCTGACCGATCAAAACCATTCTGCTTAAGTCAATAATTTGTTTTGCTTCCCTTGCTTCCAACAAAACCCGTTTAGGGATAAAAGACTTATTTGATGATGACGATTTTCGTAAAGACCGATGATAAAATGGTGTTGCAAATTTCTCTGAAAGAAAAGGCTCTAAAAAACAATCAATCTCTGTATTAATTCCTATCGTATTCCAGAGTTCATCTTTTACTTCCGGCCTTAGATCACTGTTATCAAAAATTGCTATAAAACCATCCAATAGCTCCTGCTCCTTTTGCAGACCCCGCAAAATCCATTCTTTCCAGGCAGTTTTACTTTCCTGCATTTTTTCAGTTTCAATCTTAGGCATTACTGCAGTAAGTATTGAACGTATCTGTTCATCCGGTGCTTCAAAAGAATTAAGCCTGATATTCGCTGTAAAATTGCTACTCAGCCATTTTACTATTTCAAAACTGAATGCTGCGCATAATGAAGAATTCCTGATGCCGGAATTATATAAACTGTATTGCAAGCTTCCATTACCTTTTATATGCTTTTCTAATTCATTAATTTTTTCTTGAGCAAGTCTATAAATATTTTTATTATCGGGAAACGCAATTAGAAATAATAAGACATCATTATAAAGCAGGACTGCGTTTTTACTTCTAAGTTTATTAATTATAATTGATTGCAGGCAATCTACTTTTTGATCAGTGAACTTCTTTTCATATTTATTACGAATAGAAAAAAGTGTTTTTATCAACAATTCGGACTTTGCCATGCTGTAATTATTTCTTTATGCCTTAACATTTAAATAATATGAAAGTTACCTTTTTAAATCTTCTATAAAATTATTTA
Organism: Chitinophagaceae bacterium; assembly: GCA_024643645.1. Classification (GTDB taxonomy): domain Bacteria; phylum Bacteroidota; class Bacteroidia; order Chitinophagales; family Chitinophagaceae; genus JJ008. The sequence goes on along the minus strand of JAHEMN010000088.1, from coordinate 10,499 downwards.
TAATAATAAAAAACCTCACACAATTTATGTGTGAGGTTACTATTCAGGTGCTGATTATCATTAACTAAAGTTATTTTATAAGCTATTTCAAATAATGATCAATATAGTTGATCAAAAAAACAATATAGAATTATTTAATAACCCCAATAATTATCTGGTACCAGTTCCAACATTCCAACTCGAAGTAGTTTTTTCTCCTCTACTATTGGTATACTCCCAGCTTATTTTTTCGTAATTCAGCGAAAAGCTTTCAAACCCTTCACATCCCTGACTACAATTTGCATTATTATTTATACTGGTGACCATAACATTTGATAAAGTAATTTTATAAAAAGAATTCCTTGCAGAACTTACAAGATCTATTATTACTTCTGGTATCACCTGTCCTTTTGCACAAAACTCCATAAGTTTTGGTGATGATTTATCCAATTTCTTTTGAATCACTAAGTCTTCAAACACAACAGAACCCCGACGCCTTGATTGACCGGTCGCTCCACCTCCTGGTTGCGACATACCCTGGTTTATACTTTCAATAATGACCCAGTCCCTATGAGCATTGTCTGTCGACTCCCCTTTAATATCACCCAGCTTTACATAGCCGCCTTGTGCCGAACCTGTATTAAATAAAAAAATGACAGCTAATAATGGTAAGATCGCTTGTAAGTATTTCATAATAATAAGTTTTGATTAATTTGAATTTACTTAATAATTGATAGAACATGATGAGTTTATGTAAAGAGTTATCTACTTCTTGCTGAATATTTAAAAATCATTTTCCAAAAAAATGAATACTAATGCTTTAGCATTTTCAGTATTTAAATTTATTTATTACTTCTACTTAGCATTAATGTTTATTTTTAAATATGCTAAAGACTATATTGATCATATTATTAGTATTCCAAATACAATTTTTGTATTCACAGGTAGCTGATAGCAACTTTATTATAGTACGTAATCAGCAAATCGATAACTACGTTGTACAACATAATACAATAGCACTTGATAGTTTTTATGCAGAAGATTTTGTCTTCAGTCATGGATCGGGCCGTGTTGAAGGGAAAAAAGGATGGTTCACCTCTGTAGAAAAAGGTAATTTTCTTTCCCGGTTGCATGATTCTGTAACAGTAGAATTTCATCCCGGACTTGCTATTGTCAGAGGAAAACTTAGTGTTCAAAAAAAAGGAGAAGAAATAATTGACAGCTACCATCTTTTTTATGTGAGAATTTTTGCCTTAAGAAAAAATAGCTGGCAATTGATCTCGCATATAACCACCCGTGAATATCATGATCCATCCTGAAAAATCGGCGTTTTTAATTATTTAGCAAATGCAAATTATCCAGGTAACCAATCCATCGCAAATAAAGACGATTACAGAATTAGCTGAAGAAATAATACCTGAATATTATAGTTCATTTCTCCCGATGGAACATGTTCGGTTTTTCATTAATACTTATCAAACAGAAACTGCTATTAATAAACAACTCAAAAACGGATTTGAATATTATTTAATAAATGAATCAGATACTTCAATTGGATATCTCGGGCTTGAAAGAAAAAAAGATACACTTGTATTAAGCAAGATCTATGTATTGAATCCATACCGTGGAAAAGGAATCGGCACTCAACTGCTTGACCTCACCCACAAACGGGCAGCATTATCAAATGCATCAACAATAGAATTATTAGTTGTAAAGCAAAATGAAAAGGCGATCCGCTTTTATAAGAAAAATGGTTTTACTACATCCGAGATAATCTCTCATAAATATGAAAGTGGATTTGTAGTAGAAGAATATCTTATGAGAAAACATTTGGGAAAATAGTATACCCTTCCCACTCATGATTTATTATTTTTCATCATTACCTTCTGCTTCCTGAGAATTATTTATCTGTCCCACAATTAAAAAATCAGGCTTATAAGCATGTTGCATGATCATTTCCCTATACTTTAATTTTAAATTCCTCTTAAACTGACCCAGGTATCCTGGTTTGGAAACTCTTCCTTTTTCTAACGGGATGGCTTCTATCAGATCGTTTCCTAAATACATCATTAGTTTCATAGTGGTAGTGGATTTGTTCAATACAAAACAAATAATATTTTTTTATTATTACAATCCTACTAATACTCTTTTTTTTGGGTAAGAATACTATTAAAGTAATTACGCAAATTTTCTATAATTAAATGTAGCACCTGCAATCATTTATTATTATCTCCCTATAAATTTTACTAACTTTCATTAATTAATTGCATGTTATGAAAAAAAATTTAATCATTGCAACAATAATAATTGCTTTTTTAAGTTGCAATTCAAATAAAACTGAAGATGAGAATAAATCAACAGGTGTTAACGATAGCCTGTCGGTCAATATTATTGATACAACCGATCAGACATCTTCGGTTACTTTAGAACCTGACTTGAATAAAATTGGTGAACTTTCTTTGGGAATGAATATGGCTAGCACTATTGAAAAGATTGGTGAGCCGGATACAAAATCTAAAGCTGAAGTTTGGGGTGCAGATGGATGGCTCTACCAGGAATGGGAATACAAAACAAAAGGAATTTCATTAAATATGGGCAGTGAACAGGACCCCTCAGCAATGGTTATTTCATCTATAACTATTACCAGCCCCTGTACTTTTAAAACAGATAAAAAAATGGGTATTGGGAATACCTACAATGAAGTGATGACTGCTTATGAAAAAGATATTGATAAGGAGAGCAGTAATAAAAACAGCATTGTTGCTGGTACGTTATATGGTGGCATCATTTTTACATTTAAAGATGACAAAGTAGTTAAGATATTTGTGGGTGCAGCGGCCGAGTAGAGAATTATCAATGTGTACTGTTGAACAGGAATCAGTAACTTTCTAAAATAATTAATATCATTCATGGAAAATACAAATGATCCCCGACTCGCTGTTTTAATTGATGCCGATAATATTCCATACAGATTGATCAACGGCATTTTGGAAGAGATCGCCAAATATGGTGTACCTACTTTCAAACGTATTTATGCAGACTGGACCAAACCTCATGTATCCGGCTGGAAATCTGTTTTACTCGATCATGCTATTACACCGGTGCAACAGTATAGTTATACAACAGGAAAAAATTCTTCTGATTCTGCGCTGATCATTGATGCAATGGATATATTATATACGGGTCGTGTTGATGGATTTTGTCTTGTAAGCAGCGATAGTGACTTTACCCGATTGGCTACACGTCTACGGGAAGCAGGTATGAAAGTATATGGAATGGGTGAACAAAAAACACCATCAGCATTCCGTGCAGCTTGCGACAAATTCATCTATATAGAAATATTAGATCAGGCTGAAGAGGGTCCTAAACAGATCAAGCTAACTGAACTACGCAAAAAAGAAAAAGTGATCAGCAAGGCTGATAAAACCCTTGTTAACCTGATCACAACAAGCATCAATGATATTACTGATGAAAATGGCTGGGCCTTTTTGGGAGAGCTGGGCAGTATGTTATTAAAAAAACGGCCTGACTTTGACCCAAGGAACTATGGTTATGCTAAGTTATTACCTCTGATAAAAAGTTTAAACAAATTTGAAATTGATGAAAGAGAATCGGGAAGAAAAAATGTAAAGCTTGTTTATATAAGAGTAAAATAAATTCAAAACTATTTTATTCTCCTTGTCGATTCTTTTTAGGTGCTTACTTTTGATCTTCTATGTCGATAAACATCTGCTCACTAAATTCCGGAAGTAATGCCAATTGCTACTATGTAGGAAATAATAATGAAGCAATTTTAGTTGACACTGGTTTAAGTTGCCGGGAAACAGAAAAAAGAATGAAGCAGGCTGGCCTTTCAATGGAAAAAGTAAAAGCCATTTTTATTTCACATGAACATAGTGATCATATTACCGGTCTGCCTGGCATCTCCAAAAAATTCCGGCTACCGGTATTTATTACAGAGGCCACTTTTAAAAATTGCAGGCTACCAATAGAAAAAAGTCTGGTAAAACATTTTTTGCAAACAAAACCTATAGTAATAGGTAATTTAAAAATCACGGCATTCAAAAAAAATCATGATGCAGCCGATGCTCATAGTTTTATGGTATCCGGCCATGGTGTTAATGTGGGTATCATTACAGATATTGGTTATGCCTGTAAAAAAGTAATCAAATATTTCAGCCAATGCCATGCTGCATTCTTAGAGTCAAATTATTGTGACACAATGCTTGCCAATGGTAACTACCCTTACTATTTACAAGAACGCATCAGCAGTGATGTAGGTCACTTATCCAATGCACAGGCACTGGAACTTTTCAAACATTACAGATCAAATGATTTAGAATATCTTATTCTGTCGCACCTTTCAAAAAATAATAATAAACCTGAAATAGTAGAACAATTATTTAAACCAATTGCAGGTACAACAAATATTATTGTTGCAAGCCGGTATGAAGCTACTCCGGTATATACAATAGAAAGCAAATCAATTTCGATATCATCAACCACCAAAAAGAGACCTGCTAAAGATGAACGACAGCTATCGTTATTTTAAATAAGCTAAGTTTATTTATAAAATTTCTCTATTAACATTCGGAATTTCCAGCACCAGGTCTTCACCATAGGCAGTGGCCGGTGTCTGGTAACCAACTTTAAAATTTCCCTGCAATATTTTTTGTGTAATTAGCAATGCTGAATATGCAGTTAACGTATATCCATCAGGAGTAACAAGCCTAATAGTTGCAGTCTGGCCTATATTATTTTTTACATGCCCCCACACAAGACTTTTTGCTTTGCTTCTTTGTTCATCAGAAGGGCCTGCAGATCGTTGATCAATTTTCTTTTTAAAATACTTTTTGATAAAATTTGTTCGAAGTAACCAATTGAATAGCCATTGAAACTTTAAAAGTTTAAATGTTTTTCTGGAGACCCCTATATAGGTTGTTATATCCCGAATGCCTGTTGATGTATAAGCAGTAGAAATATCTCCCCAGGGAATACTCATCACAAATAATTTCTTAATTCCAAAGTCAACCCACATCCCTTTCTTTCCAAGTGGCTGTCTTATTATTTTTCCATCTTTTCTTACAGCACTACTTTCACCAAGATTTTCCGCCATAGTAGTTGCTGTTCCATGTGAGGGAGCTCCTCCCAAAGTTGCAAACGCCAGTTGCAGATCAATTGCATCAGGCATTATTTTTTTTAATTGAAAAGCAATACAGTCCGTAGGCACAACATCAAATCCTGCACCGGGAAGCAGCATAATTCCGGCTTTTTTGGCAGGTTCATCATATTGTTTTATCATTTCAAAAACAGCTATCTCACCAGTGATATCAAGATAGTGGGTCTTTGTTTTCAAACAAGCTTCAATCATTTGTTTTGCAGTATGCTGAAACGGACCCGCCGCATGTAAAACGACCTTCACTTCTTGCAATGCTTTTATCAAAGCATCTGTATCATTCAGATCAAAAACCAGATACTGAAGATCTAATTTTTTTGCTAACTGTTCTATTGGTTCTTTTCTCCTTCCGGCAAGTATTGGATGTAAATCATATTGTTGTGCATGTCTTGCTATCAATTCGCCTGTATAACCATTGGCACCGTAAAGAAGAAAAGAAGTTGAATTCATATTGAAAAATACAATAGATAAAGGATAACTAGGTATAAATTAATTATAGTAATGATTCAATAGTAATAAAAAAATTATAACTTGAGTATTCTTCCGCATCCTTCCGTCTCCTTCCTTTCATTCCGCACTCTTTTATTTTTTAAACTAAAACCAAATATATGAACTCAAAAATGCTAATTGGCGGTTTAATAGCCGGCCTTGTAGCCTTCTTTCTGGGATGGCTAGTTTTTGGAATTTTATTGGATAGCTGGTATGAATCTAATATGACCCACTACGAAGGTCTTGAAAAAGCTGAACCGATAATGTGGTCATTAGTTATAGCAAATATTGCTTTAGGGTTTTTGCTGGCATATGTTATGAATGCCTCCAATGCCAACTCAATTGCAAAAGGATTTACCTGTGGATTTATTGTGTTCTTATTATTACAATTAGGTTTTAATATGTTCATGTATTCATTTATGAATATGATGAATTTACAAACCGCCTTAATTGATGTAGCTATAAACGCCTTTTTTGGTGGTATAGTAGGAGCAATTGTTGGTTTTTGGTATAGCAGAAGTCCAAAACCTGCAGTATCATAATTTAATTTTTATAGTGTAAAGCCTCTGTTAGATTTTCACAGAGGCTTTTTTTATATATTAGACTATTGCATATATAAAATCATTAGTATGAATAAAAATCATCTGTTACTGTTTTTAGCTATCTTCTTTTTACTTGTTGCTCAACATGCAATTGCTCAGACGGCTATAGAGAAAATAACACAAGGTCCTGAAAAAGGAAGTTTGCTTATTGCTGGTGGAGGAAAGTTAAGTCAGGATATATGGGATAAATTCATTGAATTAGCAGGTGGGAAGTCAGCTAAAATTATTGTTATACCAACAGCGATAGGTGAGAATGCAGTTGCATCGGGTGAAAGCACAGTAAAACAATTGCAATTAATGGGTATACAGAATGTAATAGTTCTTCATACTATTAATAAAGAGGAAGCAGATAAAGAATCTTTTGTAAAACCCTTATTGGATGCTACTGGTGTTTGGTTTGGTGGAGGAAGACAATGGCGATTGGCGGATTCCTATTTAAATACAAGAACTCATCAGGAAATACAAAAAATGTTAGACAGAGGTGGTGTAGTAGGTGGAAGTTCAGCCGGAGCAACCATTCAAGGGTCTTTTATGGTTCGGGGCGACACAAAAAATAATACAACAATGATAGGCGATCATATTGAAGGAATGGGTTTTTTAAAAAACGCAACGATCGATCAACATGTTATGCGTCGAAATCGTCAGTTCGATCTTATTCCTGTTATTGAAAAAAATCCTGAATTACTGGGAATTGGTATTGATGAAAGCACTGCTATAGTTGTTTCAAAAAATCAATTCGAAGTAATTGGCGAATCTTATGTAGCAGTACACAATGCAAAACTTTGGGAAGTTGAAAAAGAGAAAGAAGGAAAAGTTATTCATCCCTTTTTTTATATGAGTAAAGGACAGCAATATGATTTACTAAATAGAAAATTGATTACAAATGCAAACAATAATAATACGAAAGAATAAACCTTTTCTCTTTTAGTTAATTGCACTACCTTAGAAACTCTTCTGTGCCTATATCAGGTATTTTTTTCATCCTTAACCATTTTTATTTATGAAAAAGTTAGGCTCGTTTCTATTATTGTTATTTATTTTCCCATTAAGTATTCTTGCTATCGATCCAACTGATACCAGGATGTTAGCTCAACCTGCAATCAGTTCAACTCAAATTGCATTTGTATATGCAGAAGATCTGTGGATTGCAAATAGAGACGGTTCCAATCCGAGGCGTCTTACCGTAGATGAAGGATCAGAATCAAATCCGGTTTTTTCCCCCGACGGAAAAATGATTGCATTTAATGGTGAATACGATGGAAATGTAGATGTTTTTATTATTCCGGTAGAAGGAGGAATACCTAAAAGATTAACCTGGCACCCTGCACCTGATGTAGTCCGTGGATTTTCTGCAGATGGCAAATCTGTTTTGTTTCTTTCGCCAAGAAATTCATTTACGAATCGTTACGCACAATTATATACAATACCTCTTACAGGAGGAATGCCTGTACAGTTGAAAATTCCAAATGCCTATTGGGCAACTTATTCTCCAGATGGAAAACAGATGGCCTATACTCCACTTTATGATGCCTTTAGACAATGGAAGCATTACAGAGGAGGAACGAACTCTAATATTTTGATTCTTAAATTTTCAGATTATAGTACGAGCAAGATTCCGCAGCCAGAAAATGGATGTAATGATGTACAACCCATGTGGATGGAAAATATGATCTACTTCCGAAGCGATCGTAACGGGGAATTCAATCTCTTTTCATACAATACAACTACTAAAGAAGTAAAACAATTAACCGATTTCAAAGACTTTCCCATTTTGAATGCTTCATGCGGTAATGGTATGATCGTTTTTGAACAGGCAGGTTATTTACATACGTATACACCGGGAGAGCCAGGTGTTAAAAAAATTAAAGTGGGTATAGCTACCGATTTGCTGGAACTGCGGCCTCGTTTTGTAAAAGGGGCCAAATATATCCGAAATGCTGATATTTCACCTACTGGTCAACGTGTGGTATTTGATTTCAGGGGAGACATTGTTACACTTCCTGCAGAAAAAGGGGATGCCCGTAATATTACTCAAACCACCTCTGTTCATGAAAAATATCCGGCATGGTCGCCAGATGGAAAAAGCATTGCATATTTTTCAGATGCTTCCGGTGAATATCAATTACATATAAAAGCACAGGATGGAAAAGGTGATGCAAAATCTTTTAAACTAAATGGTACTGGTTTTTATGCCAATACGATCTGGTCTCCGGACAGTAAAAAAATAACATTTGTTGATAATGGCCGCAATCTTTACTTGCTGGATGTTGCTACAGGTGCCATTACTAAAATTGATGCAGACGAATTTTATGTGCCCGGAGCATTCCGTAATCAGTTTGGCGATTGGTCATCCGATTCTAAATGGATGGCTTATACAAAGATTACAGAATCACAATTCAAAAAAATATTTCTTTATTCTATTGATCAGAAAAAATCATTTGCACTTACAGATGGTTTAAGTGATGCCTCTGAACCTGTTTTTGATAAAGAAGGAAAATATCTTTTCTTCTTTGCATCAACAGATGCCGGCCCGGTAATTAACTGGTTCGATCAATCAAATGCAGATATGCGATCTACCAATTCTATATACCTGGTTACATTACAAAAAGAAACTATTTCTCCATTTGCAAAAGAAAGTGATGAAGAAAAAATTAAAGATGATGCAGATACTGCAAAAACGAAAAAGGACGATACTGCAGATAAAAAAACTTCCGGAATGACCATTGATTGGGATGGAATTCAAAACCGTATCATTGATCTGCCTATAAAAGCTGGCAGCTACAGCCAGTTGGAAATGGGGAAACAGGATGAGTTGTTATATATCGAGAACGATCCAAATACAAACGGACCCGGCACTTTACATAAATATGATATTAAGAAAAGGAAGGATGATGAAGTAACTGCTATGAATGGATATATTTTATCAGCAGATGGCAAAAAAATGCTTTTTGTAAATAGTGGCAGATGGTTTATAAGTGGTGCTGGAGATAAGCCAGCTCCGGGAAAAGGGATGCTTGATATAGATGATATTGAAGTAAAAATTGATCCGAAAGAAGAATGGCCGCAAATATTTGATGAAGCTTGGCGCATCAACAGAGATTATTTTTACGACCCTGGTATGCATGGTGCCAACTGGGCTGCTATGAAAAAGAAATATCAAGTATTTCTTCCTCATCTTTCGTGCAGAAACGATCTGAATGCTGTGATACAATGGATGTGCAGTGAATTAGCTGTCGGACATCACAGACTTACTAATGGCGGCGATTATTTAAATAATCCGGATAATGTAAGTGGTGGGTTATTAGGTGCAGATTATTCAATTGAAAAAAACAGGTACCGTATCAAGAAAATATATGGCGGACTAAACTGGAACCCTAATCTCCGTTCTCCACTAACAGAACCCGGAGTTAATGCTAATGAAGGAGATTATATTATTGCAGTAAATGGAAAAAATGTTACTGCTGCAGATAATCTTTATAGCTTTTTTGAAAACACCGCAGGAAAAATTATTGAGCTTACAATTAATTCCTCTCCTGAAAATACTGGTTCAAGAGTAGTTAATGTAGTTCCGGTTTCAAATGAATCGACATTGCGAAACAGAGACTGGGTGGAAGGAAATCTGAAAAAAGTAAATGAAGCCACCAAAGGACAAGTAGCTTATGTGTATGTGCCGAATACTGCCGGCCTGGGACATGATTATTTTAAACGCTATTTTTTCCCACAGGCAAATAAAAAAGCAATCATTGTTGATGAAAGATTCAATGGTGGCGGGCAGTTAGCAGATTATTATATTGATCTTTTACAACGGCCTTACCAGGCATATTGGAACATGCGGTATGGAAAAGATTTAAAATCTCCCAGTGCCTCCATACAAGGTCCTAAAGTAATGATCATTGATGAAACAGCAGGGTCCGGTGGAGATATGCTACCCTGGATGTTCAGAAAATTTAAGGTGGGCACTCTGGTAGGAAAAAGAACATGGGGAGGGCTTGTTGGTATTTTAGGATTCCCTGAATTTATTGATGGAGGAGGAGTAACAGCACCTAATGTAGCGATCTGGACAAAAGATGGTTTTGTAGTGGAGAATGTTGGTGTAGCACCTGATATTGAAGTTGAACAAACACCGGCAGAAGTAATAAAAGGAAGAGATCCTCAATTAGAAAAAGCAATTGAAGTGGCATTAAAAGAATTGGAAAAGAATCCTCAAACAGAACCTAAACGACCACCTTACCCTAATAAGGTAAAAAATTAAT
>JAHEMN010000219.1 GCA_024643645.1 Chitinophagaceae bacterium | reverse complement strand
AGCATCAGCACCACCATCAGCAGGGGTACTACCTTTATCGGCATCGTCACTTCTGATATTGGTGGCCATTACGAATCCAAATACATGCACACTATAATTTCTCAGATCATTATAAGCACCAAAAATATACTGATCATACGGACCTGAGCCTCCGGGATAGGGATAGTTTACTTCATCATATCCCCCCTGACGCTTTGTATCCAAAAATCTCTTACAACCCGTAAAAACGGATAACATTGCAATGGCTATAATAGCCAGGCAAGTATGTAGAATTGTTTTATTAATCTGTTTCATATAGAAATATTTATTTAGACTTAATTAAAAAGTTAGATTTAAACCAAACGAATAAATAGCTGGAACCGGATAAGCACCATTATCTGCACCACCACCAAGTATACTTCCGATCTGTGCTTCCGGAGAATAACCCGTAACCTGACTCCAACTCTTAATATTCTGACCACTTATGTACACTCTTGCTTTTTGAATACCCAAATTAGATAGCATACTTTTTGCAAAAGTATACCCAATCTGAAAAGTTCTTATTCTGAAATAATCACCTGGCTCCAGATAATAAGTACTTACCAAAAAGTTATTTCCTCTTGTATTATCTAATATCGGTTCGATATTACTTGTTCCAGGACCAGTCCATGCATTCAGCCTGTTCTTTTCATAATTTAAAACTGCGAAAGTGGCTGTTCTTCTTTGAGTATATATTTTATTACCTGCAACACCTTGTCCTTCAATTTCAAAATCAAATCCCTTATATCCAAGGGAAATAGTTCCACCGAAACTATATGGAGGGAATGGTGTACCTAAGTAACCTCTATCAGCAGTTGTAATTACTCCATCACCATTTATATCAGCATAAGCAACATCACCTGGTAATGAATTAGAAAGTGCCGGCTGTTTTGCCAGATCGGCAGTTGATTGATAAACACCTACTTGTGTGTATCCATAAAAATAGCCGATTGACTGACCAGTTGTTGTAAGATTCGCACCACCATTACCAATTAACTGGAAGTTGATCTTATCACCAATTGAGTTTACAACATTTTTATTATAACTGAAATTTGCAGTAACGCCATAGGTTAACTCTTTTCCTAATTTATCATTCCAACCAGTACTTATTTCTATTCCTTTATTCTCAATCTTTCCCAAATTGGTGAAATAACTTCTGGTTTCGTTAGGCAATGAAACAGCAGTCAATATATCTGTTGTAGTTCTATTGTAATAGGTAACTTCTGCATTTAACCTGTTATTTAAAGCTTTTACATCAAATCCTACATCAATACCCCGTACAGTTTCCCAGTGTAAATTAGGGTCGGGTATGTATGCTGCCTGAATTGAAGTATATACATTATTACCAAATACAGCAGTTGAAGCATTAGAAATTCCAGGTCTCCATAAATTATCAGCAAAGCCATTTGCATTACCTGTTAAACCCCATGCACCACGAATCTTTAAGAAATTAATCCCTTTAACATTAGCAAAGAAATTTTCATCGCTTACTACCCAGCCAGCACCAATACTACCAAATGTTCCCCACCTATTGTCAGGTGCAAATTTTGAACTGCCATCTCTTCTCAGTGTAGCATTCAATAAATATTTTCCCAAATAAGAATAACTAACTCTACCAAAAGCACCAACGATTGAATTTTCACTTCCACCACCACCGTAAGAACCCGGGTTATTTGAGTTAGCAATATTCAAATACCAAAAATCTGGATCATTAGGAATGTTTACTGATGTATCTGTACGGCTACCATTGACTGAAGAACCATAACTATATATTGTCGTAAATCCTGCAAGGGCATTGAGGCTATGTCCATTACCTAACCTTTTGTCAAATGTTAATGTATGATCCTGCTGAAATCTTCTTGATTCGCTTTGACTTTGGTTTACACTTGTTCTTGCAGAGTTATCAAAAGTTGTTGTTGTTTGTGCAGCTCCTTCACCCAGGTTAATGAATGAGAATGGCAAAGCATTATAGCCTCTTGACGCACTATATGATAAATCTGTATATACAACAGATTTCCATGTAAAGCTTTTTAAGAATTTAACTTCTGCAAAAAGACTTCCGATAATCCTGAATCCTTTGTTAATAGAAGTTCTGTTATTTCTATTTACATTGGCAATCGGATTACCAACCTGTGCTCTTTGGAATGATGGCATACTGTAATAAGTATTTTCATCAAACTGAACAGGTACAATCGGAGCAGCCCAAAGCGAATTAGTAATTGAAGCGGCCGGAGGATTACTTATCCAATGATATCCGCTGATATCACCTCCAACTTTAATGTTCTTAGTAAATCGAATTTCCTCATTCAAACGAACTAAATAACGCTGATAGTTATCATATTTCAGAACACCATCCTGGCTTGTATATCCAATGTTTAAATAAGTAGTACTTTTTTCACCACTATTTGAAACACTTAAATTATGTGATGTAATAACAGCATCTCTTAATACCAGATCCTGCCAGTTTGTATTGGCCGTATAATTTGTATAATCAAAAGGCGCAGCATTAATATTTGACAACTGGGCGTCATATAATTTTTTAAATCCTGCCGCATCTGCCATTTCAATCTTATTATTAACTGTTTGTACGCCTACAGAACTCTGTAAATTTATTCTTGTCTGTCCTCTGGCCGCTTTTTTTGAAGTAATGGCTATTACACCATTAGCCCCTCTTAATCCATAAATTGCTATAGAAGATGGGTCTCTTAATACATCAATAGATTCTATATCAGCCGGATTTAAGAAATCAATATCATCATGTAAAATACCATCGACAACATAAACCGGACTTGCACTATTGGTACTATTTATACCCCGTATTCTAACTACCGGACTTGACCCCGCTCTACCTGAATTTGAAATGGTCAATCCGGCAACTTTACCCTGTAATGAAGAAACTGGGTTTGTACTAGGCATCCGGGCCACATCTTCTCCTTTCACAGAAGAAATAGAACCTGTAAGATCTTTTTTCTTCTGCGTTCCATAGCCTACTACCACTATCTCATCTAAAGAAGTATCTGCTGCCTGAAGTGTAACATTAATTGTTGTTCTACCATTTACTGATTCTTCAATACCAGTAAAGCCAACATAAGAAAAAACTAATACGGCATTATCTGGCACAGTGATGGAATAATTACCAGCCCCATCTGTAAAAGTTCCTGTTGTTGTGCCTTTTACTGTAACAGACACACCTGCTAACGGACCACCAGAAGCAGAAATTACCTTACCGGAAACCCTTATATCCTGAACAGATATTTCCATATTGTTCTGTGCTTCCTTAAGTACTACCAGATTTGAGCTCATTATCTTATATCCGATTCCGGTATTTGATAACATCATATCTAATACTTCCGGGAGAGTAGCATCTGTAACATCAAGTGTTACT
>JAHEMN010000218.1 GCA_024643645.1 Chitinophagaceae bacterium | reverse complement strand
TCAATGAGAGAATCGTAATTCAAATTATTGCTACTGTAAGTGTAATTATATTGAACCTCACCAATAAAGTAAACAGGAGGTTTATCCTTTTTATTATTAGTACATGAAGCGACTATTAAAACAACAAAAAAGAGGAGTTGTTTCATGATCTAAAAATAGGATATTTTGAAAATAGGTTTTGAAAGACTCAATACCTTGTATCAATAATAAGTTCCATTCTTTCTTTACCAGTGTATTGAAAGCTTGCTTTGGAATGTGAAGGTGGTCCAAAAATCCCCATTACATTATTGGAGAATCCATAACCTTCTTTGGGAATGCCAAAGAAGTTTTTATTCATCTTGTAATCGTCGTTTTCATCATGTAGAATGGCAATAGCATAGTTGCCTGATGGAAGATCATTAAAAAGTATGGAAGTTGTTTTATTAGAAATGCTGAGCCTTGCCCTTTTAAAAGCTTTTTCTACTTCATCCGGATAGCCGATCCCGTCTTTATATACTGCTACCAGTACATGGCCTTTATTATTACGAAGATGTGTAATGGTTAATTTAATTCCGGTGCTTTGATTCTGTACAAATGACATAATCGTTGTCAGTAATAAGCCAAACAATAATTTGTGAGAAAGTTTTGTAAACATATAAGGGCGGAAATTACAATAAAGATTTAAAAGCCTCTTTCTTATGATTTTCAATAAGTAATAAAGGTTATAAGAATGATTAGATTCAATTATTATTCTTTCTTTTTATCCATTTAATGATCTCATACCAGGTTACAGAAATAAAGCCAATACAGGTGCTGATTAATAATTGATGAATAGTTAAATGTTCAAATTCAAAAAATTCAGATAACGGAGTTATATAAAGTAATAATCCTGAAATAATGATTGTTATAATTATGATCAGGTATACAAGGTTGTTTTTATATCGTAAAGTGTTGATCAAAGAGTAATAAAAAGATCTGTTGACCAGTGTTAAAAAAATATTAGCGGTTATCAATACTGTAAATACCATTGTACGGGTGATGGTTTCAGTATAGTCATGTTGAACAGCATACTGATAGGCGAATAGTGCACCCATTGTGATTACGAGACCTTGTATGATACTCGTCATTAATTCTTTCCAATTAAAAAAAGTGCTGGTGAAGGGCCGTGGTTTTTGAATCATCGTATTTTTTTCGATCGGCTCATTTTCATATATGATGGAGCAGGTGGGTCCCATGATCAATTCTAAAAAAATAACATGTACAGGTGAAAAGATGTTCGGATATATCCAACCGAGTGCTAATGGAATAAATACAGTTAGTATTATAGGTATATGAATGGATATTATATACTGGATCGCTTTTTTAAGATTGGAATATATTCTTCTGCCCATTGCTATGGCATCTACCATCTTTGAAAGATCATCTTCCACCAACACTAGAGAAGCGGCTTGTTTTGCGATCTCAGTGCCCCTTTTTCCCATAGCGATACCGATATGTGCTGCTTTTAATGCAGGGGCGTCGTTTACACCATCACCCGTCATGGCGATGATCTGGTTTTCACTTTTTAAAGTTTTGATGATTTTTAGTTTGGCATCAGGATACATTCGGTAAAATAAATTGACATCAGCTATCTCAGATTCCAGTTTTGAATCTTCAACCTTCATCAGTTCATCCCCCGACAGATTTTTTTCATAACCCTTAAATCCTATTTGCCTGGCAATGGCCATACTTGTTGGTGCATTATCACCCGTAATGATCTTTATAGCGATACCGGCCGTATAAAAATCATTTAATACTTTATTGATGTTTTCTTTTGGCGGATCATAAAAAGCAACAAGTCCTTTGAATGTAAGTTCAAATTCCTGTTGAGTGTCTGGAAATTCATTACCATTAAATAAAGCTTCACCTACACCTAAAATGCGATAACCATCCACTGATAATGAATGGACAACTTTGTTTATATCTTCTGTTTGCTCATCGGTTAATTTACTTATACTGATAATTGCTTCCGGGGCTCCTTTAGCTGCAATAATGCGATCACCTTTTGCATTTTCAAATATATGCGTCATCATTGGTGGCTTACCATTCAGCGGATATTCATGTATTATTTTATAATGTATTCTTTCCTCTTTCAATGTCGTTTCTTCATATGCTTTATGCAATGCAATTTCCATTGGATCAAAAGGAATAGGTTCACTGGCCCACATCGCAATCCGTAGTAATTCTTTTTCATCATCCTGTAAAGTTTTATCTACTGTTGTTATCTTTTTACTGAAAGGAGTATAAAGCTTCGCAAGGCTCATACTGTTTTTGGTAATGGTTCCGGTTTTATCAATACAGATCATCGTGGCTCCACCCAATGTCTCTACTGTTTTCATTTGTTTTACGATCACACCCATCTTCATCAGCCGCCATGCACCTAAAGCCATGAATGTTGTAAAGGCAACCGGAATTTCTTCTGGAAGTATACTCATGGCCAGTGTAAGTGCTTTCAGCAGACTGTCCAGTATGTCAAACGAACGAAAATAATTGAGTGCCCAAACAATGATAAAAGCAGCTACTCCGGCTATCACCATTTTTTTTATGAAATCATTGATCTGAATTTCTAAAGGCGTTTTTTCCTCTTCGATCGTTTCAAGGCTAATGCCAATTTTACCTAATTGTGTTGCGTTACCAATTGCAGTAACTGTTGCAATAGCCAGGCCACTTACTACTGTGGTACCACTATATATTAAATTATCTTCAGTAGTTGCATCTTTTGCTACTGAGAAAGATTCGCCGGTGAGTAAAGATTCGTTTACAGAAAAATCATTTGAATGAATAATGTTACCATCTGCCGGAATTGCCGTTCCTTCTTCCACCATCATACTGTCACCCATTACCAGTTCCTCTGTCCTTATTTCTTTTGTTTCTCCATTACGGATCACCTTGCAATTTGGCTGTGTATAGGCTCTTAATTTTTCAATGGCATTGCGGCTTCGTACATCCTGGTACAGAGAGATCAGGGAAACTAAAATGATGGCAACAACCATAAAGATGCCATCGCCTGTTTTACCACTGATAAAATAGATAGTGGCGGCTACCAATAGTAAAATAACCATCGGTTCTTTTACGAGGTCTCTTATAAAAACCCAAACAATATTTTCTTTTTTTGATTCTATCCTATTGATTCCATAAGTAGCTCTTGATGCCAACACCTCTTTGTCTGTTAATCCTTGTATATTGAAATTATTGTCTGGCATATTAGTGCATATAAAATATCACCCAAAAAAGGTGTTTCTTAAAGTTACTAAAGCAATAATTAAAATATGCTGATGTGTGATTTTACAGGAGGATAGTGTTGCCTGCTTTTTTATTCCTTGTTCAATTCTATAATATCTTTGATCAACTGTTCTGTTTCAAGTTGTAATGTACCGTTATAGATACC
>JAHEMN010000087.1:6531-12833 GCA_024643645.1 Chitinophagaceae bacterium | reverse complement strand
AGATTTAGTTCCTGAGAAACAAGTACTTCTGCACACTGTTCCCTGCACTGTATGAAAAAACCCTCTCTGGGAGAGGGTTTTTTCGTTTTGTTGTGGTGTGGGGCGGGATCGAACCGCCGACACAAGGATTTTCAGTCCTTTGCTCTACCGACTGAGCTACCGCACCTTTACCAGCCATAGCCTTAGCAAAGACTGGATACTGAAACACATCTACTCCGGTAAGTGGAAGCCTATCTTCGCTTTTGTGCTTCTGGTTTTCCCAACGTAGCATTTGCGTAGTTGGGGTTGCAAATATAGAGGGAATTCACAAAAAATCCACATCAAAATGCATTAATGTTTTGGCTTACATGCCGTATTCGCTTAAAAACTTTATTCGCATGATTTTCAATTGCTCCCAATTGAAATTAAACTCAGACAATTCATCCATTGCTACCTGGAGAGAGGATGTTTCGCAGCCTTTAAAATACTCCAGTATCTCCTCCTGATCGTCTTCATCCAACATTTCATCAATAGCATAGTCAAGATTAAGTTTGGTGCCGCTGGCTGCAATGGTTTCCATTTCTTCCAGCATTTCTTCCATTTTCCAACCCTTATTCTTACAGATAGTTTCCAGAGACACCTTCTTATCAGTATTCTGAATGATATAGACCTTACTGCCGCTTCGGTTCATTACACTCTTCATTACAAAATCATCGGGTCGCTCAATATTATTATCTTCTACATATGTTTTTATCAGTTCAACAAACGGCTTGCCATATTTAATGGACTTTCCCTTACTTACCCCCTGGCATTTTTCAAGGCCTTCCATCGTAATCGGATAAAAAGTGGCCATATCCTGCAGCGATGTTTCAAGAAAAATTACAAATGGCGGAAGGTTTTTTTTCTTTGCTTCTTTCTGGCGAAGCTCCATCAGCATTTTCATTAACTGTTCGTCAACCGCAGCACCAGTTGTTGTTTCTGTTGTTTCTTCATCGTCTAAATCGGCATTATCATATAATTTATTGAGAACGATCTTGAAAGATTTTGGCTTTTTCAAAAATGATTCTGCATTTTTAGAAAACTTGAGAACACCATATTCTTCAATATCTTTTCTAAGCATTCCCTCTAATATCATTTGACGAATCAATGAATTCCAGAAATGATTGTCCTTATCATTACCACTTGCAAAACATTTTAATACATCATGCCGGAACATTTGAATCTGAGGTGTCAGTTTTCCACTGATTATTTTTACAACGTAATCTGTTGCAAAACGTTCATCCAGTTGTTTAATAGCTTTTAATACAATGATCACTTCATCTTTTGCTTCAATTCTTTCTTTTGGATGTTTACAGTTATCACAATGCCCGCAATTTTCCTGTTCATAATCCTCACCAAAATAGCTCATCAATATTTTCCTGCGACATACACCTGTTTCAGCAAATGCAACGGTTTCATTTATTAATTGTGCCCCCACCTCTCTTTCACTAAGGGGTTTGTCCCGCATCAGGTGTTCGAGTTTACTTACATCTTTATGCGAATAATAGAGAACACATTTTCCTTCCAGTCCATCACGGCCGGCACGGCCGGTTTCCTGGTAATAGTTCTCAATTGATTTAGGAATATTGTAATGTATAACAAAGCGGATATCCGGTTTGTCGATACCCATTCCAAAAGCAATAGTTGCGCAGATCACCTGTACTTCTTCTCCGAGGAATAAATCCTGACGCTGAGCCCTTAGTTTACTATCTAATCCGGCATGGTAAGCAACGGCTTTAATACCATTGGCCATTAAGATGTCCGCCAGCTCTTCGGTAGTTTTTCTGTTAAGTGTATATATGATGCCGCTTTTATTTTTCATTCCTTTTATAAAGCGGACAATGTTCTCATCGACCTGCGCCTTTTTTATTTTTGGCAATACTTCATAATAAAGATTCGATCTGTTGAAGGAAGAAATAAAAATATTAGGCTTACGAAGTGCCAGATTCTTTACAATATCACTTTGAACTTTAGGAGTGGCCGTTGCCGTTAAAGCAATTACCGGGGCATCAGGATTTATCTGTACCATCATTTCTCTTAACCTTCTGTATTCAGGACGAAAATCATGTCCCCACTCCGAAATACAATGCGCCTCATCCACAGCAAAAAACGAGATCTTGAGGTCGGCAAAAAACTCAATATTGTCCTGCCTCGTCATTGTTTCCGGCGCTACATATAGCATTTTTGTTTTTCCGGAAATCAGATCATCATGCACCTCTTTTGTTTCTTTCTTGTTTAATGTAGAATTAAGAAAGTGAGCTACATTATCATTACTACTGAACCCACGAATGAGGTCTACCTGATTTTTCATTAAAGCGATCAATGGCGATACGATCAACGCTACTCCATCGCTTATCAATGCGGGTAGTTGATAACACAAGCTTTTACCACCACCAGTTGGCATGATCACAAATGTGTCGTGTCCGGCCAATAAGGATTCAATTGCTTTTTCCTGAGTGCCTTTGAATTTATTAAATCCAAAATACTCCTGAAGCGATTTGTGTAAGTCGAGTCCTTTTTTACTTGATGTTGTGTCCTTAACCTTTACTGTTTTGCCTTCACCAGTCTGCGTTTTTTTTGCAGCAGACTTCTTTGCTGTTGATGTTCCCATGTTACATTTATTTCCATTGCATCAAAAATGAATAGATATTCATTTAAGATAACAATTTTTAAACTACTACCAGATTTTGTGCAAGCATATTTTTTGCACAATTAAATTTTTATAATACGAATAAGGCTTTTTTCTTTCTTAATTGACGGGATGTCAGTGATTAGTGTAAACTAAGCCAATTGAGTTTTCCTTTTACACCTCCTTTCCTTCCGTTTAAGAATTGGCCCCGAGATTTTCGAAAGCCTGCGAATTTACGAATCTTTATAATCCATATTCGTTATAAAAAACTAAAATCAGATCGTCTGTTTTAGAGAGTGGGCACTTCATGTCAAATCATCTAAATTTGCCGCCGTTATCCTTTTATATCTTTGCGGAAGCACTTATCTACTATGCCAGATTCTATAAAGCAAGTTGCACTCAGAACCATTGAATTAGAAGCAAAGTCCATTAATGGGCTCACTGATTTTATAAATGATGATTTTGAAAAAGCAGTACAGGCTATTGCAAACAGCAAAGGAAGACTTGTTGTAAGCGGAATAGGTAAAAGTGCTGTAATAGCACAAAAGGTCGTTGCTACATTAAACTCAACAGGCACCCCTTCCATTTTCATGCATGCTGCAGATGCGATACATGGCGATCTGGGTATGGTATTGAAAGATGATATTGTATTGATCATCAGTAAAAGCGGCGAAAGTCCGGAGGTAAAAGTATTGGCACCCCTGATTAAAAACTTTGGTAACATTATTATTGGCATGGTTGGCAACATTCATTCATACCTTGCCAAAATCTCAACGATCATTATTAATACAACAGTAGAACAAGAGGCTTGTCCGAATAACCTTGCCCCCACTACAAGTACAACTGCTCAATTGGTTATGGGTGATGCGTTAGCTGTTTGTTTGATGGAATTAAAAGGATTTCACAGTCATGATTTTGCAAAATTTCATCCGGGTGGTTTGTTAGGAAAAAAACTATACCTGAGAGTTACTGATCTGATGATCAATAATGAAAAGCCAAAAGTGCTGGCGCAGCAATCATTAAAAGAAGTAATAGTTGAGATGACGGAAAAGAGATTAGGGATTACTGCAGTAGTTGATGCAAATAATCAATTATTAGGGATTATTACTGATGGAGATCTGCGCAGAATGCTTGAAAAGAATAGTGCTATCGATTCAATTAAAGCAGGAGACATCATGACACAACAACCCAAAACGATTGATCCGGATAAATTGGCTGTTGAGGCATTAGATATGCTTCGAAAAAATGAAATAACACAATTAGTGGTTACTTCAAATGGAAATTATGAAGGTGTTTTACATTTACATGATTTAATCAGAGAAGGGTTGATATAACTATTATATGTATCTAAATTTCACTCGTATATACTAAAAGCTAAACGGGTAAATTAATCACAATATGAACAAACATCATTACGTAGCCATCATGGCTGGTGGAATTGGAAGCAGGTTTTGGCCAATGAGCCGTACAGACTATCCAAAGCAGTTTTTAGATATACTTGGCACGGGAAAAACGCTGATCCAACAAACATATGAACGATACCATAAACTGGTTCCTCTCGAAAATATTTATATAGTAACTGCACAGGAGTATGTCACAATCGTAAAAGAGCAAATACCCGGTATCGCAGATGAAAATATTCTGGCAGAACCTTCCAGGAAAAATACAGCCCCTTGTATTGCCTACATTGCTTTTAAGTTGTTGAATAAAGATCCAGATGCATTGATGATCGCCGCTCCGGCAGATAATCTCATTTTAGAAACGGATGAATTTGTTAAGACCGCCAAAAAAGCTCTAGACTTTGTAGACAGTATAAATGCTTTGGTTACAATCGGAATAAAGCCGACATATCCAAATACGGGTTATGGGTATATTCAATATGATACAACAGAGGCAGCACCTGACCTATATAAAGTAAAAACATTTACAGAAAAACCCAATGAGGAGTTAGCAAAAACATTTATCGCAAGTGGAGATTTTTTATGGAATGCAGGCATCTTTACCTGGAAAGTAAAAAACATTTTATCTGCTTTCGAAAAGTACCTACCTGAAATCTATGAAGCTTTTGCTTCTGAGAAAGACAAATTCAATACTGCCGAAGAAAAAGAAGCGATTGAAACAATATATCCGCAGTGTACTAATATTTCTGTTGATTTTGGCGTAATGGAAAAGGCAGACAATGTATACCTGATTCCGGCCTCTTTCGGATGGAGTGACCTTGGAACATGGAACAGTGCATGGGAGAATAAAGAAAAAGACTATTTTGGAAATGCTGTTGTTGGTAAAAAAGTAATGGCGGTAGATGCTAAAAATTGCATCGTTCATGTACCGGATAATAAACTGGTATTGCTGCAAGGCCTTGATGAGTTTATTGTAGTTGATACTAAAGATGTTTTATTGATCTGTAAAAAAGATAAAGAGCAGGAGATAAAAGACTATGTAGCAGAAGTGAAAAGGAATATGGGAGAAAAGTATTTATAAATTGAATTAATGATAACATAAAAGTAGTAGCCCCGGTTTGTCCGGGGTTTTTTACTTTTAAGGAATAAATTGAACCATGGCAACCTTACCATTTAATAATATACTGTTTCTTGATATTGAAACAGTACCACAATTTCAGTCTTATGATAGTTTACCGGAGGACTGGAAAAAATTGTGGGATACAAAGTCCACCACTTTATTAAAACACCATGAAGGGCAAACAAATGAAACATTATATCCCCGTGCAGGTATTTATGCAGAATTCGGGAAAATTGTTTGCATTAGTTGTGGAGTTGTTCAAGGAACGGGAAATCAGCGAAAGATAATTCTGAAAAGCTTTTATGGTGATGATGAAAAAAAACTATTATTAGAGTTTATTGATATGCTGAATAAGTGGACAGCCGGAGAACAAAAATATCTTTGTGCTCATAACGGAAAAGAATTTGATTTTCCCTATCTGTGCAGAAGAATGATCATCAACAATCTCGGCATTCCTTCTATCCTTGATATTTCCGGTAAGAAGCCCTGGGAGGTGAACCATTTTGATACACTAGAACTTTGGAAGTTTGGCGATTATAAAAGTTATACATCATTGAACCTTTTAGCCCATTCATTAGGTGTGCCAACCCCAAAAGATGATATAGATGGCAGTATGGTTTGGGAAGTATATTGGAAAGAAAAAAACCTGGAAAGGATTGTTACCTATTGTCAGAAAGATGTGATAACTGTTGCACAAATATTATTGAGGATGAATGGAGAGCCTTTGATAGAACAAAGTAATATTGAAATAAAATAAAATGGAAAGAATAAATTATTCTTCAAATACCAAATGGGAAGAAATAACCGGCTATAGCAGGGCAGTTAAAATAGGTAACACTATTGAGGTTTCCGGTACTGTTGCTGTTGATGAAAACAATATGCTGGTTGGCGACAATGATGCATTTAACCAAACAAAATTTATCATTGAAAAGATTGAAAGGGTATTGATAAATGCCGGAGCATCGTTAGTTGATGTAGTACGTACAAGAATGTATGTTACAGATATCAGTCGCTGGGAAGAATACTGTAAAGCACATGGAGAATTTTTTAAGAAAATAAAGCCATGCACTTCTTTAATTGAAGTAAAAGCACTCATAGCTCCTGAATATTTGATAGAAATTGAAGCAACGGCAGT
>JAHEMN010000087.1:0-6431 GCA_024643645.1 Chitinophagaceae bacterium | reverse complement strand
GTTTTTAAAGTAGAAGGAAAAATATTTTTGATTACCGGACTTGATGGAGTTGATTTTCGCTTTAATGTGAAATGTGATCCGGAAAAGGCCATTGAACTTCGGGAGGAACACTCATGTGTACTTCCGGGTTGGCATATGAATAAACAACATTGGAATACAATAGTTGTCGATGGTTCTGTTGACAATAAACAATTGAAAGAATGGATCGACCATTCATATGACCTGATTTTGTTATCTGTAAAAAAGAAAAAATCTAAGTAAATATTTCACTAATATTTCCTGCAACTTCAAGACCGGCATTTTTACCGGTATCACTAAGTAAAACTTTTTTATTTTTTTTATCTGTAAGCATTACAGCAATAGTAGAAGTCATACTTTCTTCAATTTTTCCATTCATAAACCCACGAATGGGTGAAGCTAACGTTGTTGCTGCTTCCCGGTAGGCTAATATTTCGAGTAAATAGTTTTTATTTTCTAATACAATTTCTACTTCTTTTTCATTGGCAAATGATTTACGGAGGTTTGATTGATTATAGGTTGTAAAACGAATCAGCCTGTCATATAGCCAAATGCCGGCTATGAAACCGGTAAAAGAATTTTTTACCCAGGGTATTTTTGCGACCGAACATTTTAAGGAAATGCCGGGTGTTGCAAAATGATTTGATTGCATCCAGAAATAAGCAGAAGGAAAAGATCTTCCCCAATCTTTTTCAATATAGCCCCTGCCATTTGTAAAGTCAATGGTCTGGCCTTCTATTTCCAATTCTCCTTTAATTATATGGTCCATACTTACAATTGCATGATAGCATTCCATAAAAGGTACAAATGCAAAGGGACCCATTATGCCGGGGGAATACCAGGGCTTTGGCCAGGGAATAGTATTTGAAAAACTTAATGTGCCTTTTAATTCAGGCAAATCTACTTTTAAGTGATTTTCAGAAAATGAATTGTTATCAATAGCTATCGAAAACTTTTTTGATTGAGGTATAAATTTTTCAACTTCAAATTTATGGTAAACAGCTGTTTGTTTTTTGCCATCTAATACCTGAATAAACGCATGTTTATTCCCTGATTCATCCATTGCAATACCGGGGATAATTGCAAAAGCATGTTTTTCATCTGCACTGATTATTTTATAATACCAGCCTTCAAAATAATTCTTACTCTTTCCCCATCCTTGAAACTGTTCTGGATTAAAAAAGGCATTCAATTTTTTAATTATAGCCAAGCGAATAAATTTTCAAAAACTACAAATTACAGAACAATATCAGTTAATCTTGGATAAATGCAATTAATTTTACCCAATTACATCTATAAATATTCAATTTGAGCACCATTCAGCTTTCTTCAAAACTTCCCAATGTCGGTACTACCATTTTCACCGTAATGAGTGCTTTGGCTAATGAGCACAAGGCTGTAAATCTTGGTCAGGGCTTTCCGGATTACCCAATGAGTAGCGAATTGATTGCATTGGTTAATGATGCAATGAAAAATAATTTTAATCAATATCCGCCTATGCCCGGATGGATGCCTCTGCGGGAGGCGATAGCAGAGAAGGCATCATTTCTATATGGTGCGGAGATTAATCCTGATACAGAAATTACAATTACGCCAGGCGGTACTTATGCGATCTATTCTGCCTTTACTACTATTTTACATCCGGGTGATGAGGTGATCGTTTTTGAACCTGCCTATGATAGTTATATACCCAATATAGAAATTAACGGCGCTAAAGCAGTAACCGTTGATCTGGTTTTTCCTGATTATCATATTGACTGGCAAGCTGTAAAAAAAGCAGTTACATCAAAAACAAAAGCGATCATTATTAATTCACCACATAATCCAACAGGAAGTGTGATAGGAGAAAAAGATATTGAGGAGCTTAGAAAGATAGTCACCGGTACTAATATTTTTATTATCAGCGATGAAGTTTATGAACACCTGATCTTTGATCAAATTCCTCACCAGAGCATTTTAAGGTATCCGGATCTGGTGGAGAGAAGCTTTGTTTGTTTTTCATTTGGTAAAACTTACAATTGTACAGGCTGGAAAATGGGTTACTGTATTGCATCACCATCATTAACAAAAGAGTTTCGAAAGGTCCATCAGTTCAACGCTTTTACCTGCCATACACCAACACAAGTTGCATTAGCTGCTTTTTTGAAAAACAAAGAAGCTTATTTGTCTTTGTCCTCGACCATGCAGGAGAAAAGAGATCATTTTATATCACTAATGCAGCAAACCAGGTTCAACTTACAACACTCTTCCGGCAGTTATTTTATATGTGGTACCTATGAAAATATAAGTGATGAAGCGGATAAAGAGTTTGCAATTCGATTAACAAAAGAGGCCGGAGTAGCAACGATACCCGTTTCAGCCTTTTATCAAAATGGAAAAGATGATAAAGTATTGCGGTTCTGCTTTTCAAAGAAAAAAGAAACTCTCGAAGCAGCCGTTGAAAAATTAGTACACTATTAATGGCGATCGACTCCCGATACAAAGGAATATTATATATGTTGCTCGCTGCACTAGGGTTTTCTGTTATGGGTGGAGCTGCAAAAATATTAAAGGGAAGTTTTGGTGCAGGGCAGTTGGTTTTTTGGAGAAATACTGTAGGGCTGCTTGTATTAATCGCTGGATTTATACTAAAGCCTCCGAAAAATAGAGGCGGGAAATTAAAACTGCTCATCTTTCGTGGAATAATGGGCACTACAGCCTTGTATACATTATTATATTGTATTCTGCATATTCCATTGGGTACGGCAATGACCTATAACCTTACTTCCGCCATTTTTATTGCAATTTTTTCTTTCTTATTATTTAAAGAGTATCATGGCAGAATTGTTTTGTTTGCAGTAATGCTAGGTTTTCTGGGAATGTTATTGGTGTATAAACCAGCCATTCATTTTCCATGGTATTATCATGTAGCAGGTTTAACATCCGGAATTTCATCTGCTATTGCGTATATGTCGGTGAACAGGCTGGCAACTTATTATGATAACAGGGTTATCATGCTTGCATTTATCGGTAGCGGCTTTATTGTGCCTTCGCTATTCATGATTGTACGTTATGCTTTTCAGCTACCGGCAGACAATGTTTTTTTTATCAACTGGCGGTGGCCTATAGGTATTGAATGGTTCTATGTTTCCTGGCTGGGATTGGCAGCATTCTTTGGCCAATATTTTGTTACAAAATCTTATGGAGCCGATAAGGCAGGTATCGTTTCTGCAATCGGATATGCCAATATTATTTTTTCAGTGTTTATTGGTATGGCGTTGGGCGATGCATTTCCAGATATCATTTCTGCCACAGGTATGCTATGCATCATTGCAAGCGGTGCAATTATTTCCATTTTTAAGTGGCGATCCCGTACCCTTACAGGTTAATATTTAACTCAGGGTTTAAAAAAGATTTGGTGGGTTTCTTTTATTAATCGTATATTTGCGATATAAGATTTAAAAATGGCCTACAACAAGAAAGAGGAGTTTACGCAAAAGGAACAGGATCTGGCAGCTTTTGCCAAAGCAATGAGTCACCCGGCAAGAATTGCTATTTTAAAAGTATTGGCACAGCGTAATGAATGTATCTGCGGAGAAATTGTTGATCTGTTACCATTGGCACAATCCACTGTATCACAGCATCTGAAAGAACTAAAAACAGCAGGTTTGATATCAGGAAGTATAGATGGTCCCCGTAGTTGCTATTGCATCGACTGGAAGGCTTTTGAAAAATTCAATAATGAATTCAACTTTCTGTTTACCAAATTAAAAGTGAATAATGAAAAAGCATGTTGCTAAACCCTAGCCTTTAAAGGGGCTTAGCAAGCCTGTATAGTGATTACGTATAGATGAATAAAAGTATAATGATAATTTTTTCTAACTAATTAAAAAGTATAACCATGAATACAAATTCAGAAATTAAAGATCTGGTCCGTGAAAAATATACGGCCATTGCCAATCAGTCAAAAGAGCAAAACCAGGCTTCCTGTTGTGGCGCTACAGATTGTTGCGCTACAGAAGTATATAGCATTATGGCAGACGATTACACAAAACTGGAAGGATATAATCCCGATGCTGATCTTGGATTAGGATGTGGCCTGCCAACAGAGTTTGCCAAAATAAAAGAAGGTGATGTAGTGATCGATCTTGGTAGTGGAGCAGGTAATGATGCATTTATTGCCCGTAAATTGACCGGTGAAAAGGGAAAGGTGCTTGGTATTGATTTCACCGAAGCAATGATAAAAAAAGCAAGAGAAAATGCAGAGAAACTTGGATTACAAAATGTTGAATTCAGGTTGGGCGATATTGATGATATGCCAGTAACAGCTAATTATGCTGATGTGATAGTAAGTAATTGTGTATTGAACCTGGTACCGAATAAAAATAAAGTGATCAGCGAAATTTATCGTGTATTAAAACCTGGCGGTCATTTTTCTATTTCTGATATTGTGTTGGAAGGCGAACTTCCGGCTAAATGGAAAGAAGTAGCTGAATTGTATGCAGGTTGTGTAAGTGGTGCAATACAACGCAGTGAATATTTAAATATTATAAAAGAAACAGGGTTTAAAAATATCGTATTGCAAAAAGACAAGCCGATCACTCTTCCTGATGAAATATTAGCTTCCTATTTAAGTACAGAAGAAATTCAATCGTATAAAAACGGGGGAACAAAAATTACAAGCATAACAGTTTATGCCGAGAAGCCCGCAAACGATGATCGAAATGGTTGTGAACCTGGAAGCGGTTGTTGTTAACATTAAAATAAAGTCCCGTACTATCGGGACTTTATATCTTTATCAGAATGAAAAAGAAACTTCTATTTGTTTGTATAGAAAACAGTAACCGGTCTCAAATGAGTCAGGCCTTTGCAAAAATATTAGGAGGAGAAAATGTGGAAGCATTTAGTTCTGGTTCAAAGCCTTCAGGAAAAATCAATCCAAAAGCAATTGCTGCAATGAATGAATTAGGTTATGACCTTACTATGCATCATTCAAAATCACTGGAAGAGGTAAAAGAGTTTGCTCCGTTCGATGCAGTTGTAACAATGGGTTGTGGTGATGCTTGTCCATGGATGCCGGCAAAAAAATTTATTGACTGGCAAATTCCTGACCCGAGAGAAATGAATGAAGAAGATTTCAGAAAAGTCCGTGACCTGATCAAAGAAAAAGTAGCAGATCTGCTGAATTCGATTTAATTAGTACCATTAATATATTTTTCCGGAATAGGGTTTTCTTTTGTTTCGCTTTCCCAAAGAATAGAAAGTACCCACCATCGTTTACCATCATTCCAGAGTTGGAAACTATTAATTCCTCTCATAAAAGGCATTTCATCACTTAGTGTTTTTTTACTTTCATAGGTGCTGAACACATGAACGATACTACCATAACGTTCTGTCTTACGACCTATTTCTTTTTCAAAAAAACCATTTTTTTCAAGAAAAGGTCCGGAAGTTGAAATATAATCTTCAACACTCATGGATCTCCTTGCTCCATCACCATTTGCTTTTTTTCCTGTTGCCATCATTCTTGCATCAGAAGTAAATAAGGTTCTCATTCTGCCCCAGTTTCTTTTTTCGCCTGCAGGTCCTGAAATAACATCATATACAGCTTTTATAATAGCATCGGGAGAAGAAACATCAAAAGTATTTACCGGAATGCTATCAGTTGAATTTGCAAATGATAGAAAACCGAAAGCCATTGCAATCAAGAAAAGAAATGATTTTTTCATTAATAGATTTTTGTTCAAGATAATAAACATTGTATTGTTAACATCGCCGTTCATAAAACAGAACAGTTTGGTTACTTTGCATAAAATCAGCAAACTTGAACACACCTTTTCTTTCTCGTAGCATATATATATTCCTGTTTTCAATATTGTCTGTTGTTTATATAATAGGCCTGTTTGTTCCGTTAATGGATAATGACTCGGCTCACCATGCCAACATCGCATTGCATATGTATTTGACGGGTGATTATGTTTCGCTGATTGATCATGCCGGCGATTATTTAGATAAGCCACACTTGCATTTTTGGTTAGCTGCATTAAGCTATCAAATTTTTGGTGTAACAGGGTTTGCCTATAAATTACCATCTTTCCTCTTTACAATATTGGGTGTTTATTCTACCTATCGATTAGGCAAATCACTATATAATAATGAAGTTGGAAAACTTGCAGCTCTGATACTTGCTTCGTCCTTTGCATTTATATTAGCTAATAATGATGTGCGGATGGATGCAATTTTAGCAGCATCCATTGCATTTTCTATTTGGCAGTTGGTTGATTTTATCAATGATAAAAAAGTTATAAATATAGCAGGCGCTGCATTGGGATTGGCATTGGGCTTTTCTACCAAAGGTCATATTGCAGTTTTTATACCGGCAGTAGCAGCATTTTTTTATATACTTTATTTAAAAGAGTGGAAACTTTTTTTGA
>JAHEMN010000086.1 GCA_024643645.1 Chitinophagaceae bacterium | reverse complement strand
TTGTACTTCTCTTTTCGATAGTATTAGGTTTCATTTTTAAAGTTAGGTTTAAGTCAGTAAGTATCACTTTAAACCAGTGGATACTTTTTTTTGGCATTCAATTGCTGATCCATATTTTGCTTGATAGTCTGAATGTATACGGCGTTGGTTGGTTCGAACCATTTAGTCATCAACGAATTTCATTTAATCTCATATTTGTTGCTGATCCTTTTTATTCATTCTGGTTGATCATTTCCTTTATCAGTCTAATGATTTTGAAAAGATCATCTCCTGTAAGAACCCGATGGGTAATATTCGGAATTGGGATAAGTGCTATCTACTTAATTTATTGCGGATTGAATAAAATGACTATTGAAAGAGATGCTAAAAGTATTCTTCAAAAACAAAACATAGCCTACACTTCATACTTTACTACACCTGCACCATTGAATAACTGGCTTTGGTATATTGTTGCAGAAAGTAAAGATGGATTTTATATTGGTTACCGGTCTTTATTCGACAATGAGAAAAAGATTGATTTTACTTTCATTGCCCAAAATAAATATTTACTGGATTCTTTATCAGATCAATCCGATCTGCAAAAACTTATTCGTTTTTCCAGAGGGTATTATGGGGTGGAAATGGTAGAGGATAAACTGGTTTTTAATGATCTTCGTTTCGGTAAAATAATGGGTTGGGATGAGGCGAAAACCCCTTTTGTTTTTTCTTATTATTTAGAACATCCTGACCATAATAAATTTGTACTGCAAAGGGGCCGATTTCGGGATTTTAGTTATAAAGCATTCAATAGCCTTTATCTAAGAATAAGGGGTAAATAATAAAATAATCCCTAAACCGGGATTTGACTATAAAATAGCTTCCTTGTCCGGCTTCTCTTTTTTTCTCATATTTAGTATTACCGGATTTTTGAAGTAAATGAGTCAGCACTGAAACTTCACAAAGGTGAAATCAGCTTTAATTAAAGGGTGTCGTATAGTCCCTAACCATAAATCGTAAGTTACCAGGCTTAAAATGATACTATAATGCAACTTTTTTCGTTACAATGCATTCACATTAAAGTTTAAAGAAATATTTGCATCCCGTTAAACTTTGAATTTCACAGATAGTCCTAGAG
Organism: Chitinophagaceae bacterium; assembly: GCA_024643645.1. GTDB lineage: Bacteria > Bacteroidota > Bacteroidia > Chitinophagales > Chitinophagaceae > JJ008. The sequence goes on along the minus strand of JAHEMN010000086.1, from coordinate 11,832 downwards.
CCTGTTTACATTAAAAAATAATTTAAATGTCTTTTATGAAATCTATTATTCGCCCTATTATTGCCTTACTCAGCCTTTCATTACTTATCACATCCTGCCAAAAGGATAACAATGCTAATGACGACACTACCACAGAAGAAATTTCAACACATTCAGAAGATCAGTCCCGTTTTTCGGCTGAGCAGGATGCTATTGCAAATGATGCAAACCTGATGATCGAAGCAACTGCAGGTTTTGCTAATCGTGGAGAAGAGGTACAAAGTCTTATTTGCGATGCCACTGTAGTGGTGGACACAGCCAGTAATCCCCGTACAATCACAATAACATATATTGGCACCAATTGTATAGGTAACCGTACCCGTACAGGAGTTGTGATCCTTTCAATGAACCAGGGTGTTCGTTGGAAAAATGCCGGAGCTGTAATTAATGTAACATTTCAGAACCTGAAGATCACCCGTCTTAGCGACAACAAGAGTATTACAATTAATGGAACACAAACCTATACAAATGTTACCGGGGGGTTAATGGTAAATCTGCCAACTATTGGTACTATTACACATACAATTACAAGCAGCAACATGTCTGTAACCTTTGATAATAATACTCAACGCATCTGGCAAGTAGCAAAGAGAAGAGTTTTTACTTATAATAATGGTGTAGTAATTACTGCCAGTGGAATGCACACAGATGGAGCTATTACAAATATTACTGAATGGGGTTCCAACCGTTTTGGCCGTTCATTTTCTACATCTACCATGGAGCCTATGATCGTAAGGCAGGATTGTAACTTCAGAATTACCAGTGGTAAGTTAAAACATATCACACCGTTGGTTACAGCAACAGCAACATTTGGTTTAGATGCAACCGGAAATCCTACAAGCTGCCCTGGTGTTGGTAACTATTATTTTAAATTGAATTGGACGGGCCCTGGTGGTAATTCTTACAGCGTAATATTGCCTTATTAGAATATTTTTTTGATTTTATCAAAAGCCGGAACATATGTTTCGGCTTTTTTATTGCATTAATGAATTTACAGATTAAAGTAGTTGTCAGATTGTTAACTGTTATATTCTGGCAGGTTACTCAATAACATATCTCTAACTGATAATTGTCAGTATTTGTTTGATTTAGATACTGTTATTTAGTAGTTGAAAGTTCAGAAATTAACATGGATCTGACTAATCCCATATTTTTAAATTGGAAAAAAGAACAAAAAGTTTTTAACAAAAATCTTTTGTTCTTGAAGAAAAAATTGGACAAAGATTCAATTCATGATCTGAGGGTCGCTGTTAAAAAATTAAGAGCATATCTTGACCTTTATATCATTCTTAAAAAAAGAGATGATCCGGAAGCTGGTTGGGAAGTTGAATTATTATCAAAAACAAATGAACTTTTTGATATCATTGGCAGGCAAAGAGATATTGAGATTTGTATGGAGATGATCAATAAACTCGAAAAAAAAGAAAAAAATCCTTATCCAAAATTTTATTTATTTCTACAGTCTATGCTGAAAAAGACAAAAGCCTGGTCAAATCAGTCAATCCATATCTTTAGAAATAAGGAACTGGCAAAAGTAGCTTTACTCTTTAAGGAAGATTCAGTAATTAATGATGGCGATATCTTAAATCAGCAAATTGAAATAGTGGTCAGTGAAGTAATTACTGAATTACCGAAACATTTCAAAGAGCCACATCTGCTTCGAAAGAAATTAAAGTTGATCTATTATTGGCTTTCACTTTTGATCGATGATAAAAAGTATAGGCCAGAACAAATACATGATATATTGGATGACCTTGGTGATATGCAGGATTGTGATGTGCTTTTGATACGATTAAAGCATTTTAGAAAGAATTATTTGCCTAAACCTTTTAAAGAGTTTTTATTATTAAAGGAATTTGAAGTATTAATTGACGAAAAGAAAAAATCAAATACAAAGAATGGTATAAGTAAAACCAGGAAGTGGATCAGGTCATTGAGATAATTAACCGGTTATATTATTTATAATAACAGTTCCATTGATAAAAAAGTAACTTAACTTCAATTTAAATAATGCTCCCTTTCAGTTTAGTTAAACATATATCAATGTATCAAAAACTTAGTTTATTTCTTTTATTAGTCTTGCCAATTTTCATTTCTGCACAGTCATATAAAAAATTGCACTTTAAGTCAATTGTTGTTGATACGCACAATGATCTGTTAACAAAAGCAATCGATGATAATCTCGCCATTGATACTGATTTAACTGGTGTTACTCATTCCGACATTGATCGGTTTAAAAAAGGAGGAGTGGATGTACAATTGTTTTCTGTGTGGTGTGATGGATTGAAAGAGAATCCTTATGCCTGGGCAAACCGGGAGATGGATACGTTGGATGCAGTTGCAATCAGAAATCCTGATAAAATAAAAAAGGTAGGTAACCCGGAAGAGCTCCTCAAGGCAATAAAAGAAAATAAGCTGGCTGCTATGTTTGGTGTGGAGGGTGGACATATGATAGAAAACAATCTGGACAATCTTGATCTTTTTTATACCAGAGGTGTACGGTATATGACATTGACATGGAATAATTCTACTGATTGGGCCAGCTCTGCCTGGGATGAAACAACAAAACCTGCAACGTTGAAACAGGCTGGGTTAACTGATTTTGGAAAACAGGTTGTACAACGAATGAATAAGTTGGGAATGATGATTGATCTAAGCCATGTGGGAGAAAAAACCTTTTTTGATGCAATGGATGTTACAGTTAAACCGGTTATTGTGTCTCATAGCTGTGTATATCAATTGTGTCCGGTACCGCGGAATCTGAAGGACGAGCAAATAAAGGCCATTGGCAGCAATGGAGGTGTTATTCATTTAAATTTCTATTCAGGATTTGTTGATAGTTCATATAACAGGCGAACTGATATTTTCAATAATATTCATAAAGCAGAAAGAGATTCAATGTTAAAAGTAAATCCTGAGTCATATTATGCTGATGTATTTCTATTTAATAAATACCCTGAAGAGGTCAAAAGCTTACGTCCACCTTTGTCAATGTTACTGGATCATTTAGATTATATTGTAAAATTGATTGGGGTCGACCATGTGGGACTGGGTAGTGATTTTGATGGAATAAATTCTGCACCTCAGCAATTGGATGATGTAACAAATTTGCCCCTTATTACTAAGGAGCTGATGAAAAGGGGATATACTAAAAAAGAAATACGTAAGATATTGGGTGAGAATTTCCTAAGGGTATTCAGGTTAAATTCCATATAATTTATTCAGTAATTATGTAATTTTTATATTACAATTTTTTAAAGTTAATTCGATTTTAAACCATCAAAGGATCTGCAAGAAATACATTTTTCGGTAACTTGCGTTTCAATTTTAATTAATGGCAGAGCATTCACATCAATTGGCAGCAATTTTATTTGCAGATGTAGTAGGGTATACTGCTATGATGCAAAAAGATGAGAATGGAGCAGTTGAAAAGATCAACCGCTTCAGGGAGCTGATTGAATTGATATCTGAACAATTAAATGGTAAAATAATCCAGTATTACGGTGATGGCTCACTTATTCTTTTTCAAAGTGCAACAGATGCTGCAGAATTTGCCAAATTGCTGCAAATAGAGCTGAATGAGGAGCCTGTCATTCCGGTCAGGATCGGGATCCATATGGGGGATGTTCTGTTGCAAAGGAATAATGTTTTTGGTGATGTTGTAAACATTGCTTCCAGAATTCAGGCATTAGCACCACAAGGGGGCATCTATATTTCTGATACGGTATATCAGAATATTACTAATAAAAAAGGGCTTGAATCGGTATTTATAAAAGAAGAAAAACTCAAGAATGTAAAAGATCCTGTTAGGATTTTTGAAATATTAACTGAATTCAGTAAACCCTATGTTCCTGCTGTAGAGGTCAAGTCAACTGTAAAACCAATTTCTGAAAATAGTATTGCAGTTCTTCCATTTCAAAATATAAGCAGTGATCAGCAACAGGAATATTTCAGTGATGGATTGACAGATGATATTATTACACAATTGTCAAAGATCAGTGCATTAAAAGTGATATCCCGTACTTCGGTAATGCAATATAAAAAGAACCCTAAACCAATTCGGGAAATTGGCAATGAATTGGGTGTTGCCGTTATTTTAGAAGGAAGTGTACAGCGTTATAATGATCAGTTACGGATAACTGCTCAGTTGATCAATGCTTCAACAGACGAGCATTTATGGGCAGATTCATACGACAGGCCGGTAGAAGATATCTTTTCAATTCAACGGGAAGTAGCCGTGGCCATTGCATCGGTGTTAAATACAAAGTTGACAAAAAAAGATTCTAAAAAGCTGGATGCAAAACCAACTGTAGATCTACAGGCTTATGATCTTTATTTACGGGGTAAATTTCTGGTGGATAAAAGAAATAAAACAGATCTGCTTATAGCAAGAGAACTTTTTCATCAGGCAGTTAATAAAGATCCGGATTTTGCTGATGCTTATTCAGGCCTGGCAACAACTTTTCTGCTTTCTTCATTCAGAGGTTATGAAGATCCGGATATCATGTTGTCATTAGCTAAAAAACAAATTGATAAAGCTATTGCGTTAGATCCTCTATCTGGAGAAATTCAGGCAGCTATGGGGTATTGGTTTCATCAAACATTCAATTGGAAAGAAGCTGAGCATTCTTATAAAAAGGCGATCAAGTTAAATCCGAATCAATCAAACGTTTACTTGTGGTACGCCATTTTGTTGGAAGGAGTAGGGGAGAATGAACAAGCAGCAGAAATTTATCAAAAAGGAAGTGAGATAAATCCTTTGTGGGATTACCTGTTACAGAATAGGGTCAGGATCCTTGCAAATACACATAACCAGGAAGAGGCGATCAAACAACAAAAAGTACTGATCGAAAAAGTTGAATTTGATCCGCTGATCAGAAAATCAAGATATGCGGATCTTTCCCGTTTATACTGGTCATTCGGTATGAATGAAGAAGCGATAGATGCTGCAGAAAAAGCAGAGAGTAAAGGGCTGTTGCAATTTTATAAGGATGGGAATAACCAGATACTTGTAAACGAAGTAGATGAAAAATACAGTGTATTGCGAAAAACAGGTGAGTATATTTCTGAATACTGGATGGGAGAAGCTTATGCCAGGGCTGGTGCAAAGGATAAGGCATTACAATGTTTTGAAAATGCTGTCACCTTAAAAGAAACCGCCATTACCATGTTGTTGATCTGGCATTATGAATTTTTAAATTTAAAGTATATCAACTTTATTCAGATCAAAACAAAAATTAAAAAGATGATTGATTTTTAATTTCACTCACTTTTAAAATATCAGTAAAAATCTCTTTTATCTCCTTATTTCAGCTTAAACTTTTTGTTCATCAAATGACAAGATCAATTCACTGATCTTTGAGTCAACTTTTCGATAACGAACAGATGCTTTGTCCAGCATTAATTTTGAGGCTTTAAAAATATCACTTCCCTCATATTTATCTGATAAATAGATGACTTCTGAAATGCCTGATTGGATGATAGCTTTTGCACACTCATTACATGGAAATAATGCAGTGTAAATTTTACAACCTCTCAGATCCATCCCGATATTATTAAGAATTGCATTTAATTCTGCATGGCAAATGAAGGGATATTTTGTATCCATAAACTCCCCGGTCTTCTCCCATGGAAAATCATCATCATCACATCCAATTGGCAATCCGTTATATCCGGCACCAACAATTTTATTTTTATCACTTACGATGCAGGCGCCTACCTGAGTACTGGGGTCTTTACTTCTTTTGGCTGATAATAAAGCCACTCCCATAAAATATTCATCCCAGGAAATATAATCTTGTCTCTTTTTCAATTAAATAAATTTGAATTTAAAATATTACTCAGCAAACCATTCATTATGTTGTTCTGCCACCCGTATGAAAGTAGTTCGTTTTGTAAGTTCTTTTAAAGATCTGGCACCAACATAAGTACATGCAGAACGAAGTCCTCCGAGTATATCCTGCACTGTTTCATTTACCTTACCGCGGTAAGGGATCTCTGTAGTTTTTCCTTCTGAAGCCCGATAGTCTGCAACACCACCAGCATATTTATTCATTGCAGTTTCAGAGCTCATTCCGTAAAATAGTTTAAATTTTTTACCATCTTTCTCAATCGTTTCACCTCCACTTTCTTCATGGCCTGCCAGCATACCTCCAAGCATTACAAAATCTGCCCCGCCACCAAATGCTTTCACTACATCACCAGGTACTTTACAGCCTCCATCAGAAATGATCTGTCCGCCAAGACCGTGTGCAGCATCAGCACATTCGATGATAGCTGATAACTGCGGGTATCCTACACCGGTTTTTACTCTGGTGGTACAAACAGATCCGGGGCCAATACCCACTTTAATAATATCTGCACCAGCAAGCAATAGTTCTTCCACCATTTCACCGGTTACTACATTTCCTGCAATGATCACTTTATCAGGAAATTTATTCCGGGTAGCTTTTACAAATGAGACAAATTTTTCTGAGTAGCCATTTGCAACATCTATACATATGAAACGTAAAGCAGCATTTTCATTTAAAATCAAATCAAGTTTTTTTGCATCAGCAGCAGAAGTACCGGTACTGATAGCAATATGCTCATTGATCTTGTTTCCTGATTTTTTCATGAATCCTTTCCATTGTGCCGGGGAATAATGTTTATGTATGGCAGTAAACAATTGTTGAGTTGCCAATGCTTTGGCCATTTCAAAAGTGCCAACCGTATCCATATTGGCAGCCATTATTGGTATGCCTTCCCATGTTGTATTGCTATGTAATAATTTAAATTTTCTGATAACAGAGACAGTTGATCTTGAACTCAATGTTGACCTTTTTGGCCGGAGCATTACATCTTTAAAACCAAGTTTGATATCTGATTCAATACGCATTTTATACTTTTTACATCTGCAATTTAGTGAAGAAAACGACATTCGGGTTTCAGTATATTAAAACAAAAAACCCCGCAATTGCGGGGTCTTTTTCAAAGGCTACTAATATAATTATTTAGGAAGTACTACCGTGTCAATAACATGTATGATACCGTTGCTGCCTTTCAGGTCAGTTGCAGTAACAAAAGAAGAACCACCGTTCTCATCAGTTAATTTCACTTTACCATTATCAATAGAAGCAGTAAGCATTCCGCCACTTACTGTTTTTACTGAAGCCGTACCATTCCCTTTTTTAATTGCAGCAATTACCGCATTTGCATCTAAATTGCCTGCTACTACATGGTAGGTTAATATTTTTGCTAATGTTGCTTTGTTCTCAGGCTTTAGCAGATTTTCTACAGTACCTTTTGGTAATTTGCTGAATGCATCATTTACAGGAGCAAATACTGTAAAAGGTCCTTCACTCTTAAGTGTTTCGACTAAACTTGCTGCTTTAACTGCCGCTACCAATGTTGTGTGTGCATCTGAGCTAATTGCAATGTCAACAATATCTTTTTGCTGAGAGAAAGCTACTGAAGAGATCAAAAGGGCAACTGCCAATAAATTTGCTTTGAATAATTTTTTCATGATTTGTTTTTTAGTGTTGAGTTTAGGTTATAACCCACAGCAGAATGTTTTGTTTAGAATATTTTAAAAAATATTAAACAAAAATGATGGCGTTTAGCAAATAAGACTGTTATTACAACAATAGTTCAACAGAAAGTGGGGATTTGTGAGCATTTGAATTGTAATGCTTCTATGTATTTGTCTGAATGAAAGATTTGTTTTTGAGTATATTCTATTTCGCAACTACAATTTTTACTTTCTTATTCTTGATCTTTTGATCCTTAATAAGATGAAGTGTATTACTTACTTTAATTTTCTTGACAGCTACATAGGAGAAAAAATCTTTTACTTCGATCAAACCGATATCTTCTTTTTTCAATTCGCCTTTATTAGACAAAAAACCAACAATATCAATTTTATTGACCTTATCCTTTTTACCGGCTGCAATAAATAAGGTTGACCATTTTGGTTTTTCAGGAATAACTGAAGTTTCCGGTAGTTCAATTTGTTCGATCGTTGCATCAATATATTCGGGAAGCTTTTCTGCAGGAGATAATATTAGGATAGCGGTACCACTTGCATCCATTCTGGCAGTTCTTCCATTACGATGTGTAAAAATTTCCTGACTACCCGGTATGTGATAATGAATGATATATCTGATATTGGCAATATCCAATCCTCTTGCTGCAAGATCAGTTGTAACTAACACATTGGAAGTACCGTTTCTGAATTTACAAAGGGCCGCATCCCGTTCCTGTTGTTCCATTGCACCATGATAATATACATTAAGAATATCTTTTTCTTTCAGCCAGTTACTGGTTCTTTCTACCGATTCACGGTGATTGCAAAATACGATCGTTGACCGGTTACCTAACATACATATCAAACGAAAAAGTGTTTCCAGTTTATCTTTCCCATCACTTTTTAAAACTTTTATTTCTAATCCTGTTTCACCATCAGTATCATCTAAAAAATTAAGCCTCATCGGATCTTTCAATCCAATGAAGTCAGGAATTTCAACTGCTTCCGTTGCAGATGTTAATATTCGTTTATTAATGGATTTAAGCGCATTGATGATAAATGACATTTCGTCTATAAAACCCAGCTCCAGCGATTTATCAAATTCATCTAAAATTAAAGTCTCAATAGTGTCTATCGTAATGTTTCCTCTTCTTATATGATCTGCCAGCCGGCCTGGTGTACCAATTATTAAACCCGGTGCTTCTAAAAGATTATTCTCTTCTATCTCTCGTTTATGACCACCATAGCAACAGGTAACCTTAATAGCTGTGCCCATACTTTTAAAAACTGATTCTATTTGTAATGCAAGTTCCCGGGAAGGAACAATGATCAATGCTTGTGTAGCTCTTTTTTTAGCATCAATATAATTCAGCAGAGGTAAAAGGAAGGCTAATGTTTTTCCTGATCCGGTTGCTGAAAGAAGTAAAATATTATTTTTCTTTTCAATGGCTTTCTTTGCAGCAAACTGCATTTCATTAAGAGCCTTTATATTTAGTTTCTCCAGAATAATGTCTGAGGAAGTGCTTTTATTTGACATTTGACAAAAGTAAGCTTGTTTTATGCTATGAGATTAATACAAAATCTTTTTTTCCAATATTATTAGTGTATTTTACCCGGCAGTTATTTTGATTTACATTTATAAACTATTTAAGGAAATTATCTTACAATGAATGATTCAATAAGAGGATTGGAGCCAAAAGAATTATGGAATTATTTTGCTGATCTTAATGCAGTACCCAGGCCTTCAAAAAAAGAAGAAAAAGTAATTGAATTCATAAAATCATTTGGGCTGTCATTGAATCTTCCCACACAAGTTGATGAAGTGGGAAATATCATCATTAAAAAACCGGCAACTACCGGAATGGAGAACAGGCAAACTGTCGTTTTACAAAGCCATATCGATATGGTGCATCAAAAAAATGCAGATACTGAATTTGACTTTGAGAAACAGGGCATAGAAATGTATATAGATGGGGATTGTGTAAAAGCAAGGGGTACTACATTAGGGGCTGATAATGGAATTGGCGTTGCAGCAATTATGGCTGTGCTTGCTTCTACTGAAATTGAACATCCGCCGATTGAAGGTTTATTTACTATTGATGAAGAAACCGGAATGACCGGGGCTAAGGGATTGAAGGGGGGGGTATTAGATGGAACGATTCTTTTGAATCTTGATACTGAAGATGATGATGAGTTGACCATAGGCTGTGCCGGTGGAATTGATGTTACATGGACCGGAAAATATAGACTTGAGAATGATGTAAATAATAATTCGTTCAGAATTTCTATTAAAGGATTAACAGGCGGACATTCAGGAGCTGATATTCACTTAGGAAGAGCTAATGCGAATAAACTAATGAACAGGTTGCTGTGGATTCTTGCTAACGAATACAATATCAATATAGCAACAATAGAAGGGGGAAGTTTGCGCAATGCCATTCCAAGAGAATCATTTGCTGAATTTACAGTTGCAGATAAATATAAAAATGAAGTTATTAATGCGCTAAATGAATTTAATACAACTGTAAAAACGGAATATAATTTTACTGACCCGAATCTCACTGTTCAAATTGAGGAGATTGATACTATCAGTCAAGTGATAGAATCTGATTTTCAATATAAATTATTAAGAAGTATTTATGCTTGCCCAAATGGTATTTACAGAATGACGCCTGAGATACCCGGACTGGTACAGAGTTCAAATAATATTGCAAAAGTAGAAGTGAAGAATGGCCATTATTCAGTTAAATGCCTTACCCGTAGTTCATTGGATAGTGAGAAAAAAGATCTGACAAATGCAATCAAAAGTGCATTTGAATTAACAGGTGGCTCCCTTAGTTTTAGCGGAGAGTATCCTGGTTGGGAGCCAAAGCCTGATGCTCCGATCATTAAATTAATGAGTGACTTGTATAAAGAGTTATTTGACGAGCCTGTGAATGTATATGCCGTTCATGCCGGACTTGAATGTGGCATCATTGGACGTAATTATCCTAAGATGCAAATGATCTCATTTGGACCAAACATTTATGGAGCACATTCACCTGATGAAAGGGCACAGATAAGTTCTGTAAAAAAGTTCTGGAAATATTTTCTGGAAGTATTAAAAAGAATACCGTAAAAAGATTGAATTGATCAGTGATTTTTTGGCAAGAGCTAGTCTTCATCTTTATCACTCCAGTTGATCTTCACTTTTCGTCGCATCAATTCTTCTAGTGGTTTGCCGTTTTCATCATATTCTTTTACAGCAATGAATAAAAGGTATAACGGAGTTTTTAATTTTTTAAATTTTATTGTTTCTCCGGTGGCTACATTATGAAGTTGTTTTATGAATTTAGTACATACTACTCTTTGACTTCCTATACTAACGGGGTTCCTGCTGAAAGAACTCCAATTCAAACTATCGTTATAGCTCCAATAGGACCAGCCTGTTTCACTCAGATTTAATTCTTTATTCGTGTTGAAAGTATCTGTTTCGGCAAGCTCTAATAAATTAAGATATGAAAAGTCACGGATCGGACTGTTTTCTGTAAAGCGATATACGGAGTCACGGATACTGGCAAATACATAAACGCCTTCAGCATGATCCAGCATGACCTGTACTTTAAATTGCTTTTTTTTCAATTTAAGATCAGTCTCAAAGTCTTTTAATTTAATTGACTCATCTTGTACAATTCTTATCATGATATCCTTTTCCTGGGAAAAACATATGACAGGAATCATGAAAAGTAAAATAATTGCCTTACTGAAGTAGTTGAAGTATTTCATAAATAAAGACTTGTACAAATGTACTATATATCTGCTGAATGATGACTACAGGCAGTTATGCGTTGCATTGTATGGTATTCTTTCTGGCAAAGTCTTTGTTATTACAGGTTAGTGATCAACATATTTATCACTGTGTGTTAACTTTACAATAATTAATAGGGAATTATGAAAAAAAATATTTTAACTACCGGCTTAAGTCTTTTCACATTGTTGATCTTTTTTTCTTTGAATAATTCAGTGATGGGTCAATCGACCACAAAGGAAAAGAGACTGGTGGGGGATTGCGGTGAAGCAAAAGAAGATTTTATTGCAACTGATGGGTTGATGAAAAGTCTCTTTAATAATGCTTATGGCTATGTGATATTTCCTAAGGTTGGAAAAGGTGGTATTGGTATCGGAGGTGCTACCGGTAATGGTGTTGTGTATGAAAGAGGAAATATAATCGGTAAAGCAAAATTGACACAAATAAGTATCGGATTTCAATTAGGTGGTCAATCATACCGGGAAGTTATTTTCTTTGAATC
>JAHEMN010000217.1 GCA_024643645.1 Chitinophagaceae bacterium | reverse complement strand
GGGATACAGGAAGTGATTGCGTTGGAACATCTAACAGGCACAAAGCTAAATCTGTTACTCAATTTGAATTATTACCAAAACCTCCTGATGAACGTAATGATGCAATGCCATGGCCAAGTTACCCTATGATATTAAAAACAACTTCATCGCATGAAGAAGGTGCTGATCGCCAATGGGCAATTGCTACCAAAGAATTTATTGGTGATGAACAAGGCAACCTGAAAGCATTAAAGATCGTAGATCTTGAATGGAAAATAATTAATAATAGACCAGCAGAGTTCTATGAGATAGAAGGAACAGAAAGAGAGATACCATGTGAACTAGCACTTTTAGCAATGGGATTCCTGCATACTCAACATCCGGGATTAATTAATGACCTGGATGTGGAACTGGACGAAAGAGGTAATGTAAAAGCAACAGAAAAAAACTATAAAACCAATATCCCGAAAATCTTTACAGCCGGTGATATTCGCCGAGGTCAAAGCCTTGTTGTTTGGGCTATTAGTGAAGGCCGTGAATGTGCTCGTCATGTTGATGAATTCCTTATTGGAAATACAAGCATTCTGGAAAATAAGGATGTTTCCTCCCAAATATTAATGTAGAATTTGTTTCTATTAATAGTACTTATATACATATATAAATTATATATATATGTATATATTCTATTAATTTTATCAATAAATTGAATATTATTAAAAATTTATCAACATATTTTAAATACTAACACATGTTATTGCTTTAATTAGGTAGATTTGAACAATATAATACATATGTATTAATTTATTAATGTTTAAATCAACTTTATGAGTAAAAGAAAAGCAAAACAGATCTTGCCATTTGTTCTTCTTGTTGCGATTGCCCTTTTAGCCATGTTTGTAAAACCTGCAGCAGATTTTGTACCTGGTGCTAACGACCCACAGTACAGTTCTTCTGACATCGCCTGGGTTTTAGTTTCAACAGCACTTGTATTCTTGATGACTCCAGGCCTAGCCTTTTTTTATGGCGGTATGGTAAATCGAAAAAATGTCATCTCGACAATGATCAAGAGTGTTGTAGCTGCGGGTATAGTCGGTGTACTTTGGGTGGTATGTGGATTTAGTCTTGCTTTCGGTGAATCAGTAAATGGCTTGATTGGGAATCCTGCCACTTATGCCTTTTACGACGGAGTAAAAGCAGGAGCTCCCTGGCCTGCTGCTAACACTATTCCTTTATCATTGTTTTCACTTTTTCAACTGATGTTTGCCATTATTACACCTGGTTTGGTAGTTGGTGCAGTAGCTGAACGTATTCGATTTACTTCTTACGTTTTATTTATTGTACTATTTGCTTTATTAGTTTATGCTCCAGTAGCACATTGGAGTTGGCATCCCGATGGGTTTCTTGCAAAAATGGGTGTATGGGATTTTGCAGGTGGAACCGTCGTACACATTACTGCGGGTTGTGCTGCTTTAGCTGGTGCAATGGTGTTGAAAAGAAGAAAGTCGCATTTAGCTAAAAAAGAAATTCCACCAGCTAATGTTCCTTATGTATTAATTGGAACAGGTTTACTGTGGTTTGGTTGGTTCGGCTTTAATGCAGGATCTGCTGTAGGAGCTACACCACTAGCAGTTAATGCTTTTGGAACAACTACCACTGCCGCATCTGCTGCCGGATTGGCCTGGATGTTCTTTGATGTAATCAAAGGAAAGAAACCATCAGTATTAGGATTTTGTATTGGTGCCGTTGTTGGCTTAGTTGCTATTACACCTGGTGCAGGATTTGTTGGAATTCCACAGAGTATAATCATTGGTCTGGTAGGAGCTATTGTTTCAAATATTGCAGTTAGTATAAAACAGAAATCAGTTTTAGATGATACATTGGATGTATTTCCTTGCCATGGTATAGGAGGAATGTCTGGTATGCTTTTAACTGGCGTATTTGCCAGTACTGCTGTTCATGGAATTGATGGAGGCCCCAATGGTCTTTTCTACGGTAATCCAGGTTTCTTTTTTACTCAACTAAAAGCTATGGCAATAGTTGCTGGATACAGCTTTGCAGTTTCATATGGAATTTTCAAATTCATCAATTTCATCATACCAATGCGAGTAAGTGAAAGTGAAGAAGAAGAAGGTTTAGATGCAACACAGCATGATGAAAAATATCTGCAGGGTACTTTGCTGGTACATAATAATGGTACCGTAATTGAAAAATCTGTAGAATTATAAAGTAAACAAAATCGAAAAAGGCACTGCATAAATGGTATAATCTTCTCGTAAAAGTTCATACCTGCTGTGCCCTTTTCTCACATTAAAAATGATATACAATGTTACAAAAAATATTTGTAGCTGCCATAGGCATGCTTTCTATTAATATCTCAATAGCACAAACAGCATCAATCAATATCAATACAGCAGATTCTGTATTTAAGGTCACTGAAGATCAAAAAAAAGAACCCTCGTTAAGCATATCCGGTTCTGTTGATGCATATTATAAATATGATTTTGCCAAGACATCCGGAAATAGTTTTACGAGTTTTACCCAAACTCATAATTCATTTTCCCTGGGTATGGCCAGTGTAAAATTTGAACATACTGGTAATAAAGTGAATGCAGTTGCAGATTTTGGTTTTGGACCAAGAGCTAAAGATTTTTCCTATACAGATGACGGCATCACCCAGGCTATTAAACAACTTTATGTAAGCTATTCACCTACAGACTGGCTGAAGTTTACATTAGGTACTTGGGCAACGCATGTTGGATATGAATTGCTGGATCCGCAACTGAACAGGAATTATAGTATGAGTTATATGTTCACCAATGGTCCGTTTTCACACACTGGTTTGAAAGCTGATATTACAAAAGGTAAACATAGTTTTATGCTGGGTGTTGCAAATGCTACTGATTACAGGATTCCCTCAACTGATCAAATCAATAAAAAATTCCTTTTAGCCCAATATGCTTTAAAGGTTTCAGAAGATGTAAATGTGTATCTGAACTATGTAAATGGTCAAAACCCGGACACATCAAAAGTGAACCAGTTTGATGCAGTTGTTACCGCCAAATTAAATGACAAATTCAATATAGGTTATAATGGAACTATTAATTCAAATCGCTTCTGGGATGGTACAAAAAATATTGAAAGCCAATCCTGGTGGGGATCAGCATTATACCTTAATTATGATCCGAATGCCTGGTTTGGAATTACTTTAAGAGGTGAATATTTCGGTGATAAAAATAATTTAAAATTACCCGTTTCAGGAGATGCAAGTAATGTATTTGCAACCACATTATCTGCAAACTTTAAAACCGGCGGTTTCATATTAATACCTGAATTAAGGCTTGACAATTCCAACAAAGAAATTTTTATAGATATAAATGGTATTGCAAAAAAAACAGCAGCAAATTTTCTGATAGCAGCCATTTATTCATTCTGATAATAAATCTTTTTATAGGCAAGCAATTGATAATCACCCTCCGTTTCTACGGAGGGTT
>JAHEMN010000085.1 GCA_024643645.1 Chitinophagaceae bacterium | reverse complement strand
CCGCATTAACCTCCATAGCTTTAGCGACGGAGAGTTTTTTATTTTCTACTACTTTTTACATCTTATATTTTAAGAAAACAAGTTTTTTATATTAAAATCTAAACAGTTTTTGAGCATTTGCGGTAGTTATTTCAATTACTTTATCAGTTGCAATATTTTTAATCTCCGCTAATTTTTCGACTACATATTTTAAATAGGAAGGTTCATTTCTTTTTCCCCTGAATGGAACCGGGGCTAAATATGGAGCATCCGTTTCCAAAACCACATGCTCAAGAGAAATTTGTTCCATCACTTTATCTAACCCGGAATTTTTAAAAGTAACTACTCCCCCGATACCCATATAAAAACCGAGTTCAATTATTTTATTCGCTTGTAGTTCATTTCCGGAAAAACAATGAAATACACCATTTAATTTACCTTTCTGATGGCTTTTAACCACTTCTATACATTCATCTATAGATTCTCTGGAGTGGATCACAATCGGGATATCATAATGTAATGCCCATTCGATCTGCTCATTAAAAGCTTCATATTGCTGCTGAGAGAATGTTTTATCCCAATAAAAATCCAGACCGATCTCACCAACTGCAATAAAAGACCGGCTTTCAAGATATTTTTTTGCAATTGCTAACTCGTCTTTGAAATTTTCTTTAATGGAACAAGGATGCACCCCCATCATTGCCACACACCTATTTTTTACCTTTTCCTCAAGATCCAACATTTGGCTATGGGTTGAAGAATCAATTGCCGGTAACAAAATTCTATTAACCCCTTGTTTATCAGCTCTTTCTAACATGTCAGCCCTATCCCCTGCAAATTCCTGCAAATAAATATGCGAATGTGTATCCATCATGTTCATACTCAGGGAAATTTAAAGATCAAAAATCAATAAAAAAAAGCATTAAACCGTTAAACCTCTCTCAATAAAAACAATCATATTCCCGTTAAACTAATTACCAAAAAAATAACATTTTATGAAACTCAGGGTTTTCCCAGTAAAACTGGCCGCAATTTTATTCTTTTCTACTTTATTATTTTTCGTTGCTTGTCAAAAAGAAAATAGTCAGACTGGTACGCCTGATGAACAAGAAATTGAAGCAGCAAAGGTATCAAGTGAAGCTGATGGTGATGCAGAGACCGTATTTAACGGTGTTTTTGATGATGCTTTTGGTGTAAGTGATGAAGTTGGAATTGCCGGTACCGGTGTTTTTGGCCGTGTAACAGCTTGTCCGGACGTAATAATTGAAAGGCTAAATCAACCAAATGCTTTCCCGGTAAGGGTTACACTTGATTTTGGAACAACAGGATGTGTTGGTCGTGATGGACATTACAGAAGAGGAAAGGTAATTACAGAGTATACGAACCGCTTAATTATACCTGGAGCGATGGCTACAACCACATTTGATGGTTTTTATTTTGATTCAATTCATGTTGAAGGAACCCATAAAATTAAAAATACCAGTGTAGTGGCTACACCTGTAACAAGCCGTCAATTTACCGTTAATGTGATAAATGGGAAACTAACAAAACCTAATGGAAATTATATAGAGTGGAATAGTGAGAAGATCATTACTCAAATTGAAGGACTTGGAACCAATAATCCATTAGATGATATTTTCAGGGTTGAAGGCTCTTCCAGAGGAAAAGTAAGGAGAGATAATTTGATAGTTCTTTGGGAATCAAGGATTACCGAGCCTTTGATCAAGAGATTCAATTGCCATTGGATTGTAAAAGGAAAAGTAAGGACTGTAAGAGCAAATGCTTCTGCAAACACCCCTTGGGTAGCAGTTTTAGACTTTGGAACCGGTAACTGTGATAATCAGGCCACTATTACCATAAATGGGACTACATATCAAATTACTTTGCGGTAATTAAAAAAATATTATACCTTTAAACCAGTTTTCATAGGGTACGGATTAAAAACGGGCCAGGGTTTCTACCCAGGCCCTAACTTTTTTAACCCTTTATTGCATTATTTCTTTATTTAAAGTGATTTGAATCTAAACTCCTTTTTAGAAAATTCTTTCAAAATCAGGGGTAATGCATATGCTAACTTTGAAAATGACTTCTCGCTATCATGAAAAACAATGATAGATCCTTCTTTTGATTTATTTACTACATTTTTAAGACAATCCTCTTTGGATAGAGTTTGATCAAAATCGCCACTTAATACATCCCACATTACAATTTTGGAAGTAGTTGAATTAAGTGAAGCAGGTATTTTTTTTGCCTGAGAAGAACGAAGTCTGCCGTATGGCGGCCTGAATAAATTTGATTTTATATGTTTGGCAGCAATTTCAATATCATTCAGATAAGTATTGTCATCAGTTTTCCATCCATTTAAATGCTGTTGAGTATGGTTGCCGATACTATGCCCTTCTTCTATAATCTGTTTATAAATAGCAGGAAAAGCAACTACATTCTTACCGATGCAAAAAAAAGTTGCTTTTGCATCATACTTTTTTAATTCGCCCAAAACAAAAGGTGTAGCAACCGGATGTGGCCCATCATCGAATGTCAGATAAATATTTTTTTCAACACTATCAATACTCCATAAACGTTTGGGATATATTTTTTTTAACCACCATGGAGTTTTTACAAAATAAGATTTCCCCATTCCAATTACTTTCAGCAGAAAAGGATTTTTGTTCCATTTATTTTCCGCTTGTTGAAAATTCATTTTACTCTATTTGTATCATTCAAAACTAAGGAAATAAAAGCCTCTTTAAAAAGGGGAAGTTTATCTTTGTAACCATATGAATAAGAAAGTAAGAGTTCGGTTTGCACCAAGTCCTACCGGTGGTTTACACCTCGGCGGAGTAAGAACGGTGTTATATAATTATCTTTTTGCCAAAAAAAATAACGGTGATTTTATTGTAAGGATAGAAGATACTGATCAAAGCAGGTATGTTGCCGGTGCTGAAGAATATATATTTGATTGCCTCAAATGGTGTGGACTTGAGCCTGATGAAAGTGTGCAGCATGGCGGAAATTTTGGCCCTTATCGCCAAAGTGAACGAAAAGATATTTACAAGAAATATGCAGAAGAATTAATAAAAAAAGGATTCGCTTATTACGCATTTGATACACCTGAGGAATTGGAAAGGATGCGGGAAGATTTTAAATCAGAAAATAATCCATCCCCACAATACGATAATACCATCAGGGATAAAATGATTAACTCACTTACACTTAGTGAAAATGAAGTTGCCCGTTTTATTGGTGAAGGCATGCCTTATGTGATACGTATCAAAGTACCACAAAATGAAACTATTTCTTTCACCGATATGATCCGTGGTGAAGTGCAGTTTGATTCATCATTAGTAGATGATAAAGTATTATTAAAAGCAGATGGAATGCCTACCTATCACCTGGCTGTTGTAGTAGACGATTACTTAATGGAAATCACACATGCTTTTCGGGGTGAAGAATGGCTACCTTCTGCACCGGTTCATATATTATTATGGAAATACTTATTTGGTATTGAGAATATGCCGCAGTGGGCACATTTTCCACTTATATTAGGCCCTAACGGAAAACTCAGCAAAAGAGATGGATCAAAATATGGATTCCCTGTATTTGCCATGAACTGGACCGATCCAAAGACCGGTGAGTTAACAGAAGGATTTAAAGAAAAAGGATTTATTCCTGAAGGATTTATAAACCTGCTTGCTTTGTTGGGCTGGAATGACGGAACCGAAAAAGAAGTTTTTTCATTGGAGGAATTGATTGAAAGTTTTTCAATGGACAGAGTACATAGTGGTGGAGCACATTTTGATTATGATAAAGCAAAATGGTTCAATCATGAATGGATCAAACGTTCAAAAGTTTCTAAGCTAAGATCAGCTATAAAAGATCTATTAGAAAAAAACGACCTTCCAATTACCGATACATCAATGTTAGATAAGGTAATAGCATTGGTACAGGAAAGATGCACACTTCTTTCTGATTTTGTTGATCAAGCATCCTTCTTTTTCAAAACACCAGAAGAGATAGACACTGCTTCGATTGTACCCAAATGGAACGATCAAAAGCAGCAATTCTTCAGAGAGTTGATCCGTACTTATAAACTTACTACTATCTGGAATGCACATGAAACTGAAAATGCTTTAAAAGAAATAGCCGCAGTTCATCAATTAAAGCCGGGAGAATTGATGCTTCCGCTTCGTATAATGCTGGTAGGTGGAAAATTTGGCCCGGGTGTATTTGATATTGCTGAAATAATTGGTAAAGAAGAAACAATTCTGCGTATTACCAATGGCTTAAAAAAATTAAGTGCTTAGCTGAAGTCAACTGTTATAGTTAGTATCTTTCTACCAATGAAAAAAGCTGAAGCTTACTGGCCTTTGATCTTATTGTTGGCTATTGTAAAATTTGTTCTGCCTCTTTTTTTACAAGATCCAATCTATGAATTACAAAGAGACGAATACTTGTATTATCAACAAGGACAGCATTTAGCATTAGGTTATTTAGAAAACCCTCCGTTGATCTCATACCTTGGCTTTATCTCTTCCTGGTTTGGCGGAAGCGAAGCCTGGATAAAATTCTGGCCTTCCCTTTTTGGTGCATCTACTGTTGTTCTTACCTGCTTAATAACAGCAGAACTTGGCGGAAAACTGTTTGCTCAATTTATTGCAGGACTAAGCATTATCACAGGAGCATATTTGCGGATGCATTATTTGTTTCAGCCGAACATGCTGGATATTTTCTTTTGGACACTTGCTGTTTATTTCATCATCCGATATATCAATGATAAAAAAGATAAATATATTTTTTGGTTCATCCTAAGTTTTGCACTCGGGTTTTGGGGCAAATATTCAATTGTATTCATTGTTGTAAGTATGCTTCTGTCCTTATTGATTTCAAAACACAGAAAAATATTCACAAACAAAAATTTTTATACTTATTCATTAATTGGAATATTCATAATAATTCCTAATATATGGTGGCAATACAATCATAACTGGCCATTGATCCATCATATGAAAGAATTACAGGATACCCAATTAAAGTACATGAACCCTTCTGGTTTTTTGGTTGATCAGCTAATGATGTTTATGGCTACAATCCTTATCTGGATTGCCGGATTAATTTGGTTTTTAAAAAATAAAGAATGGCGTTTTCTTGCTATTACTTATTTTTTTGTAATCATTCTATTGATTGCAGGAAGAGGGAAAAGTTATTATTCTGCCGGGATTTATCCAATGTTGCTGGCAGCAGGCGCCGTTGCATGGGAGCAATGGACTGTAAAGAAAAACTGGATAAGATATGTTGCGACTTTACTTATTATTGGAATATCATACATGATTTTACCAATGTTATTACCTATATGGAAACCAGAAAAGCTTGCTGCTTTTTATAAAAAACATGGTATTGAACATAAATGGGAAGATCAGAAAAATCATGAGTTACCACAGGATTTTGCCGATATGCTTGGATGGAAGGAAATGACGGAGAAAACTGAAAGTTTTTTTGACTCACTGCCAGATTCTTTAAAAGCCAATACAGTTATTTATGCCCGTAATTATGGCCAGGCAGGATCAATGAAATTTTATAGTAAAGACAATTATTTCAGTAATAAAATAATCAGCGATAATGGTTCTTTTATTTTTTGGATACCTGAAAGATTATGGATGAAGAATTTAATTTTTGTCGGTCATAATATACCTTCAAAAAAAGATGCGGTATTTCAACATTTTGAAAAAGTTATGGTAATTGATTCCATCACTAACCCGGTTTCAAGACAGTTTGGAGATAAAATAGTTTATTTTGAAAATATCGATTCTACTGGTTTGAAACTTGCACAGGATGGTTTAAGAGAAATGAAAAAAAAGTTTATTCGTTAAACTACCCCTGTTGTTGGATCATACCCATTACTTCCAATAGTTTAGTTTTTCCAATCTCTTCAATCAACTCTTTGTCTTTAGATGATAAATTAAATAAACCTGATGTATTGCTTTCTACTTGTTCCGGATTTCTAATTCCCGGAATCACTGTTGAAACAGCTTCATAACTTAGGATATAGCTTAATGCCAATTGTGTTTTTGTACAGGAGTATTTTTGACATAGATCCCAAACAGGTTTTAATTCAGTATTTGCATTTTCAATCACTTCTTTTGTCAATCTTTTTTTTCGATGATCGTTATCCGGAAATGAAGCTCCGTTATCAAATTTTCCTGTTAGAAGTCCAAACTGTAAAGGCATTCTTGCAATGACACCATATCCTTTTTTCTTCATGTCATTTAAAATTGGAATTGCCTTTTGATTTAGAATATTTAATACTAATTGAAATCCATTGCCGTAATGATGTTCCAATAAATATTCTGCTTCCGGCATCGGATCAAAAGTATTCAATGACAAACCCCAATACCTGATCTTTCCTTGCTTTTGCAAAATTTTCATTGCCTCAATACAATCTGAATGCTGCAGATGTTCAAGTTTTGCAGTATGTAGTTGATAGTAATCAATTGTATCTCTCTGTAAACGTAGCAGACTTTTTTCACACGCCTCCATTATATATTCTTTCCTATAATCAATGGAAAACTGATTATCTATGGAAACATTTCCAACTTTAGTTGCTATAATTATATCTGATCTGTTTCCAATTACCTTTCCAATCAGTTTTTCCGAATGACCCAACCCATAAATATCAGCCGTGTCAAAAAAATTAATTCCATTTTCAATAGCCGCATTAATTGCTTCTTCTGAAACAGAATCATCTGAATCGCCCCAGCCAATTGAGGTATTTCCAATCATTGCTCCACCACCAATAGCCCATGCTCCAAAGCCAATTTCACTCACTAATAAATCAGTATTTCCGAATTTTCTATATTGCATATTGTAATTTACGAATCAGTTGCATAAAGAAATGTATTTTTGATAGAATATGAACAGACCCGTAAGAGTATTAGTTGCTAAAGTAGGATTAGACGGTCATGACCGTGGCGCCAAAGTTATTGCAACTGCTTTAAGGGATGCCGGAATGGAAGTAATCTATACCGGCTTGAGACAAACTCCTGAAATGGTAGTAAATGCTGCATTGCAAGAAGATGTAGATGCCATAGGAATTAGCATACTGTCTGGAGCACACATGACTGTTTTTCCAAAAGTGATTAATATGATGAAAGAAAAAGGCATGAATGATGTACTGTTGACAGGTGGCGGTATCATTCCGGAAGACGATATGAAACAATTAAATGAAATGGGTGTTGGAAAATTATTTGCCCCAGGTACACCAACTTCGGAGATCAGTGAGTATATTACAAACTGGGTTAGGGAAAATCGCAACTTTTAATATTATTCCCGATTGCTTCCATTAATAATTACTGGTTATTTATTCTTTTGTAAATTGTACATGTATGGAAGATCATGCAATACTGGCTAACTATACCGAAAATCCTGAGGTTTGGGATGAGATGTTTGGCAATGGCAAAATAAGAGAACATTATGAAAATTTTGTTTCGGCTATTGAAAACCTGACTCCCGAAGAAATTACGAGAAAGGATGAACAGGCGAAAAAGCTCTTCATGAGCCAGGGTGTAACATTCACAGTTTATAATAGTGGTGAAGGAATTGAAAAAATATTTCCGTTTGATGTAGTGCCCCGTATCATCATTCCCAGTGAATGGAATCATATAGCAAATGGAATAAAGCAGCGATTAAAAGCATTAAATATTTTTCTGAAGGATATCTATCACCAGCAATTTATCTTGAAAGATGGTATCATTCCTGCTAAATTAATTTACTCCTGCCCCAATTTTTTAAGGGAGATGGTGAATGTAGATGTACCCTTTGATATTTATACGCATATATCCGGAGTGGATCTAATCCGTGACAGTGATGGGCAGTTTTATGTTTTAGAAGATAACTTACGGACTCCATCAGGAGTATCTTATATGCTGGAAAACAGAAGTATAACATACAGAATATTTCCTGACCTAATTCCTAAAAACAATGTACTGCCGGTAAAAGATTATCCCGATCATTTATTAAAGAATCTGATGTCTCTTAGTGACCGTCAAAACAGCAACCCGACTATTGTACTCTTAACACCAGGAATGTTTAACTCTGCTTACTTTGAACATACAACCTTGGCAAGGTTAATGGGAATAGAGTTAGTAGAAGGACCTGATCTGGTTGTTGAAAACCATCATGTTTACATGAAGACAACAAAGGGATTAGAAAAAGTAGATGTGATCTATCGTCGGGTAGATGATGATTTTATTGATCCGCTTGTTTTTCGTCCTGATAGTATGTTAGGAGTACCTGGATTATACTGGGCCTATAGAAAAGGGAATGTTGCTATCGTAAATGCAATGGGAAATGGAGTGGCAGATGATAAAGCAGTTTATTCATATGTTCCGGACATGATCCGTTATTACCTGAATGAAGAACCTATTTTAAAAAACGTACCCACTTATCAATTGGCTGATCCGGATAACAGGAAAATGGTTTTTGAAAAGATGAATAAAATGGTGATCAAAAAAACAAACGAATCCGGAGGTTATGGAATGTTGATTGGTAATGCAGCAACAGAAAAAGAAATGGAGACGTTTAAAAAAGCAATTACTGAAGACCCACGAAGTTATATTGCCCAGCCAATCATCAATTTATCATCATCACCTTGTTATATAAATGGTGAACTACAACCCCGCCGGGTAGACCTTAGGCCTTATGCATTATACGGCCCTGAGGGTATCGAAATAGTACCGGGTGGGTTGACAAGAGTGGCATTACGGGAAGGTTCACTGGTTGTAAATTCTTCTCAAGGTGGGGGTAGTAAGGATACATGGGTATTGGGAAGCTGAGTTTTACTAAATCTAATTATTTATAAAATGCTGAGTCGGGTAGCTGAATCAATTTTCTGGATGGCAAGATATATGGAACGTACTAATCGTATGCTTCGTATGTTGCATACAAAATACATGTCTTCTCAGGATGAGGTAGTTGATTTCAATTGGTATTCTGTATTACAGACATACAGTAATAAATCTGAAGGGGAAATGCGTCAGATTCAGAATAATTCTTTTTTGGTTCTGGAACACCTTTTAGTTGACAGAGATAATCCTTATTCTGTTATTAATAATATTACCAATGCCAGGGAAAATGCCAGATCTGTACAGGATCACATTACTAAAGAAGTTTGGCTTTGCCTGAATGAATTTTATCACCTGATCCGTGAAGAACACATTAGAAATAATATAGTAAATGGCGATCCGGTCACATCCCTGGATGCTTTGATCAGGCATGGAATGTTATATAATGGCACTGTAGATATTACTATGGCAAGAGAAGAAGGTTTTAGTTTTTTAAATATTGGTAAATTTCTTTCAAGAGCCATCTTCACAATTGACTTGTTGACTATTAAATTAAAAGAATATAATTATGAATTGACAAAACATGCTGAAGACCCTACCTGGCGATTTTTGTTATACTCTTTATCAGGATATGAATTATACCTGAAAACCAATCGTGGCAATCTGCATTCCAAACTTGTTATAAATCATGTTCTTTATAATACAGAATTTCCACATTCATTATTATATGCTGTAGAAAGGCTAAAAAGATATTTTGAACGGTTAAAAACTGAAAGTTCCTCAGAAAGTTACCAGCAAATTGAATTTTTAATCGGACGCTGTTATAATAATATCAAATACAGCAATGTTTCAGAAAACAGTGAATTACTAAAACAGTTTTTGCTTCAAACAAGAGCTGATCTTTTTGATACTGCAAACCTTTTTAATAAATATTATTTCGGTAAATCATAGTAAAATCAAAATGTCAGATTTCAAAATAAAACATATTACCCGCTATACTTATTCATCTACTGTAATTGATTGCACCAACCAGATAATGCTATACCCAAAAACGGATCTGCAACAAACAGTAAAACATGTTGAATTAAAAATTTCCAATAACCCGATAATAGAAGAGTTTACAGACTATTTTGGAAATACTGTTGGTGTATTTTCATTTATTACACCTCATAATCAATTAATGATTGAACTTGAAGCAATTGTTTCAACAAACCCGGTAGAAATTCCTGTAGATACAATGCCACCCGAACAACAATGGAAAGAATTAAGTGAAGCAAAACATAATTTACCATATCTCGATTTCATGTATCATGAATCTTTCAACTCTGATAACGAATTGTGTGAATTAATTGAAAGCATTATCAATAAAAATAATTCGCCTCTAGATAATGCAAATAAATTGTCTGAATATATCTTTACTCATTTTGAGTATAAAAAAGGTGTAACAAGTGTTGAAACAAAGATTGATGAGATCTTAAAATTAAAAGCTGGTGTTTGCCAGGATTTTGCTCATTTGCTCTTAATTATGTTACATATAATAGGTATTCCTGCGAGATATGTTAGTGGATATATTTGTCCTAAGAATCATGAATTACGTGGCGAAGGCGCTACGCATGCCTGGGTTGAAGCATATATTCCAAATTATGGATGGCTGGGATTAGACCCAACAAATAATTGCATAGCAAGTGACAGACATATAAAATTAGCTATTGGTAGAAATTTTAATGATTGTACTCCTGTAAAAGGCACTTATAAAGGCTCGTCAGAGCATACGCTTGAAGTTTCAGTGATCATTGAAAACGGGCATCTAAAAACAAAAGAAGAAATAGAAGCTACTCCTATTTTTGGTTATACAACAAAGAATCCTGCTATTAATAATAACTCTTACAGGCAATATCTGGAAATACAGCAACAACAACAATAATAATTATTGATAGTTGCTATCTTCGGTTGATTAAATCATAAATCATGACTTATAGTACACTATTAACAGCGTTAGATAATGGTATCCTTACTATTACCATTAATCGACCTGATAAGATGAACGCATTAAATAAAGATGTGTTTACTGATTTAAATAATATCATTACTGAGATAGAAAGCAATGAGGCTGTCAAATCTGTTATCATTACAGGAGCAGGATCCAAAGCATTTGTTGCAGGAGCAGATATCAGCGAATTTGAAACTCTTGATAAGAACGATGCGATCGCTTTAGCTGTAAGAGGGCAGGATATTTTTGCAAGGATAGAAAACTGTCCGAAACCAATTGTTGCGGCAGTAAATGGTTTTGCATTAGGAGGAGGCTGTGAATTAGCAATGGCATGTCATTTTCGTTTAGCCAGTGATAATGCAAAATTCGGGCAACCGGAAGTAAATCTTGGTTTAATACCCGGATATGGAGGTACCCAACGCTTGGTTCATTTAATAGGCAAAGGAAAAGCCACAGAATTACTGATCTCTGCACAATTAATTGATGCAAATGAAGCTAAACAACTTGGACTGGTGAATTATGTAACTACTCCTGAAACATTACTGGAAGAAACAAGAAAAATTCTGGATATAATAAATACAAAAGCTCCTTTGGCAATTGCAGGTTGTATTAAAGCGGTCAATTCTGTTTATAATGAAACAGTTGATGGATATGAAGTAGAAATCAGTGAATTTGGTAATGCATTTGCTACACATGATATGAAAGAAGGCACCACTGCTTTCCTTGAAAAGCGAAAACCAAAATTTACTGGAGGGTGATAACCCAATTATTTTTCTACCAGTTCCTCATCAATTAAATATGCGGCAATTCCTGTAATATTATCATTGCCTTGTGCATCTTCCAAATAAACTCTGAATGAAGTAATTGTAGTCGTCGGGAACGTAAGTATTCTTTTTCTACCTACACTACTGCCCTGTACTTCACCAACTGCTATATTATCTTTATATAAAACAATACTGAATTTGCGGATGCTTTGACCAAGATGTATTGCTTCCCGCAATGCAATACAATTTATTGTTACAGGCTGATGAAACTCAACTATAAAATTCTGCAGATTAATTCCATAATAAGCTGATGTTGTATCAAAACCACGAAGTATTAATGATCTGTTCTTAAAATCTTTTTGACTAAACTCATAATAGGTATCTGCTCTTTTCAGAATATTATCTGCAAAGTTTTCATCCCGAAGCTTTTTAAAATTGATCAAAGCAGCTGAATCATTCTCATGTATCAAACCCCTGCTATCAGGTGGTACATTTAATAAGAGATTTGCACCTCTTCCCACTGATTTCAAATAAATATCAAAAAGCTGTTTGGCAGATTTTACTTTGTTGTTTTCCGCTTCATGCCAAAACCAACCTGGGCGTATACTAACATCACACTCTGCCGGCATCCAATATTTGCCAATAAAATTTCCATGCAATAAAGTGTCTGCAGGTGGTGCTCCTATTCCTCTTTTAAATCCTGCAGTATTTAAAAAATTCCAATTAGGATCACCGGCAATACCATTTTCATTTCCTACCCATCGAATATCCGGACCTATATCACTGAAGATTACTGTACCAGGAGAAATTTGTCTGACAATATTCTCAAATCTTTTCCAATCATATATTTGTTTTTTCCCGTTGGGTCCTTCACCGTTAGCACCATCCCACCATAATTCCCAAATCGGTCCATAATCTTTTAATAGTTCTTTCAGCATGCCAACAAATACATCATTGTATTTCTCAGTACCATAATCAGGATGATTCTTATCCCATGGAGAAATATAAACTCCAAACTTCAAACCATACTCTCTACATGATCTTGAAAGCTCTTTTAACACATCACCTTCTCCATTCTTCCATTTACTTTTCTTTACTGTATGTTTTGAAAAATCACTTGGCCAAAGACAAAACCCATCATGATGTTTTGCAGTAATAATTATTCCTTTTGCACCAGCTTCTTTTGCGATCCGGCACCATTGCCTTGTATCTAATTCAGACGGATTGAAAATATCTTCAGGTTCATTTCCTGCTCCCCATTCTTTGTCAGTAAAAGTATTGGGACCAAAATGGATAAACAGAGAGAACTCTTTTTCCTGCCAAGCCAATTGATATTTTGATGGCAAAGGTGAACCATTATTTTCTTGAGCATTACTGCTCAATGAAATAATTACTAATAGGCTTATCCAAATCTTTTTCATTTCAGCTATTTAAATAAATATGGGATTTCTTTTGCTATTGTATGTTTTGCTTTATAAGTATAACCCAAAAGTTTGGCTATGGTTTGAGCAAATTGTTGTTGATAAAGTTGCATATCAAACTTCACTTC
>JAHEMN010000084.1 GCA_024643645.1 Chitinophagaceae bacterium | reverse complement strand
GCAGCATCAATTTCATCTTTATTGATCTTCATTCTGCTCATATCAGTTTTTTGCTGACGGCCCTCTTTTAAAGGAGCATTGTCTTGCTGAATAGGTATAGATGAATGTGAAAGGAATGAAACAATATTTTTATTTACTTCTGTATTCATACTGCTGAACTGATTAAAAGCTTCCATTTTATAGATCACCAATGGGTCTTTTTGTTCCAGGTATGCTGTTTGTACACTTTGCTTCAGATCATCCATTGCTCTTAAATGTTCTTTCCATGCATCATCAATAACTGCGAGAGTAATTGTTTTTTCAAGTGATGTACATAATTCAGCACCATTGGAGTTTAATGTTTTATCAAGGTTGGTTAAAACATTTAATCCTTTGCGTCCATCTGTAAATGGTACTACCACATTTTCAATATGACTACCCTGTGTAAGCCTGATATTTTTAAATACAGGTATTGCTTGTTTTTGTAATTCTGCTTTATGTTCATTGTATTTTACTGAAGATTCTTCATAAAGGTTGTCAATTAATTTATTAATATCCCCCCTTTTAAATGTTTCTTCATCAATTTTTGTATCTAAACCAAAGTTGACAATACAAGCCATTTTGAAACCTTCAAAATCTTCTTGTTCCCGGAAAGAATCTATAAGGCTTGCTGCAATTGCAGAAAAAGAAGTGTCAATATCTAGTGCCAGTCTTTCGCCAAACAATGCATGGTTTCTTTTTTCATAAACTGCATTCCTTTGTTTGTTCATTACATCATCATATTCCAGTAATCGTTTACGAATACCAAAATTGTTTTCTTCTACTTTCTTTTGTGCCCGTTGAATACTGTTGCTGATCATGCTATGTTGTATCACATCACCCTCTTTGTATCCAAGCTTATCCATCAGTGATGCAATTTTTTCGCTACCAAACATTCTCATCAGATCATCTTCCAGTGAAACATAGAATTGCGATGATCCCGGGTCTCCCTGGCGGCCGGCACGACCTCTCAATTGTCTGTCTACACGACGGCTTTCATGTCTTTCTGTACCGATAATGGCCAATCCTCCGGCATCTTTAACACCTGGGCCCAGTTTGATATCGGTACCACGACCTGCCATGTTAGTTGCAATGGTAACTGCACCAGCTAAACCTGCTTCCGCTACTACCTGTGCTTCTCTGGCATGTTGTTTTGCATTCAAAACATTGTGTGGTATTTTTTTCTGTTGCAACATCCGGCCAAGTAATTCACTTACTTCAACTGAAGTAGTACCTACCAGGCATGGACGTCCGGCTTCACGAAGTTTTTCAATTTCATCAATTACAGATTTATATTTCTCTCTCTTCGTTTTATAAACCAGATCTTGTCTGTCATCCCTGATCAAAGGAAGGTTTGTAGGAATAGAAACCACATCTAATTTGTATATACTCCATAACTCACCTGCTTCAGTTTCTGCAGTACCTGTCATACCAGCTAACTTATGGTACATTCTGAAGTAATTTTGTAAAGTAACAGTTGCATAGGTCTGTGTAGCCGCTTCGATCTTTACACTTTCTTTTGCTTCTAAGGCCTGGTGCAAACCATCACTATACCTTCTTCCTTCCATTATACGACCAGTTTGCTCATCCACAATTTTTATAGCCCCATCTATTACAACATACTCTACATCTTTTGCAAATAATGTATAAGCCTTTAATAATTGTTGAACGGTATGTATGCGATCTGCCTTCTGTGAATATTCATTTAAAACCGTTTCTTTCTTTTGTAATTTTTCCTCAGCAGGAATTTCACTTTTTTCAACTTCAGCCAACTGCATTCCTATGTCAGGCATAATGAAAAAATCAGGGTCTTCACCTTTGCCGGTAATCATATTGAGCCCTTTTTCAGTTAGCTCAACCGAATTATTTTTTTCATCAATTTGAAAATACAGGTCTTCATCTACGATATGCATGTTTCGAAGCTGATCTTGTAGATAGAAATTTTCAGCTTTTTGCATTAATACTTTAATTCCGGGTTCACTCAGGTATTTAATTACCGGTCCATACTTTGGTAATCCCCGATTTGCCCTGAATAAATACAGACCTCCTGTTTTCGGATCATCTTCTCCTGCAGCAATAAGTCTTTTTGCTTCGGTTAAGCAATGGCGTACAACTCTCTCTTGTTCCTGAACCAGCTGTTGAATCTTTGCTTTGTGAATATGATATTGCTGATCATCTCCTTTTGGAACAGGTCCGGAAATAATCAATGGTGTTCTTGCATCATCAATTAAAACTGAGTCAACTTCATCCACCATTGCAAAGTGGTGTTTACGTTGAACCATCTCCTCCGGAGTATGTACCATATTATCACGGAGATAATCAAAACCAAATTCATTATTTGTACCATAAGTGATATCAGCTAAATAGGCATTTCTTCTTTCTTCTGTATTTGGTTGATGCTTATCTATACAGTCAACCTTTAAACCTAGCCATTCAAATATTGTTCCGTTCCACTCCTGGTCACGACGGGCCAGGTAGTCATTTACTGTTACAATATGAACACCTTCACCAGCTAATGCATTTAAGTAAGCAGGCAGAGTGGAAACCAGCGTCTTTCCCTCACCTGTTGCCATTTCCGCAATTTTTCCCTGGTGTAGAACGACGCCACCGATCAACTGCACATCATAGTGCACCATATTCCAGATAACTTCACCACCACCGGCGATCCAATTGTTTTGATAAATAGAATTATCGCCATCAATCGAAATATGTTGTCTTTGTACACTCAGGTCACGGTCAAGTTGAGTAGCAGTAGAAATGATTTCCTTATTTTCCTTAAATCTTCTGGCGGTTTCTTTTACTACTGCAAAAGCTTCAGGTAAAATTTGTTCAAGGATCTCCTCAATTTTTTTATCTCTTTCTTTTTTTAGTTTATCTACTTCCTGGTAAATGGCATCCTTGCCCATCAGATCATTAAAAGGTAATTCTTCAGCAGCTTTATTCTTTGAACTGATCTCATTGTCAATCTCAGTCAGATATTCCTTTATACGCTGACGAAACTCAACTGTTTTACTTCTTAGTTGATCATTGCTTATTGATTGATAAGAATTGAAGAATTCATTTATTTTGCCAACGTAAGGTTCAATTTTCTTAACATCTTTCTCAGACTTACTACCGCCAAAAATTTTTGAGAGAAAACCAAGCATGGTTATGTATTTTGAATTTTGTAATTGAAATTAGGTATTAGGTTGTCAAAAAGGGTGCTATATAATTTTGCAAGTCAATTTGACAGGCTGTTCCCCGAAATAACAGGGCCGCAAAGATAAGTTTTACTTTGCACTAAAAATGGTTGAATTACAAGAAAAATTACAGTCTTTTTGGCTTTTTAATCAATGATTATCAACCAATTTTGTCTTTTCATTTATGTATCTTTCCAACCTTGAGTTATGATAATCAGCACAACTAAAACAGTCATTTTTAATTGTATTTTACTTATTTGCTTTTCGGTTATTTCTATTGCATGCAAAAACAAGGATAAAAAATTTACGGAAGAAGTTAATGACGACGATATTTTTTTTGATTACAAAATTTCAGGGGAAGAAGGATATGATAATCTGACCATCCTATTAAAGTTTAAAAGTGGGGATAAAACCGGTGATGCAATAAGTGCCAATGAAATTGAGGAGGTAAAGTTAGATGACGAAATACTGATTCCAGATAGTTCAAAAATGAACGGAACATTTTATGAACTGCAAAAGCCTATTGCCTCATTCTCCGGCAAGCATTTTATTAAAGTAAATACAGGAAAAAAAGAATACATCGAGGAGGTAAATTTTACTCCATTGGCTTTACTAACTACCATTTCTGAACAGATAAACAGGGAAGACCTGGTACTCGATTTTTCCGGATTGGAAATAGAGGATTATGTAAGGGTCTTACTTACAGATACTTCTTTCTTCAATGATGGTATAAATCGCATCGATACTGTAAGGAATAATCAACTTATAATTAGAAAAACTGATCTCGATAATTTAGCAGATGGTCCAATTTTAATGGAATTTATCAGGGAGTTTCAACGACCGGTTGAAAATGGAACTGAAGCAGGGGGCAGGGTCAGAATTAATTATACGCTTCGCCGCACATTCAATTTGCAGGACTAGCTTGAAAAGCATTGAGTTATATCATAAAAAGTTGTTGATAAAAGGTCGTCTTTTTATTTTAGAATGATATGGAATTTTAGCTTCAACACCGTACTTTTGCGCCCAATTCAAGAAAGCATATGGCAGGACAATTAAAAGAGGTACGTAACCGCATAAAATCAGTTCAAAGTACGCAGCAGATCACAAAAGCCATGAAAATGGTAAGTGCTGCAAAATTGCGCCGTGCACAAGATGCAATCATTCAAATGCGTCCTTATGCACAGAAGTTGCAGGAAATGCTTAGCAACATTGTGAGTAATAGTGAAGGGGATACCAGCATGAAATTGGCTACTGAAAGGCCGATAGTAAATGTATTGCTGATTGTTATTACCAGCGACCGTGGTCTTGCCGGAGCATTCAATGCAAATACAATTAAATTGACCAAAGCTACCATAGCTGAAAAATATTCAAGCCAATATAAAAAAGGAAATGTAACCATCTGGAATATTGGTAAAAAAGGATATGAGCATTTCAGTAAGAACAATTATAAAGCTGATGCAACTTATAAGGATATTTTTCTGAATCTTACTTTTGAAAATGTTCAGCAAGCTTCAAAAGCTGCAATGGCAGCATTCGAAGAAAAGAAATTTGACGTAGTTGAAATTATTTATAGCCAGTTTAAAAATGCAGCTACACAACGTTTTGAAGTAGAAAGATTTCTTCCCATTCCGAAAGTGGAAAAGAAAGAGGGTGGTACAAATGCTGATTTTATCTATGACCCCTCCAAGCAATCACTGATAGAAGAGTTAATGCCGAAAATTCTTAATACACAATTATATAAAGCGGTTCTTGATTCCAATGCTTCTGAGCATGGAGCAAGAATGACTGCAATGGATAAAGCCAGTGAGAATGCCAATGAATTACTAAGGGCTTTAAAGATCTCGTACAACCGAGCAAGGCAAGCTGCTATTACTACAGAATTAACAGAAATTGTAAGTGGTGCTGCCGCACTGAATGGGTAATCTTATCATTCATTTGGGGGAAATTACTGCTCTTGTTCAATTAATTTCTAACATTCTGCAGCGTTAGTGTTGATAATTGTGTTTTCAATCTAAAACTACTGATTGTACATTCGTATTAATGTTTGAGAATGAATTCTTGCGAAAAATGATAGTGGATCAATATTTGAAACTTTATTCTATTAATTAAATAAATTCTCTCCGGGGAGATATAAGTATGGAAATAGCAAACCTGATACAGCACATAGAAGCATTGATCTTTGCGAGTGATAAGCCATTGCCAACTTTAGAGATTACCGATCTGGTGAATAATGCGCTGGGTTTCATGGATGATAAGGTATCATTGGATCAGGTGGAGGCAGCACTAGAAGGTATTACAGAAAAATACAGTGCTGACTTTTACCCGTTTGAAGTAGTTCAAAGTGGTGGTGGCTGGCAATTTCTTACAAGGAAAGAGTTTCATAAAACTGTAGCACAGTTGAATGGTGAAAAATTTCTAAAAAGACTATCAGCTGCTGCATTAGAAACGTTGGCAATTGTTGCTTATAAGCAACCGGTTACGAAAGGAGAAATTGAAGCCATAAGAGGAGTAAGTTCTGATTATGCAGTGCATAAATTATTGGAAAAGGAATTGGTTATAATCAGCGGTAGAAATGAACATGCACCCGGGCAGCCATTACTTTATTCTACTTCAAAAAATTTCATGGATTATTTTGGTATCAATTCTTCTGACGAGCTTCCTAAAATTAAAGAAGTACTGGCAGATCAGCTGATAGAGCCAACTGCGATAAAAGACACAATACAACCGGGGGAGGAAAAAAATGAAGGGGAGGATGATGATAATGAAACACTTGCTGTAAGTGATATTGGTGAGTTGGTGATCAATAATGATATGGGAGAAAACGAAGAGAACTAAAAGTTAATAATTGATATTTATTATTGCCATGGATTATTTCCGTGGCATTTTTATTTTATGGCATAAATTTTTTCATCTCATCAACCTGCACTTCATAGTCTTTTGGTGTAGTATATTCGCAACTTATGCAGGAGCAATTTACCAACGAACAATTAGTACAGGTAGCAAAAGAATTTGGTACACCTTTGTATGTTTATCATGCAGAAAAAATAAAAGAACAATATCAGAAACTTACCTCAACGTTTTCTGATCAGGATGTTACTTTTTTCTATGCCAGTAAGGCACTAACCAATATTAATATACTGCGATATATTAAAGAGATCGGGTGTAATGTTGATTGCAGTTCGATCAATGAAGTGAGATTGGCTTTGCATGCAGGATTTGAACCTATGAGAATTTTATACACTTCTAATGGAGTGGATTTTGCAGAAATTGAAGAGGCTGCAACTGCCGGTGTTCATATTAATATTGACAGCCTGTCAAACCTGGAAAAATTTGGGAAAAAATATGGTCATACATATCCTGTTGGGATCAGGATCAGGCCTAATATAATGGCTGGAGGAAATCTGAAGATCTCAACCGGACATGAAGGAAGTAAGTTTGGTATACCTGTAGATCAATTAGATAAAATTGAAGAAGTAGTGCAATCCACCAATCTTTATATCCGCACATTACATATACATACTGGTAGTGATATAAAAGACCCTGATGTTTTTGTAAAAGGAATAGAAGTGTTGTTTGAGTTAATTCCTCATTTTCCCGAATTAGAAATTATTGATCTGGGGGGTGGTTTTAAAGTTCCTTACAAATCAGACGAAGAGGAAACCGATATTAAATTGTTAGCTAAAAAGATAAAAAAGACCTTTGATGATCATCCGATAGCCGGTAATAAAAAATTCAAGGTCTGGTTTGAGCCTGGAAAGTTTTTAGTAAGTGAAGCTGGTTATTTGGTTGCTAATGTAACTGTGTTAAAAGATAATGGCACAACAGTATTTGCAGCAGTCAATTCCGGATTAAATCATTTGATAAGACCAATGATGTATGATGCATATCATCGCATAGAAAATATTTCAAATCCTGATGGCAATAAAAAAGTTTATACTGTTACAGGTAATATTTGTGAGACGGATACTTTTGGAACAGACCGGGAATTAAATGAGATCCGTGAAGGTGATCTTCTTGTATTTTATAATGCAGGAGCTTATGGTTTTGAAATGGCATCCAATTACAATTCAAGATTCAGGCCGGCAGAAGTATTAATAAAAAATAACAAAGCTTCAATTATCAGAAAGAGAGATGATATTGAAGATCTGTTAAGAAATCAGATAGAACAGCATTAATCGTTTTGCATACTAACCGGCTTTACTAAAATTACGATTGTACTTTTCGATTTCACCGGCAGATCACCAAAAGAAGTTTCTGTTGAACCGGTTGAATCAGTTGTTATAGTTTTCTCCTGAATAATATTTGTCTGCTTATTCAGGATTATCTTACCGGTAGATTTATTTTTCAAGTTGGTAGTAGTAGGATTACCCATCATTTCAGCCTTTGTTACTGATGTAGAATTTTCTGTAAAATCAACAACTATAGTTGAATCAGTTATAGCAGCAATGGTATAGTTGGTTTCTACTCTGCCACCATTTTCAACGGAAGAAGTTTTCCAGGTATCTCCAACACCTTTGATACTGTCAGGTAACACTTTAAAAAAGCTGGCCTTATCTTTTTGCGGAGGTTGTACAAGATCCATCACATCCTTCAGCATATTTGTAATGATTGCCATTCGGCTATCACCTTCTGATAGTTTGATCTTTTCAGGGAATGCCATTTTTACAATACCGATAGGATCAATGATCATGTCATATTTTTTTTCAAGCATTTCCTTTACCGGTTTACCAAAAGGTCCTTTCAGGTCTTTTTCAACATCAGAATCAAATTTTTGTTTTTGGCCCATACCATCAAAAGCAAAATTGATTCGTTTTACATCATGGCGTAGTGTAGTATTATCTTCTGTAGAATTTGTAGTGGTAAAAGCATGATTGGCAGTAGCATCAACAGTAAAATCTATTGGCTGTCCCCTCAGCTCCTGTGAAATAGTACTCTTCGTTTTCATTTCAATAGCAAAGACCTGCCCTTGTTCAAATTTTAATTTTACGGGTATGGATTGCGAATAAGTCAAAGTACCTGCTAAAAAAAAGATAGCTAAAAGAAAAGTGTTTTTTATCATGTTGAAAAATTGAAACCTATTATGTGAGAATTTATTTTTTTGAAACTTTAAATAATCAGCAAATTTGACGATTATACTTCATAATCGTTGCAGAATTAATGAAATAATTTTACCTCCATACCACTTTTCCTTTAAAAAATTCATCTGAACTTCCTACTTTTAGTAACAATTAAAAATTAAAATATTTGTTATGCCAATTAGAATGACTGATGATCCCAATGATCCCAATCAACAAGATGATGATGGAGGTGGTGGTAGAAGAAGACCTTCATTACCTGGAGGGGGAGGTGGCTTAATGTCTCTTTTGCCCATGCTATTTGGTTTGTTAAAGGGGAAAGGAATTATTGTATTACTAATAATAGCCGGTGGTGCTTATTTTCTATTTAAAGGTGGTAACTGCAATGTTGCAGATGTAGTTAAAAAGTTTTCAGAAAGCGGTTATAACTTTAATCCATCAGAATTTAATAAGGCATCGGTTTATGAAGGTTTGGAAGATGACGCCGGAAAAAACCCATTACCTGAAGCTGTTTCGTTATTGAGATTTGCACCAGACAGAAGTAACCAGGGAAATCAAGGTAGTTGCGTTGCGTGGAGTTGTGCTTATGCATCTCAAACCATTTTAACTGCAGCAGCAACGGGTAGGGATCCCAATCAAATTGTTTTCAGCCCTTCTTATTTATACAATCAGATAAAACTGGAAGGTTGTCAGGGTTCCTATATTCAACGGGCTATGGAAGCAATGAAACGTAATGGTGGCGTTCCACTTCGTCAGTATCCTTATAATGATCAGGATTGTGATCGAGAGCCTTCATCGACAGATATTCAGGCAGGCAGGCAAAACGTTATTCATGGATTTACAAGAATTACAAATGGTGATAATATCAATGAAATAAGTGTAAGGGGTATTAAGGAGCATCTAAATAAAAATGCACCTGTGGCCATCGGAATGATGGTAGGACAAAGTTTTATGCAGGATATGATGGGCAAAGAATTGTGGACACCGCAGGGAATGGATGCATCACAAATGGGTATGGGTGGTCATGCCATGAGTGTGATAGGGTATGATGATAGAAAATTTGGGGGTGCATTTCAGATCATGAACAGTTGGGGATCTGAGTGGGGTAATAACGGAATTGCCTGGGTACGTTACGGCGATTTTAAAAATTATGTAAGGGAAGCTTATGGTATTGATCCATTGCCTAAAAGAAGTGAAGTGGCAAATATTCCATTGGAATGTAATATAGGGTTGGTAAATAACGATGGAAGTAAGATCATTCCTTTGCGGTTAGCAGGCAGTAATGTTTTTCAAACATCATCACCAATTGCGAAAGGCACCCGATTCAAAATGTCGATTGAAAATGCCACCGAATGTTATATCTATGTTTTTGGGATGGAGGTTGATAATTCCAGTTATGTATTGTTTCCCTATATGAAACCGGGAGAAACAGTTTCAAAGCATTCACCATATTGTGGTATAACCGGTTATCGTTTATTTCCTAAAGCCCAGTCAATGGAAGCTGATACGATTGGTAACCGGGATTTTATTGCCATTGTTGTTAGTAAAGATGAATTGGATTATAATGCACTTAATAATGCGATAAGCCGTAGCCAGCAACCAGATTATTATAATAAAGTAAATGAAGCATTACAAAGTATTCTTATTCCATCTGCCAGATTTAGTAACACTTCAGACGGAAGAGTTTATTTTAAAGTTGATGCAAATAGTAACAAAGCAGTAGCTTGTGTAGTAGCAATCGATAAACAATAAATTTAATATGAAGAAAATATTTATAGCAACAGGATTTCTTTTTTTTGGAATGATTAGTTTTTCACAAGACATGAAAAAGTTCAATCTGTATAAACCAATGGAAAATGCCAGTGAGCAAATTTCAATGGCAGTAAAGGAAGCAAAAAAATCGGGGAAACATGTGCTCATTCAGATAGGTGGCAATTGGTGTGTTTGGTGTGCAAGATTCAATGATTTTGTTACTAATGACACTTCGCTTGATTCTATTGTAAATAGTAATTATGTTGTTTATCATTTGAATTATAGTAAGGAAAATTATAATGCTGATATCTTAAAAAAATACAGTTTTCCTCAACGATTTGGATTTCCTGTTTTTTTGATATTAAATGAAAAAGGGGATTTGATTCATACACAGACATCATGGTACCTCGAATCGGGAAAAGGATATGATAAAGAAAAAGTAACTGCTTTTTTTACAGACTGGGGAATGAAGGCTTTTGATGAATCAAAATATAAAGAGAAATAAATGAGTGCATCTGCTGCTGCTTTTTTTAAAATACTGCGACATCCGTTTAAGTTCAAGTTATTTCTATTTCAAAAATTACCGGCTGCTTATATTGCGGGTGTAAGGGTCAAAGAAGTTGACGAAAAAAAATGTGTTGTAACAGTTCCATATAAATGGTTGTCACAAAATCCGTTTCGTTCTACTTATTTCGCCTGTTTAAGTATGGCTGCAGAGTTAAGTACAGGTGCATTAGCAATGGCGTATTTATATAAAATTAATCCTCCTGTTTCAATGCTGGTAGTAAAGGTTGATTCGGAATATTTTAAAAAAGCAACGGGTAAAACTTATTTTACATGTGAAGATGGCGAACTCTTTAAGAATGCCATTGAAGAAACGATTGCAACCGAAGAGCCAACTACTGTAAAAGCAAGATCGGTTGGTAAAAATAAAGAAGGTGAAATAATTGCTGAGTTTACTATTACCTGGTCATTTAAAGCAAGAAAAAAATAATATTATGAAAATTGCATTTCATGGAGCAGCAAGAACTGTAACTGGTTCTAAACATCTTGTTACTTTAAAAAACGGTAAAAAAATTTTACTTGACTGTGGCATGTTTCAGGGAATGGGAAAAGAAACGATCCATTTAAATAATGATCTTGGTTTTGATGCTGCTTTGGTTGATGTAATGGTACTTTCACATGCTCATATTGATCATAGTGGCTTAATTCCTAAGTTGGTTAAAGAAGGTTTTCGTGGTAAAATTTATTGCACACCGGCTACTAAAGATCTGACGGCTGTTTTATTAGAAGATTCAGCGGGTATTCAGGAAAATGATATTCGTTATATAAATAAAAAAAGAGCGGCTGAAGGCCAGCCTTATGTTCAACCTTTATATACGACTGATGATGCGAAAAAAGCAACAGGGCATTTATATGCTGTAGATTATAACGAATGGAATACAATCATTGAAGGAGTTGAATTAATGTTTACTGATGCGGGCCATATAATTGGAAGCACTTGTGTTCATCTTAAAATCACAGAAAATGGGAAAACAGAGCAGCTGACATTTAGTGGTGATATTGGCCGTTACCGGGATATCATATTAAAATCCCCACAAGAGTTTTCACAAGCAGACTATATTATTATGGAGTCAACGTATGGTAATAGTTTGCATGAAATGCAGTTTACTACACCTACCCATTTGTTGGAATGGATTGAAAGAACATGTATTGAGAAAAAAGGAAAATTAATAATACCGGCATTCAGCGTTGGAAGAACACAAGAAATATTATTTTCTTTAAATCAATTGGATCTGGAAAGAAGATTACCGCAAGTAGATTATTTTTTAGATAGCCCGTTAAGTATAGAAGCAACAGATATTATTAAAAGCTATCCGGAATATTTTAATAAGTCCATTCAAAAAATATTGCAACAGGATGATGATCCTTTTAAGTTTCCGGGATTGAAATATATAAAATCTGTTGACCAGAGTAAAATGCTCAACTTCCGTAACGAGCCCTGTGTAATTATTTCTGCCAGCGGAATGGCTGAAGCAGGTCGTGTAAAACACCATATCAGCAATAATGTGGAGAACAGCCGAAATGCAATTTTAATGACAGGTTATTGTGAGCCTAATTCTTTAGGTGCCAGGTTGCAAAGTGGTGCTAAAGAAGTAGGCATTTTTGGTGTTGCTCATGAGGTAAATGCTGAAATAGGATCTATAAGAAGCATGAGTGCTCATGGCGATTATGAGGATATGTCTCAGTGGCTTGCTTGTCAGGATCCAAGGCAGGTTAAAAGATTATTCCTGGTACATGGGGAATATGATGTACAAAAAGATTTTAAATCCAGACTTGTTAAAAAAGGATTTTTGGATGTCGAGATCCCCGAGTTGCATTATGAGACTGGTTTATCATGATTTTCACATCTTCTTAGTAATCCCGGCACACTTTTTTCCGTTTATATATATGTAATACCCTGCCACCTTGCTTCTGAGAACAAGATTTGTATAAACTTTCTTATACAATTAAAAAAAGGAGCAATTATGAAAAATAAATGGAGTTCCGATAGAAATCGGAAATGGGGTGTATTTGCAGCGGTTATCTTTCTTTTAACAAGTTGTGCAACATCTACCCATTTTGAAAAAGATGATACCGTCAATTTCAATAATTATAAAACATTTGCCTGGATAGAAAAAAGTGATGCAGATTCCGGCGAAAATACTGGTCGTAAGGATCTGATGGAAAAACGCATCCGTGAAGCGGTAAATAATGAGTTAACAAAAACCGCAGGCTGGCAGGAAGTGAAGAATAAACCGGATGTATATCTGACTTATGATGTGCTTGTTGAAAAAGGATCAAAAGAAAGTACAAGTCCTGTTTATTCAAGGCCTTATTCTAGGGTATTTTATAATCCCAATACCCGTCGTTATGTAACGGTATACTATCCTTCTCAATTTATGGGATATGAAAGAGATGAAAGATCTATAAGGGAAGGAACTGTTACCATATCAATGATTGATGCAAAAACTGATAAAACTGTATGGCAGGGATGGACAACTGATGAGGTAAACAGTAAAAATCTCACTTCCAAAGAAATTCAATATAGTGTGAAGTCAATTTTCAAAAAATTTGA
>JAHEMN010000083.1 GCA_024643645.1 Chitinophagaceae bacterium | reverse complement strand
CAATTTCTTTAAGTTCCTTTTTATCGTCAGCTGCTGTGTCTGTTTTAGTTTTACAGGCAACAAAAAATATCAGGCTTACTGCAATTGCAGTAAAAAAGAATGTCCTTTTTTTCATAGCTGCGAAATTATCTGTTTTGGCAATACCGAGATATCAGTCGAAAAAAAATATGTTAGCTTTTTATTCGTTTTACTATTTTACCTTCTTTAATAGAAAGATGTAAAAAAACTATTGCAATAATGCTCAGGAGGATTATAGAAATAACTGAATCTTCAATTCCATAAGCTGTTCCGGTCAATATTTGCGGGCCATTAAATGCAGATCTAAAAATAGTTCCTACATCTTCAAGACCGGATAAATTAGAACCAAAAAAAGGCTGTGCAAAATTCCATCCAAGGTGAAAAGCAAAGGGCAGCCAAATTCTTTTGGTATAGGTATACATAATGCCATGTGTAAAACCAAAGATCAATCCGAGTATAAAGGATAAAATAGTTGAATTGCTGTTAAACAGATGAGGTATTTCAAAAGCAAAGGAAATAATAAACAGGGCTGCAAAAGTTCCCAGCCAGTTTTCAAAGATCCGATAGATGATCAACCTGAAAAATATTTCTTCTACTAATGCTGCAACTACCAACATAGAAAAAGGAGCCAGCATAAAAGAAAATCCTGAAAAAGCGGTTATATGATAATTACCATTTGCATAAAGTATAAAAACCACCAATGCTAATACCCCAAAACCAAAAAGAAAACCACCGGCCAATTCAATACCGATATTTTTTACAGCTAATTCGGTGATTTTTCTTTTTTCATACCATTTGAAGAGTGTGTAATAACCATACAATAAAATTCCAACTGATATATAATTGGTAATAGTGGAAACTACAGGCTTTGTACTCAAAAAACTATTTAAAACTGGTTTCGAGATAAACTGCTGTACACCTACAAATAAACCAAGACATATTCCAATGCCGAGTATCATCCTTGTAATAGGAAAATAAAATACTCTTTGCATTGAAACATTCATTTTGAAGTTGGTTCTTTAAACAAAGGAATGATTATAATACCTTTATAACAAGTACTTACAATAAAGTAAGCTACATACTAAAAGTATACTATTATTGATTATCAAGTA
Organism: Chitinophagaceae bacterium; assembly: GCA_024643645.1. Classification (GTDB taxonomy): domain Bacteria; phylum Bacteroidota; class Bacteroidia; order Chitinophagales; family Chitinophagaceae; genus JJ008. The sequence goes on along the minus strand of JAHEMN010000083.1, from coordinate 12,063 downwards.
ATTAAAATTGATTAATAATGAAACAAAGAAATACAAAAGCATTTTGTGCGGTTGATTATGCCTTCCAAAGAATCGGAGGAAAATATAAAGGAAGGATAATATGGGTATTGAGAGAAGATATTTTAAGATATGGTGAATTAAAGAGAGCAATTGTAGGCATTACGCCTAAAATGCTAACACAGACATTAAAAGAAATGGAAGCTGATGATCTAATTTCAAGGAAAGTATATTTAGAAGTACCGCCAAAAGTAGAATACCAACTTACTAAAACGGGTAGTGAATTAATACCATTTATCAAACAGATGAGAAACTGGGGAGAAAAACAGATGAAGAAAAAATAGCGTTGAAAATAAAATTTGAGTTCTTTCTCCTTCCCTTTACAACTTAATACCTAATTTTTATTAGCATAAATTTATTCATCTAAATAAACCCCGTGCCACACTCCGACTAAAAATTATCTGTCAAATATCCATCGGCCTCCTCTTCGCAGAATTACCACCCATAGCATTCACCACATAAAATAATTCAAACAAATTAAACCAAAAAGACACTTTTAAATAAAATGACTGCCTTCTCATCAATAGAAGGCAGTCATATTTGTAAACAAAATAAATTTTATTTAAAAACCTGTTCCAATAGCAAATCCTTTTATAACATAAGATAGGCTCATCTGATAAGAAGCTTTTCCGGTCTTTAAATTTACACTGTATAATCCGGTATTATTATTTACCGAAAATATACCCCACGCATTTCCTGATACACCACCAATGTCAAAACCATTTCCAGAACTAACATTTACTCCTAACATTCCTATAGCAACCAGTGTACCGGCATTTGCTGGATTTTGCTGATACAATGTATTCGTTGTAACATCCACATCAAATAACATAGTAGTAGTTGGCATACCAAAACTATTCGTGTAAGCGACTGCATCTACATCAGGTGTACCAGGATTTAGGTTAGGATCCACTGCTGCAATAGCACCGGTTACAGGATGTACCCGCAGATTTTGACCAGTATTACTCACTATTCGTATTCTGTCAACAGTAGGATTAAAATCAAATCCAAAACTGGTTCCGTTTAACAAAGTTGAGAAAGGCATTGAACCCATTTGTGTAGCAGCACCTGATGACATATTAATAGCATAAATCTTACTGGCATTGCTAAGTGCATATAACTGACCTGTAGCCGGACGCATATCCAGACCAACTATCATTTCTCCTACAGGTAAATTACTGATTGATCTTGAAACAATACTACCCGATGATGGATTCATGATAAGTAAAGAATTCATATCTGTAACAGCATACGCAACGGGAGCAGAAGGAATGGCAACCCCGATTATTTCTTTATCTGTTTTACCGGCATTGGTGGCTTTTCCTGTTGCCAAGTCTATATAATAAAAACGGTATTTATTGCCGTTACTTTCCTCATTCTGGCCTTCGTCATATCCACGGCCATACAACGCCGCAATGGCAACTGAATTATCAGGAGAAATATCGAAGCCTGCTTCACCTACTGCTTGTACGCCAAGTAAACCAACTTCTACAAGACCACCTGCATTAGGTGGATTTTGAATATAAAGTTTATCCGCATCAACATCAATATCATACAATGTGGTACTTGTTGTTCCCGCAAAACTGTTGCTATACGCAACAGCAGTTACAATTGGTGAACCGGGATTTAAACTTCCATCAATAGCGGCCAATCCTCCTGTTTCAGGATTTAATCGCAGGTTTTGACCTGTATTTGTAACAAGACGAATGCGATCAACTGTTGGATTAAAATCAAAGCCCACCATGGTGCCATTTATCACTGGAAAAAACGGCGTCATGGATGGTGCAAAAGCTTCGCCTGTATTTGTATTGATAAAATAAATACGGCTTTGATCAGAAACTGCATATAACTGACCAGTAGCTGGACGGAAATCTATAGCCAATAATTTTTCCCCTGGCTGCAATCCTGAAACAGCAACAGTTGCTTTTTCGATTAAAGGATTGCCCGACAAATAATTTACAATTTCATTTGAGGAAGTTAGTGCATAAAAGGAAGTTCCTTTTGGTGCAGGCCTTCCGGCATCCGTCATTACATTTTTAGAGGAAAAAGAATTAGTGTCTGTAATAATTGTATCTGCAGATTTTCTGCAGGCAAAGAAAATAATAGAACAAAGCATATAACTTACTATAGCTCTTCCAGAGCTGATTGATGTTGGCATAACTAATGTTTTAAGATTAAAACGATAACTACGATAAACAAATAATAATAGATTTAAAAAGGCAATAAAATTTCTGATCTGTTAGTCCTGAATAAATTACCACTTAGCTTCCTGCCCCCACAAATCCCTAACTCACAAATAATTCATAAATTACAGCAAAGCTGTAATCAGTTTTTAAAATAATATCAAATGCCACACTCCCACCAAAAAATTATCCGCCAAATATCCATCGAAATCTTTCCTTCAGGATTTCCAAAAAAAATTTCAGCAATCCTCATTTTTTCACTGTTGATATTGGGTGGCTGTGCTACCACCAAATCAACAGTTACACCATCTGTAACATCGGAAATACCAAAGGCCATGCGGGAATTCAGAGCGGCCTGGATTGCCTCAGTAGCCAATATCAACTGGCCCAGTAAACCCGGTCTTCCGGTAGATAAACAAAAAGAGGAAGCCATTGAATTATTGAATTATTTGGAAAAAAATAATTTCAATGCTGCCATTCTGCAGGTACGGCCGCAGGCGGATGCCTTGTATAAAAGCGATCTTGAACCCTGGTCATATTACCTTACCGGTAAGCAGGGAGCCGCTCCGGCACCTTTTTATGATCCCTTACAGTTCTGGATAAACGAAGCTCATGCAAGAGGAATAGAATTGCATGTATGGTTAAACCCCTACCGGGCTCATCATAAAGACGGAAAAGAAATAACAGAACAATCCATCATAAAAAAAAGACCGGAACTAGCCTTGTATTTAAAAGAAGGATACTGGTGGCTCGATCCGGCACTAAAAGGCACTCAAGATCATTCCACTGCTGTAGTGATGGATCTCGTAAACCGGTATGATATCGACGGTGTACATTTTGATGATTATTTTTATCCCTACCCTTCTTATAATGGCAACGCCGATTTCCCCGACACGGCAAGCTGGAGAATGTATCAGCAAAGTGGTGGGCAGCTTTCAAAAGGGGATTGGAGAAGAAATGCAGTCAATGTTTTTATAGAACAGTTGTATAAAAAAATTAAAGCGGCAAAGCCAACAGTAAAGTTCGGTCTTAGCCCGTTTGGCATATGGCGGCCCGGCTATCCGGCATCCATAACCGGTTTTGATCAGTACGACCAGTTATATGCTGATGCCAAACTGTGGCTGAACAAAGGATGGATCGATTATTTCACTCCGCAATTATATTGGCCCATCAGCCGCATCGGTCAGAGCTTTCCGGTATTATTGGGATGGTGGGACGGTGAAAACACTATGAAGCGGCACCTTTGGCCTGGCATCAGTGCAGGTAGGGATACAACAGCCGCTAATACAACAGAAGCCATTAACCAGTTAATGATAAGCAGGGCTATGCTACCCAATGATCCCGGTCTGGTATTCTGGAGTATTTCATCTGTTACTAAAAATCCAAAAACAACCAGAGCCTTGATAGAAGGACCTTACCGGCAAAAGGCATTGGTGCCGGCCAGCCCCTGGCTAGATAACAAACAACCTTCCCCACCACAAGTAAAAGTTACTTCACAAGGAGGTACGGTGATTCTAAACTGGCAGCATCCTGATGATAAAGATATATTCCGTTGGGTGGTCTATTATACCTATGGTAGCAATTGGAGCTATACCATTGTAAACAGTAATGAAAGAACTTTTACCATAAAACCACCAAAAGATGGAATTACCACACAAATTGTAATTACAAAAGTTGCTGTTAGTGCAGTGGATAGAAGCGGCAATGAAAGTACCATCAAAGAGATAGAAGTACGATATTAAAAAAACTACCGGCCACTAAAAAATGACCGGTAGTACTGTGTTAATGTCTATTTGATATATTATTAATTGCAGATGGAGCTAAAATCAAACACATCCATCAAAACTGTTCCGTTTGCGTTAATAATAAATTTAACTTTAAACCTTTGTTTAAAATTCGATGTACTACCCTGGGTAATAAAGTTTGTCTGACCCGGAGAAACCGAGCTATATTGTCCATTTACTAATGAACCATTGCCATGTAAATTCTGGAAATGTGTAGCGGTGTAATTATTACCAAGATTTCCCACTCCGGTAAAATTAGCAGTACTATTCATGAAAAAATTAACCCGGTTATTAGTAATCACACCATGCATTCTAAAATATTGTACCCCGGTTATTGCTATCTCTTCGCCAGTACAGGGGTTAATAAAAATATCATCAATAGGCATTTCAAATTCATCACTGATGATTACAGGAGGGGGTGCCATGAAGGATGTTAACAAGACTACCAATCCGATAGCCCCGAAACTAAAGATTGACTTTTTCATTTTTTGTAGTTTAGTGGTTAATAGTTGTTTAATACAAACAGCGTTTATTTAAATAAGCAAGATGGCAATTTTCGGGTTAGGGATTTAGCCAGGCTAAAAACTACCTGTAACTTTCGATTTCCGGTAAGGAGTAAAAACAGAATTATAGAGTACCAGTAAAAATATTTGAGGGTGACGGTACTACAATCTACTTCATTAATTCAATTAAACAATTTTAAAGGATATTTATTTAAAATATTTTTTTTCTTATGGCCGGAAAATTCGCTGGCCTGGTTCTCGTTTACCCAATCAGGCTTTTACGGCTATTCCAATTTTCATTCCCCACAAACCTGAGCATAAATAAATCATAAATTACAACAACCTAATCTTGATTAACTTTCTATAATGTGGGTGCAGATTTCCCCGGCCAAAGTGGCTCCCGACTATTAAAAATTCTGGAAACAAAATGCCAGAAAATAGTACGATAGCCAAAAAAATGACCGCACATAAAAAAACCGGTCGTAAGAACCGGTTTCATTAAATGTCGTTATATTTTGTTTTATAATACCATTAAGCTTTGTGATACAGAACCTATTATTTCATTATTTTCAGAAATCACTATGCGATATTCAATCGTTCCACTTTCAGTATTTAATTTATCACGGAAAGAATAAACAGGAAAGCTTTCGCCCATCAAAATTGCAATAGTTTTAAAGTCACCGTTATCAGTTCTTTTCTGAATATTATAGATAGTTGAAGTTGTTTCTACAGGAATCGCTGACCAGCTAATAACTACTTTTCCTTGATTCTGTAAAGAAATTTTCACAGCAGTTTTTTCAACATTAATCTTTAAAGGAGTTTGGTAAGGTTTAACTTCTGCTTTAAGAGAAGTAAAAAAGAAAGTGGCGGCGATAAGGGTAATAATTTGTTTCATGTTTTCAGGGGTTTGGAGTTTATCAATCGTTGTTTTACCAGCGATTGTGATACAAACATACTACTGGTTTTTCCTATTTGCAAGTGTTTTTACAATTATTTTTAATAGTAAATCTACCTGTAATAAAGAAATTCAAACCTGGTAATCGCCTTATTTCATGTGTAAACAAATAATTTACAACGCACTAAGTCAAAGTAGAGAATTGAAAACTCTTTTATAAAAAAAATCATACAACTTATTATTTTTACCTGTTTGTAGTTGTTCCTCGTAATTATACGAATAGTATAACTTAAAGTTTCACTCTTGATGCAGACGCATCCATGTATATAAATAGGTGTCTTATTAATAATTCAAAAAAATATTTACTGCATTTTATTAAGGCAGGAAATTTATTTGCTTGCCTTCGCATAGCTTCTGCGGAGCAAAGCCGACAGGCGGACGCCAAACACAGAGTGTTACATTTTATGGAACCCCTGCAAGGGAGGAATGCTCATAGTTTACTAAAATGAAAAATATACTACAACGAAATCACTCTCCCATCCTGTAATGTAGTTGCTCCTGTTTCAAGTAGCTCTTTTAGTTTCATCAGATTTTCCCCAACTGCTTTTTGTGGTTTTTTACTTACCCATTTACCAATAAAATTGGGTACTAGCGGCGCTAATTCAAAATGATCATTTAAACAACAATCGTTTTCTTTTGCTGAAAGGCTAAACCTCCTTTTAAATGTAATGGCTGATTTTTTAGTTGACGAAACCTCTAAAAATTCATTTTCTTTAAACCCGGAAATGGTAAAATATTGTTCATCCGCTTTTCTTACCTGGTGGTAGGTGGAACCTATAACCGGATTGCCGTCTCCTACCTTGCGAACTGTTTTTAAATAGTAATTCCACTTTGGGAAATTTTCAGGATCTGCTAAAAATTTAAATACTTTTTCTAAAGGGGCATTGATAATAATTGAATTTCTCAGAACAATCATATTCGAATATAGTTCATCTGCTTTATGACGTGGCGGGTGTTTTCTTCCACCCGCCGCTTGATCTTTAATACTTTGTTTATTTATACTCTTTAGTGCATGTGGTTGGTGAGGACAAGTTTATCTATCGGCAGGCAGACACCGACCACTGCGTGTTGCTTTTTGGGAAACATCAGCCAAGGCGGAAAGAAATTCGTGGAATAATTTTTATCTGACTGGCATATTGGTAAAATGTCCTGTTAGCAGACTGCTTGTACCGGAACCGGTAATTATTGTTGCAGAAAAATTACCTGATAAATAATTGTTTGAATTTGCTGTAATGTTCAATGTTCCACCTGCACCGATTAAAGTATTTCCTGCATCATCTACATATGTTAGTCTATTAAAAGCACCTGAACCTGCATTGACCGAATAAGTACCAACATCAAATGAAGTTAAATTAAACTCAACTCTTCGAAATATAATATAACCAGGCTTATTTTCACCTGCAAATATTGAATAAGGGGGAAGTAACAGCCACGCCATGGATTTGTATGCCGTATCCAATTTTGTGGTATGACTTATCCCATTGTGTACCCAAGTAAAGCTATTGGAATTTGCCTGACCATCTACGGACTTTTTACACGAAAAAGAAAACATACCAATAGCAAACATGAAGATTATGTAGCAAATATGTTTGACTAAAACTGTTTTCATATGGTAAAGCTATTGGAATAGACAGATTATCATCAAACCTGCATGTTAATTTCCTCTAAATCAATACTAACTTCTCTAGTAATCGCAGAATACAACGCAAAGTTGTTAGATCCCGGCTGAAAAACAAGCGGATTAAATCTAAAAGCAAATCACTTAGCTATAGGCGATATATAGGCTACGCCGTGGCGGGTGTTTTCTTCCACCCGCCACTTGATCTTTAATACTTTGTTTATTTATATTCTTTAGTACATGTGATTGGTGAGAACAAGTTTATCTACCGGTAGGCAGACGCCGACCACGGTTAGTTACTTTTTGAGGAACACCTGCCAAGGCGGATAATAATTGAATTTCTCAGAACAAACATATTCGACTATAGATCATTTGCTTTTTTTTACAAATAATATTGATACTAAGATGCCAGAATAATCATCTACCTTGCCTCTTCACAACATTCTATGAATGACATTCAATTTGACACCCTGATCGATAGTTACTTAATAAATAAAGTAGGAATTGATAAAGCATTTTTATCAGAAAAATTATCGAAAGGCTTGCAACAAAACATAATACAACTCGAATTAGACAAGACAATGACCCCAGCAGGTATTGGTAATGCAACATTGAAAGACAGTAACCAAAAAATGCGAGGCGATAAAATTGCCTGGTTGGATAAAACCAATAATAATGTTTTTGAACAAGAGTTCCTGGCACTAGCTGAAGAATTTATTGCTCACTTGAATAATACTTGTTACACAGGCATCAATAGCTATGAATTTCATTATGCTGTATATGAAAAAGGGAGTTTTTACAAAAGGCATAAAGATCAATTCAAAACAGATAACAATAGAAAATTTTCTTTTATTAATTATTTAAATGACGATTGGTTAGAAGCAGACGGAGGACAGCTATGTTTATACCAGAAAGATGAAATAGAAAAAATTCAACCACATGCAAAAACTGCTGTATTTTTTAAAAGTGATGAAATGGAACATGAAGTACTGCTTTGTAATAGAAGCAGAATGAGCATTAGCGGATGGCTAAAAAGGATATAGACAAATAATATAGTATGACCTGTTGATTTAAAAAATCAACACACAGCAAACTATTTTCTTTCTGCTTACTCTATGGTTGTACCTCCTGGATAGAAAAAATTGGGTAAAAAAGTAGTTCAATAAAAAAACTTTGTAAGTTTAACTAAAGAAATTCTGATAATGTTTATTTCAGCTACCGAACTGCATATCCGCAGCTTCCGCCATCTTTTTCAGTTTATGAAATTATCATTCAGCTCTATGAAGCAGGCAAAAAAATCTGCCGGTTGCCTTCAGGCGGAAATGAAATTAAAAAAACTCAGGATCGGGTATACAATTACAGTATGGGATAATAAAGAATCAATGCTGCGATTCCGAAATTCTGGAGCCCACAAAACTGCCATGCAAAAGATCCGTATTATTTCTCATCAAAATAAAGTTTTGCATTGGGAAGATGACAAAATACCCAGCTGGTCAGAAGCAAAAGCCAGACTGAATACTGTTGCGTTGAAGATTACAAATTAATTAATATTAATTACCTGTTGCGCCATGGGTTGAGATTTAGGCTGTGACGGATGTCTTTTTTCGAAACACCGGCGAGGAAGCAAGAAAGCACAGGGACGGAGAATTACTTTTTTACACAGTGGCTGTTGTTTTCTTACACCAGCACATTCTTTTTAGACTTTACTTACTCTTCTTAAATCAGTTGGTCATAGAAAGAAAACATTGATCAAGATGTATTGTTTTTAATATAATCCCAACAATTGCTAAACAGCCTCCATGGCGAAGTTTTCAGAATCCTTAATTCTTTTTTCGTAGAATTCCATACATTTCATGCATAATGTTCATGTGTGGAGCCGTTAGCACCGCCAATCCAAAAAGGATATACATAATAACAGACTGGAAACTAAAAACAAAATAACTGCCAAAAATAAAAATTGCAATGCCGGAGATAGCAAGAAAACTATAAAATGCAATTTGTTTGAAAATTATAAAATAAGTAACTTTTTTATTGGCGACTAAATAAGAAAAAATATTTCTAATGGACAAAGTTGAATGCCAGATAACAAAATAGAAAGTGAAACCCAGAAGTAATGGCAAATTAAATAATATGATAATTAAAATACCAAACTGCCATAAAAAATGGTCATCAACTGTATCCCGTTCTTTTGTGATCGTAAAATATAAAAAAACGGAACAAAAAAATGTCACTAATGAAATTGATATAATTGCAACTTTGTATTTTATTAAATTCTCAAAAAATACAAGGTTGTTTTCATTCAACCCTGCAATTGAAACAATTTGTCTTAACTCTTCAACATTATGCAATAAAATAACGGCCAGTATTGCAAAGCCATAACTTACTACAAGAAGTTTACCCCAAAATTTATTTGTTTTAAAAAAATACAAATCCGTTTCTCCGAAATGATATGCGGCAAAAATGAGAAACAGGGACATGCCTATGAAGGGAAAAAAATATAAAAAAATTCCGAATACAAGCATTTTCCCAAGATAAACTCTAAAAAATTTTAACCTGGAAAAACTAGAAGATTGTTTTTGTTCATTTTGTATTGCCACTAACAGATCTGCAGCACCATGTGGTATACCCAGCAATACAATTCCAATTATAAATAAAGAAAATTGAAAACTATCAGAAAAAAATACTCCAAACTGTTGGATGACTAAAAGTGATATTCCAAGTATTATAAGTATTGATCTGAACATATAAAAAACATTAATTGAAAAAAGTAATACCTGAATGAACAGGTATTACTTTACTAAAAGTGCAATTAGGCATTTTGTTTGTCAGATTGTGCCAATGCATAAATCACAAGACCAAAACCAATCTTATTGATTGCATCGCCAATATTATACACCACATCTAACGATACTCCTTCTAAAATTTTCATACCAAATAAACCACCTTCGGTACCTGCTATATACCCAATCGGATAAATAGCCCATCCAACTAATACAAACCATCCCAGTGTTTTAACGGCTTTAACCACTGCTGGTCCGGCATTACCGGCAAGTTTTGCCACTTCACCAAACCATATCAGATATACAATGTAGAAGTAACCAATGCTGCTAACAAAACCCCAAATCCAGCTTTGAGTCTCGGTAGGATAAATGGCTTCTCCAATATATCCTGTTACAAGCATAAAAACTGAAGCTGCTATTAGTTTCCAGAGTAAACTTAGTTTAGCCCCTGCCTTTTTTGTGATCAGATAAAATTCTACACACATAAGGGGAACAGTAAGTAACCAGTCTACATAACGAAAAAACGTAGGTGATTCGTTAGTGGCTAAATTGTAATCCCGCATGTACAAATAGTGAACGGCAGCAATAAAAGTAATAAGACCGGATACCAAAATTGATGTTCGCCATTTCTTATCTACATTCCAGGTTTCAAAAAAGAAAAAAACAGATGCGGCCAACATAGCCATGCATCCAATAAAAAATGTAAAGGCAACGTAATTGGTGTTGGAAATTGCTTTAATCTCCAGCAACTGAATTGGAAGATCCATATGCGTAATTTTTAAAAAATTGAAAAAATATTGTTTAAAAAAAAGTTTCAAGGTTTAAACAAAATGTTATTTCAAAAGTTTATCGGATTCAAAAAAAGCTTGAAAATATTTTTTTAGAATACTTCTGTTAAAATCTTTTCAGTATTTTTTATGTAGAATCTTCAACAGAATTGTATCTAAATTTTTGTTTGTGGGATTAATCTAGACAGATTGCAAAAAGCATTTGCAAAATAATTTCTTAATAGATTTTCTATTTCTATAAATACTTTAAATATTAAATTACTCATATTTAAAAAAGATAGAGTAGGCTTTAGAAGAGTTTGTTTGTAGAATTGATAATGCTATTCTTTCAACAGGTGTTCAACAAAAAATATAAACAGCATAAACACTTGTAAAGATTCTTATCCCCATTTTTATTTAGATTGCTTCGGCCCTTCAGCATCCTTTTCCAAAACTAACATCATCAACAGCCTCGCAATGACGATACTACAACTGAGTATCGTCATTGTGAGGCTTTAACGTAATTTGTTATTTCGAGGCAGTACACTTCGTTTCACTTATAACAGATCTCACAAAGGCCGAAGCAATCTAAGTAGCATTCGCAGCCCAGGTTCGTGTCTCCACGAACCTCAACTCACCAATAATCCATAAATTACACCAACACAATTTTCATCGCACAATTAATTTGATATGAAAAACTCCCGAAAAAAATTCCTCCGCCAAATCGCAAGCGGCCTCATCCTCGCAGGCCTCCCAAACATAGCATCTGCAAACGAAACAGAAAATAAAACAACCAATATAGATGCAGCAGATTTCAGTGGCGAAGGTGCACCCGACGATGAAAAATTCTGGAAACGCATAGCCAAAAAATATTACGACACACCATCAGACTATATCAATCTCGAAAACGGGTATTACGGCATGCAGCCCAAACCCGTATTGCAGGCCTTTCAAAAAAATATAGAGAAAGCCAATAAACAAGGAGCCAGGTTTGCAAGAAAAGAATATCCCGCCATTGCCGCCAACGTAAAAAAACAACTGGCACAGTTCTTAAATGTGTCCGACGAAGAAATCATCATCACCCGCAATGCCACGGAAGCGTTGAATATTGCCATACAAGGTTATCCGTTTAAAGCTGGTGATGAAGTGCTGCTCAACCAGCTCGACTATTTCAGCATGATAGAAACTTTTCAGCTACTCCAAAAAAGAGGACAGCTAACCGTAAAAGCATTCAACATGCCGCTGCTGCCCGCCAGCGAAGATGAGATTGTAGAAGTGTACAAACAACAGCTCAGTCCCAAAACAAAAGTCATACTCCTCACCCATGTCTCCAATATCAATGGGCTAATAGTACCCGTAGCAAAAATTGCCGCCATGGCCCGGCAGCGGGGTATAGATATCATTTGCGACTCTGCC
>JAHEMN010000082.1 GCA_024643645.1 Chitinophagaceae bacterium | reverse complement strand
AATTAAAAAAACACTTTTTCTCTTTTAAGAAAAAAACAGAAGGCATCAAAACATTAAAGCCCCATTTTTTATTAGACCGTTCTGCTTATGCAACCGACCTGCCTGTAAATGAAATTACGATTGCCGAATTGCTGAAACAAAAAGGCTATGCAACCGGTTATGTTGGTAAATGGAATCTTAGTTCTTCTCTGGATGTATTTCCTGATATGCATGGGTTTGATTACAGTTATTATTTTGACGGTGCCCTTAGCCGCTATGTAGAAGACCCCGTTGATAATAGCCAATACGTCAATAAGCATTTGCCATGGGCTTTTTCGGAAATTCCTGCATGGGCTCCCCGGCATGGCTCTACGGCAATAAAAGAAGGAAGAATAATTGTAAAAGATTCCAGCTATCTCACTTTTTCACTGGCTCAAAAGGGAATTAATTTTATTGAACGGAACAAAACAAATCCCTTCTTTCTCACTCTTTCATTTAATGCACCACATGATCCTTTCCAGGTACCAAAAAAATATTACGATCGTATTCAGGATGAAAAAGATCCGGTTCGGCGGATATACTATGGTATGATAGAAGCACTGGATGATGCCGTAGGGAGTGTTATAAAAAAACTGGAGCAGGAAAACTTGTTAGACAACTGTCTTATTTTTTTTATAAGTGATAATGGTGGCGCCACATATACCCGTGCCACAGATAATGCTCCGAAGCTTGGGGGGAAAGCAACTCATTTTGACGGTGGAATTGCAGTTCCTTTTTTATTACAATATCCAATTGGGGTAAAGGCAAGGCAACAATATGATCATCCCGTTTCATCGCTGGATATATACAGCACAATAGCTGCCGTAAGCGAAGCACCATTGGCAATGAACCGGATATATGATGGCGTTAACCTGCTTCCTTATCTGAGTAATGATTCGTTAGTGCCGCATCAGGATTTTTTCTGGAGAAACGGGTATTCAAAAGCTTTTCGCCGGGGCAATTGGAAATTATATATAAATGAAAAAAATAAAGTTACTTACCTGTTTAATATTGCAGAAGACAGGGAAGAAAAAAATGACCTATCTGTACAACAGCCCGATAAATTAAATGAATTACAACAAGCATTAAAAGACTGGGAGAAAAAAAATACAGTGCCTCCATTGTGGCCCAGCGCTGCTGATGTTCTAATTGAAGTAAAAGGAAAATGGTATCGGTTTCCGAGTTGATATAGAGTCAATTGGTTAGTGGGAAAAACACCAGCTATGGCATATTGTTTTTTCGCAGCATCTGCAATTACAGGAAAAGGTCAGAAGATTTGTTACACAAAAAAACAACTTCTTCAATAGTAAAGAAGTTGTTTCTAAAAAAAATATGAAATTTTTATTTCGAACTTAAGTCTGCTCTTTTAAAAAGAAGTTCACTCCATCTGCTTTCAACATTGTTGGTAAATTCCTGAAGCCAGTATTTCCAGCTTCCTTCTCCAAATGCAGCGTCATATCTTTCAGACAAAGGTTTCCGGTAATCATCACTCAATTCTTTTAGTCCGTTTTTCAGGCGATTCACAGATGTATATTGAGGTGCACCTGAACCAACACTGCTATATACGGCTACTGCTTCATTGCTTTGTGCCCAAACTTTTTTTAATTTGATGAGCATGTCCGTAACTCCAACAATCAATCCCGGTTTTGGATAATAATGATTAATTAAAATCTTGTCTGCATAATCTGTGAGTGCAACTGAACTCATATCTTCATTAAACACAGAATAGGTTGAACTGGTTCTTTCTGTAATATAGGGTGATACATTTTTAGCCCAATCCTGTGTATGGGCATCTCCCAGATTTCCACGGGTATCAAACTGATCCCAGCTTAATGGACCTTCTGTAACCATGAAGCCGCCATAGTCAGGCCCTGATTGAATTTCCCATACATTCCACTTCCAGTCGCCGGTATGGAATTTCTGTACATGGGTAATGAATGCTTTTTCGAATTCAAGACCTTTATCAGCTTTTGGAAAAACACGGAATGCACTGATAACATTTTTTTGTCCTATTCCTAATAATGGAATAAGCATGCAGAGAAGAAAAAATTTTTTCATTTTTTTGGTTTAAGTGGTAAATAAATAAAAGGGTATTGTCTAAATAGGGATCGAAAGAAGAAGTATGAGGGTAAAGGTTAGTAGAAAGATATGTTAATTTATCGGAGCTATCAAATTATTACTAAGGAGGTCGGAAATGTATTGCAATGACGAACCTCTTGTGCGGATCATAATTGCGAGGCCGTTTGTGAGGTTTCGATGAGTGTGGAGTGCCGAAAGGCCGAAGCAATATTCCTATTCAGGTTTTAACATTAACCGCGGTGTGTTATTTTTGTTAGACACCAGCCAAGGCGGAATAAAAGAATTTATTATATCTGTTGTTATTATTTTACTACCATCTTGTTAGTCCATAATAAATTATGAGATGTAAGGCTTAATACATAAATACCTGGGCTTAAAGTTTGTAAATCTATTTTAATTAATTGTGTGCCTTTTGTGATCTGCTTTGTTAATACCACTTGCCCTAATTGATTGATCATCCTTAATTGAAGTTCTTCTCTGGCAACTTCATTCAAAACAATAGTTACATTTTTTGTTGCAGGATTTGGAAATATACCAAATGTCCCTGTTGCTTCAGTTTTGGATACTATTCTGACCGGACTGAATTTGAATGCTGCATCAATGTCTGTCATCTTTAATCGATAATAAATCAACCGGTTTTCTGTATTCCTGTCGTAGAAGCTATAGGTCTGAATGCTACTGCTGTTACCTGCCGCCTGTACCCGTCCGATACTTAAAAATGAAAGCCCATCAAAACTGCGTTCTATTTCAAAATAGGAACTGTTTTGTTCAGATTGTGTACTCCAGTTTATTAATACATTAACCCCTTGTCGTTTTACATTTAAATCAATACCATTGATAGGCAAAGCTGTTCCGGTAGTAAACGTCTTAGTTGCACTGAATCCAGAAGGGCCACCACTATTAATGGCTTCACAAGCATATTCGTAGGATGTCGCATCAGTCAATCCATTTATTGTAATGATAGGAATATCAATAGATGTAACGGTCCATAAAATATCCGTTGCTTTTTTATACCGCAAATGATACAAATATGCATCGGGTACAGCAGCCCATGAAAATGTGGCATAGGTACTGCCAATGTTAGAGACATTCAATGCTGGTGGTATTACAGCTGCTATACCTCCTGTATGATCAAGGAAATGGAAAGCAGTCATATAAGCATCACTCAATACATACAAACTGCTATCGCTGGCAAGGGTACAAGCCATGCCTTTGCCACTGTAAACATTTACTGAATCAACCCATTTACGTACTCCGTTATTATCATATTTAACGGTTATCATCCTCAGGTAGTCATTACCAAACTGACTGAAAAATGGTCCGCCTCTGCCTGTTACAAAAACCTCCCCATTCTCTTTTGCAGAAATAAAATTAGGTTGTTCATCATTACCCGTAGTCTCATGGTAACGTACATTCCACAACATGGTTCCCCCTGCATCTAATTGAAAGGTTATCCAGTCGAAATATGAAGAGCTGATATTGCCATAACCGATCACACTTAATTTATTACCGACAAATGTGAAGCGGGTTGGATAATCCTGTCCGCTGAAATCAAAATTTTTAACCCATAGTTGTGTACCAGAGGGATCAAATTTGTAAATGAGTATATCCTCACCGCTACTGGCAGAAACCTGATTGGTATAGGCAGTAAGCATGTACACATTTCCTGCATCATCTATTTCAACGTCAATAGCCGATCTGCCAAGCATAGAGGCGGTCCAAAGCAGGTTTCCTGCAGTATCCCAGGCAACAATAGGAGCTGCACTTATTGTGCCTGAGCTTCCACTCATAACTACTTTATTGCCTTTAAGCCGCATTGAGGTAAAGCCATTTATTCCGTTAAGGCTATTATTTCTATAAAATAAAACAGATCCCGAGGGGCTTAATTTATAAAACTGAAAACCGGCTGAAGGGGTTGCCGCCTGTGTTCCAATGTAAAGGTTCCCATAATTATCAACTTCGCTTCTCAACCCGGTTAGGTAAATATTTGAAATGGGTAAAATCTGTTTCCATACTAAATCGCCGGCAGCATTATACTTTATAGCAAGAATAGCTATTGGTAGTTGGTTTGAAGTACCTGCATATTGGTACCCTGTTACCAAAACATTATTTTCAAAATCGGTATTAATCCATAATGAGGTTTCATAATTTCCATTGATTCCTGAAGTTGATATTTGTTCCCATAAAAAATTTCCAAATTTGTCGTATTTCCTGGTATAAATATTTGAGCTTATAACTTTTCCTGTTACGATAACATTATCAAGGTTATCCCTGGCAATCATTGTTCCTGTTTTATTGAATGACTCTGCAGGCCTGATCCAGTCTGTTGAATACTGCGCAACTGAAATAACAGATGCCAAAAGAAAAACTGCGACTAGTGTGAAAAGTTTTTTCATGTAAAATATATTAATAATAATTTAATAGCTATACATCAATGACTTTACTTACTTGATTCTTTCAATTATTTTTTTAATTATTACATGTCATGCAAATGGTAATAATTAATCCTTTCCTGGGTGTTTCACAGGAGAATAAAAATTCAACCAGCGAATCTGCTACTACAAACATGTTGATATTATAGGTAATATCTGGTGTTAAAATTGTAACCTTATTTATCGTTTTGATTTACGTTATTCTAAAATTAATTAAAAGGAGCTTTATTGAATATGACAAAAATCAGTTGTTGATATAATTATCGGAACAATGTAATTGATTATAAATACAGATAACAGAAAGAGTGGGTTATGATTGAAAACCAGATTAGTATTGTAAATGTTTCAAGGACTAAAAAGATAATTTATTTTTCAAGTTGTATATTTTCAAAGTATTGGATTGTACTGATTGTTGCAAGGGTTGGTGGAAGAAAACAGCAACCAAGGCGGAAATTATGATTTACCTGTTTATTTTTTTTGAATAATTTCCATGAACTTTATATTGGATGATTTTGCCATTCTTATCTCTTTCAAAAACAAGTGTCTCTCCTAATTCATCATCTTCTCTTATCCTGCGGAATGTATCTCCCTCTATATGTTTGTAAAAGGTCATCGCTTCTCCGGGATCATTAGCAGGCAAAGAAAGACCGACCAATTTTCCTTCCCAAGTAGAAAGATATCTTTCTCCCCACCAGGGGATCTGGCTATAATAACCGGCATATTCGCTTAGATCTTTTTTAGTTACTGCTGGATTTTCTTTTTCGGTAGCCTTTACTTTATTTAGAATGGTACTAATCCCGTCCAGGTATTTATCCGGGTCTGTACCACTGGCATTGATCATTACTGAATAGGCTCTTTTATTCTTCAGGTCCAGTTGTAAAGTGGTTCTATATCCCGGACAACTGCCGCCATGTCCGGCCCAGGTACTGCCATTATCTCCTTTATATACAACAAAGCCAAGTCCCCAGGTTGTTTTCCAGTCGGGGTTTGTCCAGTGTACCTGCTGCATATATTTAAGTGTAGAAGGTTTAAGAATATCAGTAATGCTGGAATCTCTTAACCGGAATTGCCAGGAAGCAAAACTCCCAAGATCAAAAACATTCGAGGTGAAACCTGCTGCAGGGGCAATTCCGTTAGCCGTAAAGAAATTTACATTTTCCCTTTTGCCGATCCTTGTCAAGGCGGAGTAACCAGTGGCCAGTTCTTTACCGTACAACTGCCGGGGCATTACTGTACGGGTATTTGAAAGCCGCAGCGGCATAAGAATATTTTTCTGAACATATTCAGCAAATGAAATTCCACTGATTGCTTCTACTATTTCGCCTAAAAGAGTGAGGCCAAGATTACTGTATTGAAAATAAGTTGAGGCAGGGTAAAGTGTTTCTTGTTTGCTTAATGTTGAATCTATTTGCTCTTTGCTGGGAAAAGGAAAGTCGGGCCCCGTCCAGTAGGGATAGGCGGCTTCTCTTGGAAGCCCGGAGGAATGTGTAAGTAAGGAACGAACAGTAATAGGACCGCTTTCAGGAAATTTTTGTTGAAGATTATATGCCGGAAGTAAATCAGCTACTTTGTCATCCAAACGAAGTTTTCCTTCATCATATAATTTCATTATTGCCACAGATGTAAATAGTTTGGATATAGAACAGATGCTGAAAAGGGTGGAAGCCTCTGCTTTAATATTTTTCTCAACATTTGACATGCCGACGGCACCCGACCAAAGTACTTTCTGGTCATCAATCACAATTGCTGTTAAACCGGGTAAATGATCAAAATCTTTTTGTGCTTCTAACCACACTTCAACAAGTTTAAATGCTTCAGTATAATCTTTTTTATTTTCCTGGGCATTTGCAGTGCTTATCAAAAAGGATAGCAAAACGATGAAAGATTGTTTTTTCATTTTGGTTTGTTTTAGCATGAACTCCTCTTTAAATATACGTACTATGATCTGCAATACATTCTTTGTTCAGGATTTTATGAAGTATATTTTTTATGTTGTGCAACTTTGAAAGATGACAACCATTGAAGTGAGTGCTAATGAGTTTGCTTCCGCCAATTGATGAGTTATGCATTGACCTCGCAATGACGACCCACGAAAAAGGTACGTCATTGCGAGGCCGTTAGTGATGTTTTAATGGGAGTGGGGTGCTGGAAGGTCGAAGCAATCTGCACACTCAGGTTCTTACATTAACCAAGGTATGAAGTTTGTAAATTGCATCAAATTTACTAACCTATGTTTCGCCACAAAGGGAACAACAGAACCTATATTCATAACCTTCGGTTAGCTTCTCTTCTTTCTTTAGTGGCAGGTATTGTAAATATCACAGGTGTGTTATCTGTAAAAGTCCTTACAACAAATGTTACAGGACATTTTGCCTTTTTTGGAGAAGAGTTTTCACAGAGGCATTATACAATTGCGATAGTTTACCTGGTCTTTATTTTGTCTTTTCTGGCAGGGGCTTTTTTTTCAAATATGCTTATAGAAACTTTTTCAAGAATAAGGCCACAGATAGCTTATGCTGTGCCGATGTTTTTCGAGATATTGATGCTGACTTGTATCGGTTTTTTTGGTAAAGAATATGTTTTTACCAATTTCAGTGGGCAAGTAGTTGCTTGTGTATTACTTTTTTCAATGGGATTGCAGAATGCACTGGTAACAAAAGTATCTCAATCTGTAGTAAGAACAACACACCTTACAGGACTTTTTACTGACCTTGGTATTGAATTGTCACAGTTGTTCTTTTATCGCCGTAAAGTTGAGTTGAGACAATTATCAAAAAGCATATTTCTGAAATTAGCTATTATTGGTTGTTTCTTTTCGGGTTGTGTAATTGGTGGCTTTACTTACAGCAGTATGGGACTTAAGACCCTTTTAATAGCTACATTAGTTTTAATACTTGCTTTGTATTATGATAATATCCGGTTACATTACTATAATCTCAAAAGAATAATCCGGAGCTAAATAATTTTTACTATTTGTTTGGGTTTGAAGTTTTAAAAAATCATTGCGAGGCAGTAAGAGATGTTTTAATAGGAGTGTGGTAGTGAGAGACCGAAACAATCTGAATTCTCAGATTCTAATATTAATTACAGTGTTGTAGTTTTTTGTGGAAATCATGCCAGAGCAGAAGTGAAATAATCAATCCTTTCTTGCATCTAAACCAAAAGTGCTTTCCACAGCAGCATAATATTCCTCATCTGTAGCAGCATTCCAATCTACATATTCTTCATCGGTCATCGATGCCCGCCATTGCAGAAAAGGAATAGCATCCGGCCCTACAGGATGTCTTAACTGCCAGGTGCCAGTTTCTGCTATTTCAAGTATCTTATCAGCAACTATTGTTGGATTAACCGGGGCTTTTTTTAATGATGCTGCAAATAAACCGGCAAAGCGTTTTGCCTGTGGATAAATTGATTCTTCATTGACACTGATATCCTGTGCCATTTGTGTATTGATAATTCCGGGCTCTACAATTGCCACCCTTATATTAAATGGTTTTACTTCCTGTGCCAGCGATTCACAAACGGCTTCCACTGCATGTTTACTGGCAGTATATGAAGATAGTGGTGTATTGGCAATACGGCCGGCAATGGATGCAACAGTGATGATACAGCCTTTGCGTTTTTCCCGCATCAATGGCAGCAGGTGTTTTGTACAGCGGAGTACACCAAAATAATTGGTCTCCATCACTTCTTTAAAATCCTGCATCGTCATTTCTTCTACTGATCCATGTTTTTCTATTCCTGCATTATTTACCAGTACATCTATGAAATCGGTTTCTTTTAAAATCGCATCTATACAATTCTTAACTGAATTATCTGAATCAACATCCATTGCTGAAATGATGATTGGTAAATTCTCTTCTTTTATCTTTTGTTGGAAAGCAGCTGCGGTTGAAGGTTTGCGCATGGTAGCAAAAACCTTGTATCCGGCTCTGCCAAATGCGAATGCAGTGTCAAGACCAATGCCTTTGCTGGTACCCGTTATAAGTACTGATTTCATATTTTATGTTTTATTGAATATATAACAAAATACTGAGAGTTTTTTTAAGTTTATGTATAACACAACACTCTACTCCATTGCAATAAATGTTTTTAAAAATAAATAAGAAATCTTTACCTCAAGTGGCCGGTGGAGATAATCTGACAAACTCAGTACACCAAGTTTGAGATTACTTCGACAATTGGAGATCCAATACAATTGATTAGTTGTGCTTTGCGAGATCGTAAGTAATATTTTAAAGGGAGTGGGGTGCTGAAAGACCGAAGCAATCTGCTTGGTCAGGTCTTACACCAATTTGGGGGCATCGTATTTATTTACCCAGCAAATGTAACACTGGTGATCGTCACTTGCAATCGAAGATTAGTTCGCAACCTTATCTTCCTGTGGAAGATGGGGTGAGAACCATACTTGTTTTGTAGTAACACAGATGAGCAAATACAAGAGTCTATAATTTCATATGGCTGGTTGAAGAAAACATCAACAACAATGGAACAATTTTACATTTATTTTTTCATAAAGCATGATGATGGGCAAATAGGCGGTAGAGAGTATCAGCTTGTAAACTGAGAAACTATGTATCAATAACATTTAAAATGATTAAATTGTTTGTAATTATAAACAGAGGCTTCATTTATGAAACGAATTGCTTTTTTTGTATTATTATTCCCCCTTTATAAAATAAGTTTTGCACAAAAGTTTTCCGATTTAAATGAAAAGTTTATCACTTTATTTCAGCAACAGGATTATGCTGCAGCAGTAATAGTTGGGGAAAAAGCAGTGATAAAAGCAAAAGAAGAATTTGGTATTCAAAATATTAACTATGCTATTTCATTATACAATCTGGCGGAAGGTTATTATTATTTAGAAGATTTTGCTAAAGCACTACCTAATTATAAATTAGCTATTGAAGTATACCAGCAAAATAATAAATCTGGCGAATCAAACGAAGAACTGGCATTGATAAATAACAGTATCGGTACTATATTTTTTGTTGGTAATAAAATTGATTCAGCGGTTGGTTATTTTAAAAAATCAGCAGACTATTTCTTTCTCCCAGAAACAAATAATTCCGATATTTTTTTGATTGTAGCAACAAATCTGACGGACTCCTATTTCAAACTGGATGATTACAAAGGGCTGTTCGAAATAGCAGTAAAAACACTGCCAATACTTTTGAAGAAGAAGGGTAAAGGCAGCCCTGAATATTATTCAATGACTTATTATAAGGGATATTCCTTATACAATCTTAACCGGTTTGCTGAAGCAGAAGCAACATTAACGGAAGCACTTTTATTGGTAGAAAAGCTTCAGGGAAAAAATAATGATGAATATGCAGCAGTGCTGATTGAGCTATTCAAATCCGTTAAGATGCAAAACAGGGTGCAGGATGCTGAACAATATCTGCAGGAAGGTCTTCGCATTTTAGAAAAACTTCCGCAAATTGATTCCACCGTACTGGCATTATATTATAAGGGGGCAGCTGATTTTTATTCCGACAACAGTTTTTTTGAATTGGCTGAAAGTTATTATGCTAAGTCGTTAGAATTATTACAAAAAAATGATAAAGCAATCAGTGAACTGTACTATAGTTTGTTGCAAAGCCGATCCTACTCGTATATTCAGGCAGGGCGGTTACTGGAAGCTAAAAAAATATTGAATGATCTGTTAGCTGTGTATTATAATCCTGCATCAGTTGATAGTGCAAGAGCAGCAGAATTGTTAATAGTGACTGCAAATGCGGAAGCTCAACTAGGTGAATTGGATGCTGCAGAAGCACATGTGAATCAGGGAACTGGGATTATACAAAAGATATATAATAACAACTCTTATTTACTCGTAAGTGCTAATGAAGTACTGGGTCTAGTTTACTATAAGCGGGGCGAAAACAATAATAGTTTGGCGGCATATTCAGTTGCTATTGAAAATGCAATAAAATATTTCGGTAACGATAGCAGACAAGAAGCTTCTTTGTTATCTAACCAAGGGGTTACTTTTCAAGTAATGGGAAATTATGCAGGTGCTGAAGTAGTTCTAAGAAAATCACTGGAAATAAGAAAAAAAATACTTGGGGATGAGCATCCTGAATATGCTATTAGTCTGCTTAACCTTAGTATGGTGTTGGTTATGCAATCCCGGTTTGATGAAGCAGACAAACTATTGGTGAATGCCATTAATATCTATGTAAAAAAGAAATTGGAAAACACTTCGAATTTTATTAGTCTGATGAATAATGTGGCATTAATGGAGCAGCGGAGAGGGAATAATGATATTGCAAAAACAATATATTCCCGTTTGTATCAGATTTTGCAAAATAGGGAGGATAAAAATATTGAGCCTACAATTTTACTTTATGGAAATTTAAGTGCATTATATCTGAATGAAAATAAGTTTGATTCTGCCCTTATATATGCTTCGTTGTCTGCAAAATTATTGGAGGAAAATAATAAAATAAATTCAACTGAATTTATCAAAACTGCCAATTCGCTAATGTTGGCATATAAAGGGAAAGGAGATTTTGTTCAGGCAAATAAAATTGCAATTAAATTATTAGCTATATGTAAGCAGGTGATGGGTGATGATGCTGAATTATTAGCAGTAATTTATAACAATATTGCCATGCTGGAATTGGTACAGCAACATGTGGAAAAAGCTGGCGAATATTTACAGAAAGGAAATATGATCCTGGTAAAGCATTTTAAACAAAATTTTTATGTATTAAGCGAAAAAGAGAAATTGATTTGGTGGGATAAGCAATCTTTTCTTTTTAACCTGTTTCCATCTTTATTGTTACAATCTGGTATCACTGCTGGCCCAATGGTTGAAGCAATGGTAGATCAACAGCTGCAATTAAAGGGATTTGTGTTAAATGATGCTGCGGCTAATATCAGAAAAGCAAGATCAAGTGCAAGTCCTGCTTTGTTGAAATTGTTGAATCAATGGCAATCAAGTAAAACGATATTAAACAGGTTATATGCAAGGCCACTAAATGAACGAATATATTCGACAGATAGTCTTGAAAAGATCGCTAATGCATTTGAAAAGGAGATCAGTCAATTGTCAGCAGGTAATATTACTCAGCCTTTAAATACTGTTTTTTGGAAACAGGTGCATTCTGCCTTAGCAGCAGATGAAGCAGCAATTGAATTTGTAAAAGTTCCTTTTTATAGAGATGGAGTTTTTTCTGATACGATTCAATATGCGGCCATTCTTATCAGGAAATCATTGGCATCACCTCAATTTATACAATTGACTTCAGAAAAACAACTGGTGCAATATCTGTCTATTGATTCATCAGGAAAAAAAGAAGTGTCAATTCATAAAATATACAGAGGGTTGGAATTAGACAATAACGGCTTTTTTATAGGTGATAGTATTTATGCAGCTATCTGGAAACCATTAATGCCCTATCTGCAAAATATTAAAAAAATATCTTATTCGCCAGATGGAATATTGCACAAGCTGGCTTTTCATGCTATGCCAGTTTCGAAGGACTCAATTCTGCTTGATTTGTTTGAATTACAACAATACAGCAGTATTCGTCAGGTTGCTGAAAAAACAATGGATGAATATACTTCATGGAAGTCAGTTTATATGTTAGGTAATCCTGATTTTAATAATACGTTGGCAGAATCGAATACTAAAAGAAATACAAATACAGGGCTCTGGCAGCCTTTACCTGGTACTGGTGATGAAATTGCAGGATTGCAACAGTTATTTAAATCAAATAGTATAATTGCAACAATTGCAAGTGAAGCAAGAGCCACAGAAGCATCATTTAAATCTTTAAATAATCATTCCCCCGAAATCATACATCTTGCTACACATGGTTTTTTTCTTAAACAGAAAAAGGATATGGAGCAAAAAACGGGATTGATTTTGGATGGAGGAGAAACGCTGGCGATGGCTGAGGATCCCTTATTACGAAGCGGTATAGTATTAGCTGGTGCTAATAATGCATGGGGAAAATCAAGATTAGAAGGTGAAGCAGAGGACGGAATAGTAACAGCCTATGAAATTGCTCAATTAAATCTGTCAAATGTAAAACTTGTTGTGTTGAGTGCTTGTGAAACTGCTTTAGGCGATGTGGAAGGAACTGAGGGTGTTTTTGGTTTACAAAGGGCTTTTAAGCTTGCTGGAGTAAAAAACCTGATAGTAAGTTTATGGCAGGTGCCGGATAAGGAAACTGCTGAATTAATGAACTTATTTTATACAAACTTATTAAATAAAAAACCAGTACGGGCTGCTTTTAATCTTGCACAAAAAACAATGCGTTCTAAATATCCTCCATACTTCTGGGCTGCATTTGTATTGATAGAATAATACAAAAGATTAGTTTCATTTTTCGGATATAGCTTCTCATTTTGTGTGGGTAATTGCCTTTCCTGCAGTATTTCAGTGAAAACCTGCAGACTCGCAAAAGCCGAAGCAATCTGCACATTTAGGTTCTTACACCAACTACGGCGTCAAGATTACGGAGAACAGGGTACCTTGATCATATATGGTACTTACCATTATAGGCATATCTTTGTTTACTTTTAATCGGGCTGTACAGTTGCTGCTTCTGAAAGGACATCAGAGAGGACCGGGAACAAATACTGTGCAACCAAATAAATAATTCACTAACCTTAAATTTAATTTTATGCCGAAAAAGACAGCTGAACCCAGGAAGAATAAGCCTACTAA